>NZ_JACJFC010000007.1:0-125461 GCF_014164385.1 Pseudoalteromonas sp. SG43-3
ACTCAAAGCATTGATGTACAAACCGATGCCAATGGTAACTGGAGTGCGACACCAACAGGCACATTAGCCGAAGGGAATTATAGCGTTAGCGCCAGCATCACCGATGCCGCGGGCAACACAGGTACCGGCACTGACAGTGGCGAAGTGGATGTAACTGCTCCTGAACTTGAAATTATTCCATCGTTTTTATTAGGTAATTTAGTTTCTCTTTCGGGGGATTCTGATTTACCAGGAGGCTCTGTAATCACTATTACAGAGTACCTAGTTGGTGGGTTAGTTGGCGCAACTTATACAGCAACGACAAATCCTGATGGTACCTGGGGGCTTGCAAACATAACAGTACCTTTACTAAACCTTGCCTATGTGACTGCCAGTGCAACGGATGCCGCTGGTAATGTCAGAACAATCAATACACTTGATTTTGATAACGTGGCACCAGACCTAACAGTTAGTGTCGATGCTTTATCTAATGACAGTACGCCAGTAATTAGCGGCACCACCGATATGGGGCAAGGCACTGTAATTAATATAACCGTGACTGATAGTGAAGGAGAAAGCCAAGCGTTTACTGCGACAGTTCAAGCCGGTGGCGACTGGTCAGCAGATGTACCAGCAGAGCTAGCGCAAGGTCAATACACTGTTGTTGCAGAGGTTAGAGACAGTGTTGGTAATTTAACAACGCAGCAGGCTCAAGGTGAAATAGATAGCGTTGCTCCTACATTAATTGTGAACGAAGTTAACGCGACAATAGATACAACCCCTACAATTTCAGGCACGAGTAATGAGATTGGTGCTGATGTAAGCATTATTATTGGTGGTCAAACACTAACAGCAACTGTGGGTACTGATGGCAATTGGCAAGTAGATGTCCCCGTAGCACTTGTTGATGGTGATTATACGGCTCAAGTAAGTGTTACCGATGACGCTAATAATATCAGCAACACGACAATTAATTTAACAATTGATACCCAAGTACCTGTTATTGTACTTAATGATATAACTGTATTTAACACTGAGACACCAATTATAAGTGGCACTACAACTGAACCACAGGATACGGTGGTCGATATAGTTATTACAGATAGCAACGGTGATATACATACTTTAACCGCAATAGTTGATACTAACGGCGATTGGCAAGTTACGGCGCCAAGCTTGCCTGATGGTAATTATGATGTAGAGGTAAGTATTACCGATGATGCTGGCAATCAAGGTGTGGATACAGGCTCGAGCTTTATTGATACTCAAGCACCAAGTATTACTATAAACGCATTAGGTACAATTAATGACAGCACGCCAACTATTTCAGGCACATCCAATGAACCTGAAAACACGAGTATTACAGTAACTGTGACCGATGGAGATAGTACCGAGACTTACACAACTGTTGTTGGTGCAGGTGGTGCTTGGACTGTAGATATTACAGATGCACTGACTGATGGTGAAGTTACAGTTTCTGCAAGTGTTACTGATGCCGCAGGGAATGAATCAGTTGCAAATAGTACCGCAACGTTAAATACCAATGCGCCTACAATTAATATTAATACAATTGTTGATACAAACGATCAAACACCAGCAATATCAGGCACAAGTAGTGCGGCAGATAACACAGAAATCACGGTTGTCATAACTGACGTTAATAACGTTTCACATACTGTAACTACAACTGTGGTAGGTGGGATCTGGAGTGTTGATGCGACAGATATTCTACCTGAAGGTGAATTTACTGTTTCGGCAAGTGTAACTGAAGGAGGCTTAACGAGTAATACAACAGGTAGCGGTGTTATCGATTTAACTCCACCAGCACTTAATATTACACCGCTTACAATTTCAAATGATACAACGCCAACAATTTCAGGCACAACTACAGCTCCACAAGGCGCCATAGTCGCTATTTTAATTACAGATAGCTTAGGTGTAGAGCAAACGGTTAATGCTACTGTTGGTGCAAATGGCACATGGTCAGTCGCTGCAAGTACAGAGTTGAGCGAGGGCACTTACACGGTTTTAGCTTCAACAACAGATACTGCAGGTAATCCTGTAAACACAAGTATTACAGGGGAAGTTGATATAACAGCACCTGTTGTGACTATTAACGATATTGCTGGAAGTACCGATCTAACTCCAGGTATTTCAGGAAGTGTGACAGGTGCTAATGTGGGTGATGCTGTTGCAGTGGTATTCACTGATGCACAAGGTAATGAGCACACTGTAAATACAACTGTTCAAACGGGTGGTATATGGTCTGTAGAGGCAAGTAATTCTCTTTCACAAGGAGATTATTCAGTTGAAGTATTTGTTACTGACAGCGCGGGTAATACCGGGGACGCAACAAATACAGCAACCATTGATACAATTGCTCCCGAAATTAGTATTAATCAAAGTTCATTAATACTTACCCAAGACAGCACGCCATTAATTAATGGCACATCAAACGAGCCAAATACAAACGTTTTAGTTACGTTTACGGACTCAGCTGGTGCATCGCATCAAATGACCGTTCAAACCGATGTGAATGGAGACTGGCAAGCGGCTGCTGATAATATTTTAGCAGAGGGGGTTTACAGTGTTAGTGCAACTATTAGCGATGCTGCGGGCAATACTTCAGTCGACAATAAAACCGGTGGTGAGGTTGATACTGTGGGACCAGAGCTAACAATTGTGCCTTCCTTCCTATTAGGTCAGTTGGTTTCTTTATCTGGTACATCTGATTTGGGCGAAGGTAAAACCGTTACGGTTACTCTAGAGCTTGCAGGTGATTTACTCGATTTAACATACGATGTAACCACAGATGCAAATGGTGATTGGGAGCTATTAGGCCTAGCAGTTAATGTTATTGGCTTATCGGTTGTTGAAGCTTCTGCAACTGATGATGCTGGTAATACAACCACTATAACTACGGCTGATGTAGACGCTTCAACCCCAGTACTGAATGCGGTGGTTGACTTTGTAACTGGAGAAGGCGATTTACCAATAATTAGTGGTACGACCGACCAAGCACCAGGCACTGAAGTGCTAGTTAGAGTGGTGGATAGCGAAAATGTAGTACAAGAGCTTACTGCAATAGTACAAGATGACAATACGTGGGTAGTACAGGTACCTCAATCATTGGCTGAAGGTACATTTAGCATAACAGTTGACGTATTAAGTGAGGTCGGCATTACTACCACGCAACTACTTGACGGAGTTGTAGATACAATATCGCCGACACTTGGCTTACAGGTTATTGGTACAACATCGGATTCAACGCCAATTATCCAAGGTACCAGTGATTTAATTAATGGTGTTGTTGAAATACAACTTGATGGTGGTTCAGTTTTAACCACTACGGTTAATGCAGCTGGATTATTTTCACTCGAGGTAGATGTACTAACTGAAGGGCAACATGTGGCTAATGTAAGCATTACAGATGAAGCAGAAAACGTAGTTACTGATACGCTTGAATTCGTCGTTGATACGCTAGTGCCAGTGGTTGGAATTTTACCACTGAGCATTAGCAACACTGATATATTAACAATTTCAGGTACATCGGAAGAAACACCCGGTACAGACATTGACGTAACAGTTATTGGTAGCAATGGTGATGAAACAGTATTTGATGCTGTAGTTGGTAGCGATGGCACGTGGTCATTAGTAACCACCAGCTTATCAGATGGTGTTTATGATGTGTATGCGAGTATTACTGATGCCGCAGGTAATACTGGGCAGTCAGTCATTGAACAAGTAACTATAGACACCATTCCACCAACGTTAGAAATAGACGCCTTTGGTGTACTTAATACATTAACGCCTACTATTACTGGCACCAGTGACGAAGAAATAGGTAGCTTAATTACGGTTAATGTTACCGACTCTACAAACACACTTTATGAAGTTACCACAACGGTATTAGGAGATGGCACGTGGTTTGTTGTTACCCCTTTACTTGCTGAGGGCGATTTAACCATAGAAGCTATTAGTATTGATGATGCTGGAAATATAGCCACAGTAACGCAAACTGGCACTGTTAGTACCACTTTACCGAGCCTACTAATCAATCCAATAATAGATACAAGCGATACAACCCCTACTATTAGTGGTACTACCGATGTAATAAACGGTAATGTAGAAGTCGTTATTACTGACAGTGACGGTACCGCTACCACTTATAATACAACGGCTATAGCAGGTATGTGGACTCTAATACCTACAACACCATTAGCTGAAGGCGCCTTTACTGTAAGTGCTACAGTTGAAGACTTAGGGCTTTCAAGCTCTACAAGTCTTGGTGGAATAATTGATTTAACACCACCAACAGTTGAAGTTGATCAATTATCTGTAACCAATAACCCGCTACCGACTATAACAGGTATAAGTGATGCACCAGCAGGTACAAATGTGAGTGTTGTTATTACTGATGCTAATAACGATTCACAAACTATTACCGCTCAAGTTTCAGGAAATGGCACATGGTCAGTAACAGCTACCACCGCGCTTAGTGAAGGTGGTTTTAGTGCTACTGCGACAGTGAGTGATGCTGCGGGTAACTCATCAAGCGATACTATGGTTTCAAGCACAGACTACACAGCGCCAACTGTAGTCATAGATCCAATATTGGTAGGGCAAGATACAACGCCTACTGTTACGGGGTCAGTTACTGGAAGCTTTGCAGGTGCAGCGGTTATAGTTATGTTTACTGATTCAGCTGGTGCCACTCACAATGTTCAAACAACAGTTGGAGCTGATGGGACGTGGAGTGTGACATCAGCAGAAGTACTTCCTGAGGGCAACTACAGCGTAGATGTAAGCATTGCTGATGGTGCAGGTAATATCGGTACGCAATCATCAAGTAGCGCAATTGACTCAGGTATTACAATTGACTCGGGGTTAGAGCTAACCGCAGATCAAACACCGCTTGTTACGGGGACTGCCGCTCCAGGTGAGTCTGTAACTGTTACCTTTAATGGTCCAACTGAAAGTATTGTATTAATAAAAACTGTTAATGCATCGGGTGTATGGAGTGCTACAGCTAATACTGACTTAGCTGATGGGGAGTACACAGTAACAGCCGTAGCAACTGATACATCAGGTAATACAACTTCAAGCGGTAGTATATCTGGATTGGTTATTGATACCACGCCAATAGGTTTTGAGGTTACTGATTTTAGTTCAGGAATATTAGGTATTGTACTCCCATCAGTTGAAGGGACAACAGAGCCAGATACTGAAGTATACATTATTGGCTCTTCGTTATTAGGCATTGACTTACTCGGTCTAGATTTAGATGTATTAGAACTTTCAAGGAGCTTTACTTCAGATAGCAATGGAGATTGGGGAGGGTTTTTAAACTTAGCCAACCTAAACATTGGTGGAGGGGAGCAATATTATTTTGTTACTGTTGATGAAGTCGGAAACTACTTGATTAAAAATACGGGTGACGAGGTAGAGCAGTCCGGCAATATTTACACCTCTGAATCAGGCTCAGGTGCTGGCGACATTATGCCAGCGTCATTTAGCGAAGAGTCAGCATTGGGTGATACGCAAGGTGATGAAGTGTTAAACACCGAAACCATTAATTTAGCAAATGTAGGAACAATAGCAAGCACGCCAGAACAGGTGGTAGGAGTTAGTGAAGCAGAACCACTAAGCATAAACGATGTAATAATTGACTCTGAAACAGAGCAGTTAGTTGCTTTAAATAATCTACTTGATGAAGAAGGCTCTGCAATTGCTTATACTCCAGCTCAAAGTGGGGGAAGCATTGATGCAGCAGCGCCTGCGGTTGATGTACAAAATCAATCGGAAGAGATGATTAAACACTTAATTGAAAGTAGTAATAATCAAACGGATATTTAATCTCAATAAAGCCCTCTTAATTATTAAGGGGGCTTACATTATTAAGAAAATTGATATTATTTGACTTGGTCATAATAAATCCTAAATGTGTAAACACATTTCAGGACGAGACAAGGACATTAAAAAAGCCTTATTGATAAATCAATAAGGCTTTTTTAATGTCAAATTTTGGGCTTACGCTTTTAAATTACGAACCAGTTTACTCTCGGTATTTACAGATTTACCGGCTTGGTCGTAGGTCATTGACGTTGGTGCGCCAATTAATATCTCTTTTAATTGTTTAACACTAAGTTGCGCTTGACGGGCAGCATGAGCATTAACATTATTTTGTTTTTGGCATTGCGCAAGTTGAGTTTTAACTTGGCTTATTAGCTCAGATATTTCAGGATTTTGTGTATCGTTACTGGCAATTAGCTTACTTAGCTCTTTATCTAGAGTGCTTAGCTTAGTTAAAAAAGACATTTTTTGTTGGGCAATTTCTTTTAAACCAGCACCACGTCGTGAGGCAATAGCAGTAAGCTCATCGTTTAATAGCGTATGCAAAGAATCTAAACAACTTACTTGTTGGTTTAGTTTTACGCTAATTAAACTATTATGATCAGCCATACACGTTAAACTCAAAATCAGCTAAGTTTTTAGCAAGCTTTTCACTATCCACTTGGTATTTACCTTCAGTTATTGCTTTTTTTAGCTCAGCAACTTTATCGCTGTCAAAGCCAGGCGATTGCTGCGCTTTATCTTGAAGCGTTTTTAATTGCTGTGCCTGCGGCGTTAAACTTACAGAATCACTAGCAGCTTTAGGCGAAGGGGCCTGAGCAGCTTGTGTATTTGCGTTATCTTTTTTTAAATCAACTTGTTGCTGCTTTGCATTTGTAAGCGCATTAGCTTGTTGATTACTGCCATTAACTTGATTAACCATAATAATAAACCCGTATATTACCCAACTTATGCCATGTTATCGGCATATACGTGGGATACTTTAGTATAAATCTAAATTAAATATTCACTTGAACAGACTCTACACCATCTACTCGCGCATTTAAAACTTTACCTGATTTTTTGTTTTTTATTTGTATCTGTTCGCCCAAAGTACCGTCTTCTAAAGCAATACCTGTGGTTTTAATTCTAAGGCCTCTGAGATTAGCGTAAATATTAACAGAGTCACCTTTACACACCATACAAATTTGGTTTAGTAATACTGGCATACCACTTCTAATATTTCGTTTACTTCTGCTGCCTATTAGCATTGTAGGGTCATCTAAGTACTGAATTCGTACAAAGTGAGTTGGTTTCATTTCAATACTTAAATGCGATTTAGTTATTACTTCACCACGAGTTAAATTAGCAGTGGCAACAACAACTGGGGCCATTTCAACAACTCTTACATGAACGTATTGAGCCCACGTTTGCGCATCATTGCACTTGGCTTGTAAGGTTACTTGGCGGTTAAATGGTGGCTCATCGGATGTTGATAATTCAAGCTCTGTATTACAGACACGATCAGGAATGCGACTGTCTAAAGGCAGAGCACTTAATTGAGTATTAGTATTTTGTAATGTACCAATTTGCTTAGCTATGTAAGCAACGGCCATGTCTTGTAATAAATCTTTACTAAACACTTTAGCTTGCAAAGGGAATACAAAGCACAAGCTAGTAACAAAATAAAAAACACTGTATCTTCTGATTTTTTTTAACAAACTCATAATGTTTCGACTATGCTTATGGTTTCAAACAGGGTATAAATATTTTGCGTCAAAAAGTAGACGCACCCGCGATGTTATGTAGCTTTATAAATAGAAAGCAATTATCGTTCCGTATTATTTGTTTTCTTTAGGAGATTTGAATGGCAGGCATTTTAGACTCAGTAAACCAACGCACACAGTTGGTTGGGCAGAACCGCCTAGAATTACTTTTATTTAAGCTCAGAGGGCGTCAGCGTTTTGGTATTAATGTATTTAAAGTGAGAGAAGTGCTGCAATGTCCTCCACTAACAAGCATGCCAAAATCTAATCCGTATATTCGTGGTGTTGCACATATTCGTGGTCAAACCATTTCGGTTATTGATTTATCAATGGCTGTAGGTGGGCGCCCAATCGACAACATTAAAGACAGCTTTATAATCATTGCTGAATACAATCGCTCTGTGCAAGGGTTTTTAGTGGGCGGAGTTGAACGTATTGTAAATATGAATTGGGAAAAAATAATGCCACCGCCATCAGGCGCCGGACGTTATTCATATTTAACGGCAGTGACCGAAATCGAAAATGAATTAGTGGAAATTCTCGATGTAGAAAAAATTCTCAACGAAATTTGCCCAGTAAACACAGAAGTAAGTGCTGAAGTTGCACAAAGTGGCGATATTCAAAAAGATTTAGGCGAACGTATCGTATTTATTGCAGACGACTCTGCTGTTGCGCGTAATCAAGTTAAACGTGCCCTAGAGCCGTTAGGCGTGCAAACAGAGCTTGCCAAAAATGGTAAAGAAGCACTTATAAGATTAAAAGAAATAGCAGAGCTTGATTGTAAAAACGATATTACTGAGCGGGTAGCGTTACTCATCTCAGACGTTGAAATGCCAGAAATGGACGGCTATACCTTAACAGCTGAAATAAAAGCAGATCCCAAACTTGCACCTTTGCATGTTATTTTGCATACCTCTCTGAGTGGTGTTTTTAACCAAGCGATGATTGAAAAAGTAGGGGCTGATGACTTTATTGCTAAATTTAACCCAGACGAATTAGCAACAGCGGTTAAAAAGTGGGTTCATTGTGATTAACAAAAATAGGTGCTACTAACTTGAATAATAAAGATTTGCAGCAAAGTGAATACGACCAGTTTCGTTCGTTTTTAGAGCAGCAATGCGGCATTGTTTTAGGTGAAAATAAACAGTATTTAGTTAAAAGCCGACTTGCTCCGTTAATGACTCGATTTAATGTGGGATCTTTATCGGAGTTGGTTAGTAAAACACTTGGGCCTCACGAGCGGCAATTAAGAGCCGCTGTAGTTGATGCAATGACCACAAACGAAACTTTGTGGTTTAGAGATCAATACCCATTTGAGTTGCTCCAAAATAAGCTTTTTCCTGAGTTTAAAGACTTAAGGAGGCCTTTAAAAATTTGGTCTGCTGCCAGCTCGTCAGGACAAGAACCCTATTCAATAGCTATGTCAGTAGCTGAATTTAACGCCAAGCAACCAGGTGTGCTTCGTATGGGGGCACAAATTATTGGTACCGATATATCTAATACCATGCTTGATATGTGTAAAAATGCAGAATATGACGCGCTTGCACTTGCCAGAGGGTTATCTGCAGAGCGTCGTAAAAAGTTTTTTAAAGACAGCGGCAATGGTATGGCACAAGTAAACGATACAATAAAAAAACAAGTTAGTTTTAGGCACCTAAACCTGCTTGATTCTTACGCGTTAATGGGCAAGTTTGATATTATTTTTTGCCGTAATGTACTTATTTACTTTGCGCCTGAAATAAAAGCTAAAATTATTAATCAGTTTGCACAAGCATTAAACCCAAAAGGGTATTTATTTTTAGGCGCGTCAGAGTCCCTAACAGGCCTAAGTACTGAATATGATATGGTTAGATGCAACCCCGGTATCATTTACCAAAAGAAATAACTAAGTTAATCCATTTCCCTAAAACGACGCCCTCAGCGTCGTTTTTCTATTTAGATACATAACCTTATAAAAATATAACACTTACTAATATTAATGGCTTATTTTTTGCTTTATTCATGGGTAAGTCAATTTTTTGGAGAAGGTTATGGCTATCAGTTTTGATAAAGCATTAGGTGTGCATCCGCAAGCCATGTTGATACGTTCACAGCGAGCAGAATTAATTGCAACTAATATAGCTAACGCTGATACGCCTGGCTATAAAGCAAAAGATATAGACTTTGCCTCAGCTTTAAAAGCGGCAAGGTCAACTCAGCAAAGCGGCAATACTATGGTAAGAACTAATGATAAACACATTGGTGGAGGTACTCGTAGTATGGGCAGCTCTGAATCATTTCGTTCGCCAAATCAATCAGATACAGGCGATGGTAACTCGGTTGATATACAAGTGGAACGAAACTTGTATACACAGAATGCTATGGAGTATCAGGCCAGCTTGCAATTTTTAAGCGGCAGATTCAAAGGTCTGAATAAAGCTCTCGGTAGTCAAGGATAAAAATTATGAGTTTATATAATGTTTTCGATATTGCAGGTTCGGGTATGAGCGCACAAAATGTTCGCTTAAATACCACAGCTAGTAATATCTCTAATGCTAATACCATTAGTTCATCTCAAGATAAAACGTACCGAGCGCGCCAACCTGTATTTGCGGCTGAGCTAACAAAAGCTTCAGCATCAGCAAGTAACCAGCAGGGCTCCGCAGTTGGTGTTAAAGTTTTGGGCATTGTTGAAAGCGATGCTCCATTACAAATTGAATATAACCCAAACCATCCAAGTGCGGATGAAAATGGCTATATCTATAAACCCAACGTTAATGTTGTAGAGGAGATGGCAAATATGATTTCTGCCTCTCGTTCTTACCAAACAAACGTGCAAGTTGCTGATGCAGCTAAGCAAATGCTAAGTAAAACACTGTTGCTAGGGCAGCGGTAACCGAGGGTAGGTTATGAGTAACGATATTAGTACATCTTCATCCTATTTAGACTCTATACGCTGGCAAGAGCAACAAGTTGCTACCAGTGATAATGAGAGTGATGCGTTAACACAAGAAGACTTTTTCTCTTTGTTAACTCAGCAATTATCGTATCAGGATCCCAGTAACCCTGCGGATAATGACCAAATGATTGCTCAAATGACCAGCTTTACGATGGCGCAAGGGATTACAGATTTAAATACTAACTTTGAATCTTTAGCCTCTTCAATGACATCTAATTCAGCACTGCAAGCATCTACACTTGTAGGCAAACAAGCTTTACTAGAGTCAAACACCCTGGATTTAAATGAAACAGGTGATGCCAGAGGCTCTGCAGTGGCAGAAGAAGCCGTTGATAACTTAAAAATTAAAGTTACTGATGCATCAGGTCAGCTAGTAAGAACTATTGATATGGGTTCTCAGCCAGCAGGTGCGGTACGTTTTGCGTGGGATGGCAAAAATGAAGCTGGTGAGCGTTTACCTGAAGGTGAATACTCAGTAACCGCAGAAGGAAGTACTGACGGTGAATTTTCAAGCTTACCCATTGCTACATTTAAGAACATTGAAAGCGTTAATATTAATGGCTCAAGTGGCATTATTATTAACACTAAAGAAGGTGCGGTTAGGTTGACAGACGTCGCAGAAATCGCGTAATAAATTTTAATTATACTTCGCCTGTCAGCAGGCTAAATATTAACAGGTTAGAGGTGAATTATGAGCTTCAATATTGCATTAACTGGCTTAGCTGCCGCACAAAAAGATTTAGACGTAACTGCAAATAATATTGCAAACGTTAATACCACAGGTTTTAAAGAGTCACGCGCTGAGTTTGCCGATGTTTACGCATCGTCAGTATTTAGCTCTGGTAAGACTAAAAATGGTGACGGTGTGCAAACAACCATGGTTGCGCAGCAGTTTCATCAAGGCTCACTACAATTTACAAATAACTCACTTGATTTAGCAATCACTGGTGAAGGTTATTTTGCGATGACAGACGATTTATCTTCGCAAGATTTAACATATACACGTGCGGGTGCATTTAAGCTTAACCAAGATAACTTTATGGTTGACGCAAAAGGTAACTTTTTACAAGCATTCCCTGTTGACTCATCTACAGGTGATACAACGTCGGTAAGTTTGAGCACAACTGATCCAATTCAAATCCCTGATTCGTCTGGTTCACCTCGCGCAACAGAAAATGTATTTTTGTCGTTTAACTTAGATGCAACAGCAGATGCTCCGGGTATTGCTTTTGACCCAACATCTAGTGGTACTTATAACTCATCTACGTCAACAACGGTATATGATTCACTAGGTGAACCACACATTTTACAATACTTTTTTGCTAAAGAAGATGATGCCGCAGCAGGTGGTACAGATAACAGTTGGGAAGTATACGCAACACTCGATGGCAAAGTAGTTGATGCCACAACTGGTGGAGAACAAACAACGACACCTTATACACCACTGACCACCCTAGGTTTTAACTCAAGTGGTTTACCATCAACAACAGGCGGTGTAGCAAATACAAATACAACTACTTTTGATGAAATACTACTACCAGCGGGTTCTGGTACTGGCTTATCAACATTACTAGACAATGGTGCAACTTTCCCAGGTACTGGTATTGAGCTTAACTGGCGCGATGAAAACAACACAGCTGGACGTATCCCAACTCAGTATTCAAGTGGTTTTGAAGTAAAAGCACTCGATCAAGATGGCTCAACAGTAGGTCGTTTAGCCGGAATTGATATAGGAACAGACGGTAAAATTGTCGCTTCTTACAGTAATGGTGACTCAACATTCCTAGGCCAAGTGGCTATGGTACGTTTTCCAAATTCACAAGGGTTATCACAAGTGGGTGATACAAGCTGGAAGCAAAGTATTGATTCAGGTGAACCTGTAGCGGGTGAAGCCGGTTCGGGTACGTTTGGTGGAATTAACTCATCAGCGCTTGAGCAATCAAATACTAATCTTACAAACGAGCTTGTAGACTTAATTACTGCACAGCGTAATTACCAAGCAAACTCACGTGCGCTTGAAGTTAACTCAACTATTCAGCAAAGTATTTTGCAGATTCGATAAGCTAAACCCCATTAAATATATTAGGCTGCATTTTTGCAGCCTTTTTTATAAGTCCTCTTTGTAAGCCCTTCTAAATACCTCTCAATGTTGCGTCAAATTTAATCTGGCACCTATTTTGCATTTATAAGTTCAGAGATTTTTTATGTGAGTCGATACTATGGACAAAATGGTCTACATTGCGGCCTCTGGCGCTAAGCAAAGCCTACAAGGGCTTGCGCTTAAAGCCAATAATTTGGCGAATGCAAATACAACAGGATTTAAAGCTGACTTTGCCCAGGCGCGTTCTATGCAAGCGTTTGGCGAAGGTTTGCCTACACGTGTATTTTCAATGCAAGAGCGTCCGGGTTCAAACATGGTATCGGGTGGCATTGTTCAAACCGGGCGAGACTTAGATATCGCGATGAGCGATAATGCATGGCTTGCTGTGCAAGATGCCTCCGGTAATGAAGCTTACACAAAAGTGGGTACGTTAAACATTACTGCTCAAGGCATGCTCGTAACCAGCCACGGTCGTCAAGTTATTGGCGAAGGGGGACCTGTTATTTTACCCGTCCCAGTCGAAAAAATAGGGTTTAGCCAAGATGGCGCTATTCAAGTTCGACCGCAAGGCGCTCCCGCTAACTTTTTAGAAGAAATAGACACGCTTAGAGTGGTAGAAGCAAATAGCTCCCAGCTCGAAAAAGGTAACGATGGTTTATTCAGACCAAAAGCAAATGTAACAGTAGATACCTCTGCCAATGTAAAAGTTTTAAGTGGTTCGCTTGAAATGTCAAATGTGAACCCTGTTCACGAAATGGTCGACATGATAAGCCACCAGCGCCAATTTGAATTACAAGTGAAATTAATGAAAACAGCTGAAGAAATTGACGAGCGTCAAGATCAGTTATTACGCATAGTTTAACTTTAAAGTGAGGACACGATTATGAATCCAGCATTGTGGATCAGTAAAACTGGGCTAGACGCTCAACAAACCGATATATCGGTTATCTCAAATAATTTAGCGAATGCGAGTACCGTAGGTTACAAAAAAAGCCGCGCTATATTTGAAGATTTACTTTATCAAAATATTAATCAACCAGGTGGTCGTTCATCGCAAGATACCGAAATGCCGTCGGGCTTAATGTTAGGTGCGGGTGCTAAAGTTGTAGCTAACCAAAAAGAGTTTACGCAAGGCAACATGTTGACCACCGAAAACTCACTAGATTGGATGATTTCTGGCGAAGGTTTTTTTGAAGTACTGCAACCAGATGGCAATATTGCTTACTCGCGCAATGGTCAGTTTACTACCGATGGCGATGGACGAATTGTAACATCGGGCGCAGGTTACGTTATTCAGCCAGAAATGAATGTACCTGATGACGCGCAATCAATTACGGTTTCGCAAGACGGCGAAGTATCTGTACGTGTTGCAGGCCAAGCCGATAACGTTGTAATTGGTCAGCTGACTATTAGTGACTTTATTAATCCATCGGGTCTTGAGCCAATTGGTCAAAACCTTTATACCGAAACGGCTGTAAGTGGTGCGCCTGTACAAGGTAATCCTGGTGTTGAAGGGTTAGGTAGTATTATTCAAGGCTCACTCGAAACATCTAACGTAAATGTGACTGAAGAGCTGGTAAATCTAATAGAAACTCAGCGTATTTACGAAATGAACTCAAAAGTAATTTCGGCCGTTGACGAAATGATGAGTTATATCAATCAACAGCTTTAATAGAATAGGGGGAATTATGCGTAATATTATTTTATTTGCAGCGGGCACATTATTTTTAAGTGGCTGTATGTCTACGCAAAATAGTGAGGTAGTGCAGGACGACCCTTACTACGCACCTATGTACCCCGAGCCCATTTTAGAGCCGCTGGTAGCCACAGGTTCATTGTTTAATACTCATACATCAAACGACTTATATTCCGATAAAAAAGCGCTACGTACTGGCGATATAATTACGGTTAAATTGCAAGAGTCTACTCAAGCAACAAAGGCCGCTAAAACAGAAACAGACAAAGAAACTGACGCAAGCTTAGACCCAGTGATTGGCTTAGGTGGTCTACCTGTAAATATAGGTGGCGATAGTATCCAGTTTGGTATTGGCAGCGATTCGTCGTTTACGGGTGATTCAAAATCAAACCAGTCAAACAGCTTAGTGGGCGATATTTCGGTTAATGTAATGCGCGTTTTACCTAACGGTAATTTAGTTATACGCGGCGAAAAATGGCTAACGCTTAATACCGGTGAAGAGTTTATTCGTTTAGAAGGGCTAGTACGCCCGCAAGACGTAAGCGCCGATAATACGGTTGAATCAAATCGTATTGCTAATGCACGTATTCAATACTCAGGTAAAGGGCAAACGCAAGAGGCGCAAAGTCCTGGTTGGCTTACACGTTTCTTTAGCAGTTCGCTGTTTCCATTTTAGAGGGTAACAACATGAATAGCCTTAAAGCTTTATGTTTAGTTGTGTTATTAGGTTGGCAGTTTACTGCCAGTGCTGAGCGCATAAAAGATGTGTCTATGGTTGAAGGCGTACGCTCTAACCAATTAGTCGGTTATGGCTTAGTAGTTGGTTTGCCAGGCACTGGCGAGCAAAACTCATACACACAACAAAGTTTTAGAGGCATGTTGAACAGCTTTGGTATTACGCTACCCTCAACTCAAAGCCCTAAAATTAAAAATGTTGCCGCTGTGGCGGTACATGCAGAATTACCTGCATTTAGAAAGCCTGGGCAAGCAATCGATATTACGGTTTCTTCTATTGGTAGTGCAGGCAGCTTACGTGGCGGTACTTTACTACAAACTTTTTTAAAGGGTGTAGACGGTAACGTGTACGCAATTGCACAAGGTAGTTTAATTGTCGGTGGCTTAGGCGCACAAGGCCTTGATGGTAGTAGAGTTGTAATTAACACCCCTACAGTTGGTCGTATACCAAATGGCGCTACAGTTGAGCGCGCCGTGGAAAGCCCATTTATGCAAGGCGATTACATTACTTTTAATTTAAACCGCCCAGACTTTACAACGGCAAAACGCCTAGAAAAAACAATTAATGACTTAGTTGGCCCAAATAGCGCACAGGCAATTGATTCTGTTTCTATTCGTGTTATAGCTCCACGCGATGCATCCCAGCGTGTATCGTACTTATCAACACTCGAAAACTTAGAATTTAAGCCAGCTGATATGGCCGCTAAAATTATAGTTAACTCGCGCACAGGTACAATTGTAATTGGTAAAAACGTTAAGCTTCAGCCTGCCGCTATAACTCACGGTGGCTTAACAGTAACAATTGCAGAACAACAAAATGTGTCACAACCAAACCCGCTAGCAAACGGTGATACTGTTGTCACGCAGCAGAGCATTATTGATGTAAATCAAGATGACTCGCGCGCCTTTGTATTTAATCCAGGTGTAAGCCTTGACGATTTAGTTCGCGCAATTAACGAAGTAGGCGCAGCGCCTGGCGACTTAATGGCTATTTTAGAAGCACTAAAAGAAGCCGGCGCAATTAACGGACAGCTCGTTGTTATATAAATAACTCAAGCCAATAAATAACGTATTACTTAAGCCCTATATTTTTGAAATTAGGGCTTTTTATTTACAGCAACTTAAGTTTATTATTTTTATCTTCCTTGTTTTATCTGTAGTGGCTCAATTTTTGCATTTTTAACTGTATTATTCATTTTGTGTCAAAAAGCCGATGGAAACTAATCACCTCGATAAACAAAACTTTTTTGATTTAGGCAACTTAGATTCACTTCGTAAAGAAGCCTTAACGAGTGGCGATGCATCAACTGATGCCTCTAAAGCTGCGCTCAAAAAAGCGGCCGCACAATTTGAAGCTATTTTTACGCAAATGTTGCTCAAAGGAATGCGTAAAGCTAACGAAGCATTTGAAGACAAAGACAGCCCATTTAATTCAAGTGGCGTAAAGTTTTTTGAAGAAATGCACGATCAGCAACTTTCAACAGAGCTTTCATCAAATGGCTCGTTAGGCCTTGCCGATCTAATAGTTCAGCAGTTATCGCCTGAGTCTAAAAACTTTATGCCAGGCTCGGTGCTTAGAACAACCAACGATATTTTTAGCGATACGCAAGTCGGTTCCGCTCTTCCTCATGAGCAAAAAAATAAGCAACCCGATCTTATCGTTAAGAGTACTAAAGCCGATATTGCTGAGCCTAAAGTCGATACTGCAGAGACTAAAACCTATAGCCCAACATTTAAAAATGCAGAAGAGTTTGTAAGTTCAGTGTGGGAACACGCTAAAACGGCAGCGCAAAAAATTGGTTTAAATCCTGCGGTAATGGTTGCACAAGCGGCACTTGAAACCGGTTGGGGTAAACACATTATTAATAAAAGTGACGGTGGCAGCTCAAATAACTTGTTTAATATTAAGTCAGATAAAAGCTGGGAAGGTGATAAAGCAAGCAAAATAACGCTTGAGTTTGAGCAAGGTACACCCGTTAAAAAACAAGCCAGCTTTAGAGCCTACGATTCAATTAAAGACAGCGTGAACGACTTCGTTGATTTTTTAACGCAAAACCCACGCTACAAAGAAGCATTACAAAATACAGCTAAACCAAACGACTTTTTAGATTCATTACAAAAAGCAGGTTATGCAACCGATCCAAATTATGCCAGCAAAATAAAAAAAGTGCTCAATAGCAGTCAGCTAAAAGACATTGCGGCAAACGTGATCCGCCAAGGAGTAGAGTAACATGTCGTTTAATTTATTGAACATTGCCAGTTCTGGGGTTAGAGCAAGCTCGGAGCTACTGCAAACGACAAGTAAAAATATCGCCAATGTAAATACCGAAGGCTATGTGCGTGAGCGTACAGAGTTTACCACTATGGTTGATAACCAAGTGGGGCGAGGCGAAACATACCGATTATTAAACGAGTTTGCTCAGTCACAGCTAAATCGTGACACCTCTAATAAATCGTTTTTCGATCAGTTTATTACTGAGGCTAATCGGGTTGATACTATTTTCTCTGAAGAGTCGAACAACCTTTCGACTGGTATTAACTCTTTATTTAATAACGTGCAAGAGGCGTTAAATCAGCCTTCGTCTACTGTTGCTCGCTCATTAGTAATGACAGATGCGCAAAGTTTAATTGATCAAATGGATAGGCTTTCGGGCATCGTGCTTGATCAAAAAAGTATAGTAAACGAGCAGCTCGAAATATTTTCAGATGAAGCAAACTCACTCATTCAAAGTATTAGTACGCTAAATCAAAATATTGCAGCAGTTAATGGCACTAATAACGCCGCAGATGCCAGCTCTACCTATAACGAACGCGATAAAGCAATACGCGACTTGTCAGAGCTAATAGACATAGAAACGCTTGATGGTCCAAATGGCGAAAAACTCGTTTTTATGGGCACAGGCGAAGCGGTTGTTATGCAAAATGGCGCATTTAACTTATTTTCGATGACAGGGGATCCTGATCCTAACTTTAAAGAATTCACGCTTGACGTTAATGGTGGCAAAGCTGTGCCGCTTGAAGTTGATGTAAGCAAGCTTAAAGGCAAAATTGGCGGTTTACTTGCTTTTAGAGATGACATATTAGTCCCTGCGCAAAACCAAATTGGTCAAATGGGCTTAGCTATTGCTGATGCATTTAACGAACAAAACAAATTGGGTATGGATGCAACAGGTCAGCTAGGGGGTAATATTTTTAATATACCTACCGTTGGCGCATATGCGTATCAAGCTAACACGGGCACTGCTGGTATGACTGCAACGGTAGAGCCAGGTAAGGGCAGTGAACTTCCTGCCAGTGACTTTATTATTACCTATACAGGCAATGCCAACGAAGTAAGTATTCAGCCTATAGATAACAAAGGCGATCCGCTGGGGCAGCCTTCACTTGCTGATATATCGTCAGGTGTTATTGATTCATCGACTATAACCTCAGGCGAATCATTTGGTCTTCAAGTAAATGTATCTGGGGCTGGTGTTGAGGGGGATCAATTTCAAATAAAGCTTAATTCAGATGCTGCTTCAAGTATTACACTTGCAACAGGGCGCGCAGAAGATTTAGCACTAGCATCGCCAATCCGTACTGCTAACGATTTAAATAATATAGGTACCGCTACTATTTCAGCGGGAGAAGTAACAAGTGTTACCTCCGGTGGATTTACTTCAACACCAAGCTTAACAAACGGTGAAATAACGCTTGTTAAAACAGGTAATGCTAACGAATATCAAATTACAGATAATAGCGGAACGAGCACTTTTACTATTACGCCTCCTGCAAAAGGAATGTTATCGCAAGCGGGTGCTCCATTTGATACCTACGGATTCGATTTTGATATAGAAGGTACACCAGCAACAGGCGATACCTTTACACTTGAGTTTAACGAAGGCGGCTTTGACGATAACCGTAATGGTTTAAAATTAGCTGATTTACAAAATGGTGAGTTAGTCCGTTTAAATGTAGAAACAACAGCAACGGCCGACAACCATAAAACGTTCAACCAAGCTTATTCAGGATTAGTGAGTGATATAGGTGTTATAACTGGCCAAGCAATCACAAGTGGGGCTGCATTTGATGCTCTAGCACAGCAATCTGAGGCATGGTACGAGTCGTTATCGGGTGTAAACCTAGATGAAGAGGCCGCAAATTTACTGCGTTTTCAACAATCATATTCAGCATCAGCACAAGTTTTAGCAGCAGCTCAAGAAATTTTTGACACCTTATTAAATGCGGCGAGGTAATTATGCGTTTATCAAATAATTTAATGTACCAAAACAACATAAATAAAATACTCGACAACCAACAAGGTGTTGCAAATGCTCAAGAGCGAGTAACAACAGGTGAAAAGTATTTAACCACTTCAGAAGCGCCAGCTGCTATTTCGCAAGCTATGCTGTATTCAAATAAAATACAAACGAATGAGCAATACACTAAAAATATCGATCAGCTAAATGGCCGCCTAGAAACAGAAGAAAGCGTATTACAAAGTATAAATAGTAATATTCAACAAGCGCAAGAGCTCACTATTCAGGCTGGTAATGGTGTTTATACTAAGGACGATTTAAAGACGTTTGCATCAGAACTTAGTGGCATTCAACAAACGTTAGCTAACTTAATGAACACCCGATCAGAAGACGGTAAATTTATATTTTCAGGATACCAAGACAGCACGCAGCCTTATCAGTTTGATTCTGCAGCGGGTATGTACACCTATAATGGCGACCAAGGCCAGCACCAAATAACTATAGCTGAAGGGGTATCAATTAAAGCGAGTGATAACGGCTTTGATACGTTTGAAAAAACTAACGCGCGATTAAATGTAGAATCTAACACGGCAAGTGTTTCAGGCTCTATTACAGCGGCAAGTGTATATGTTGACGGCCAAGCTGAGTTTGATAAGTTTCATCAAGCAAATTACAACGCAGACCCAACAGCTCTAGCAACTGCAAATACATATAGTGTATTAGTAAGCCCAGGTGCTACAGCAACAGATCCACAAACCTACGAAATATACCGAGACGGCGCAGCATTAACCCCCGCAGTAACAGGTGAAGTTACTGATGAGCCTATCGATTTTGCAGGTATGAAAATTGAATTTGAAGGCACTGCACCAGGCCAACTCGATTTTAGCCTTGAAAAACCAGGCAAAGAAAACGTACTCAATACACTACAAGCACTTATTACCGGCCTTAACGATGGCACACTTGAAGGTGATGACTTTCAGCAAGTACTTGCTGATGGCTTAGTGCAATTACAAAACGCCAGTGAGCAAGTCGTGTTTACCCAAGCAAGTTTAGGTGGGCGTATGAATGCACTTGAAAGAGTAAGTGATTCAAACTTAGCACTCGATATTCAAAATAAAAGTAATCGCTCTAACTTAGTTGAAGTTGATATGGCAGAAGCTATTAGCGAACTGACTAAGCAAGAAACGGCACTGCAAGCATCGCAAGCAACTTTTGGTCGCTTAACTAACCTTTCATTATTCGATTACTTATAAGCAGATTATAAGCAGAAATACCTTGCCGCTTTACCTACTTTAAAGCGGCAATATTTTGCGGCAAAAATTGGCTACAAAACCGCGGCAAAAAAATGTCACTCCCTTCTAAACAACTTCACTCTTTATTTACAATTCAATAAATTATATATTTTCACCTAAAAAACAATGGCTTAAAAATTAATTAAAGTTGGCACAGTAAATGCTTTTCTTATTGTAAGAAATTATCGAACAGTGGTTCCTGTTAAATCGTGTTGAACCACACTCTGTTTAAACCTAGGAGATGGTAAAATGGCATTAACAGTAAATACTAATGTGTCGTCACTAAACGCACAACGTAACTTAACTAAATCTGGCGAAGGCTTAGCAACTTCGATGGAGCGTTTGTCATCAGGTATGCGTATTAATAGCGCAAAAGATGATGCCGCCGGCCTACAAATTTCAAACCGGTTGACTACTCAGATTAACGGTCTAGCGGTTGCGCAGCGTAATGCTAACGATGGTATTTCAATGGCACAAACTGCTGAAGGTGCTATGAATGAATCTACTAATATTCTCCAACGTATGCGAGAGTTAGCTCTTCAATCAGCGAATGGTTCAAACTCCGCTTCTGATCGAGAGGCATTACAAAAAGAGGTTTCGGCATTACAGACCGAATTAACTCGAATATCAGATACTACCTCTTTTGGTGGGCAACAGCTGCTTAATGGTGACTTTGGCACTAAGCAGTTTCAAGTAGGGGCTAATGCAAATGAAACTATTTCTTTGTCATTAAATAGTGTTGCGGCAAGTGATATTGGTATTCAGTCATTTGATTTAGCTGGGACTGCTGCTGGCTTAGGTGAAGCTGGAGTTGCGGCAGCTGATGCAAGCTCAGTAACGGCTAATGGTGTTACAGCCGGTGGTCTAACTTTAGTTGGTAAGGATGGTGCAAACACACCTGTTACAAATGCAGCCGGTGCAAGTGCAAATACTATTGCCGATTCTATAAATGCTAATCAAGAATCTACTGGTATTACCGCAGATGCGAGAACTCAAGTTGAACTTTCAGGGTTGAGCAATGCAGGAGCCTTATCGTTTAAAATAAATGGTAATGTTATTTCAGCAAACCCAACATCAACAACAGATATGACTGCTATAGCTAATGCAGTAAACGCTCGAGCCGGTGAAACAGGTGTTTCTGCAGCCGTTGCTGAGACAGGGAATTTAATTCTAACGGATGAATCTGGTGAGAATATAAAGATTGAAGACTTTTTAGATTCCACAGGAACAGGAACTATTGTAGCTAAAGGTGTCGAATATGATGGAACAATTGGTGCAACAGCAATAACTTTAACTGGTGGTGGTAATGACTCTACTTCAGTTGCCGGTACCATTAGACTATCCTCTACTCAGGCTTTTTCTGTTACTGCTGGGGATGTAACATTAGGTGCAGATACCGCCGCTAATGTATCTGAATTAGATACTGTTGGATCTATAGATATTCAAACCCAATCAGGTTCACAAAATGCGCTATCTATAATTGATGGTGCAATTGCTCAGATTGATAGTCAAAGAGCTGATTTGGGTGCTGTGCAAAATCGTTTTGGCCATACAATTAGTAACCTAGCAAATATATCTGAAAATGTTTCTGCATCACGAAGTCGTATTCAAGATACAGACTTTGCGACAGAGACAGCGCATATGACTAAAAACCAAATATTGCAACAAGCAGGGACTTCAATTCTTTCTCAAGCTAATCAAATACCTCAGGCGGCTATTAGCCTTCTTGGCGGTTAAGTTTAATCTTGTTTTTTAAATATTTAAAAAAGGCTAATATCATAGCCTTTTTTTATGGGGATAAATTATGGGAATTAAGGAAAAAATTAGCAGAGCTAGTGAGCTATACAAACAAAGGGAATTTGACCTACTATCTGTATTATTAGAGCAGATATTAAAAAAAAATTCGAATCTTTTTGACGCGCTTCATTTAAAAGCTCTCATGCAGCATCAGCTCGGCGAGTTAGATGAGTCTATAAATATTTTTAATCGGTTAATAAAAAAAACTCCCTACAGAGCTTCGCTTTTTAATAACCTAGGTAATGTTTTTGTTGATAAAAAAGAATTCAAATCAGCAGAAAATAGCTACCATAAAGCACTGCAGATTAAAAAAAATTACTGTGAAGCTTTAATTAACCTAGCAAATACTCAAAAAAGGTTGAGTAAACACATTGATGCCGAGAAAAACTTCCAAAAAGCTATTCAAAGTAATCCAATTGAAGCTAAGTATTTACTAGACTTTAGTATTTTCCTTACAGAGCAAGGACGTTTCCATGACGCACTTAACCTGCAATTAAAAATTTTAGAAATTGATTCAAAGCAATCAGAAGTTTACTTTCAGATATTCAGTAACTTTATGTTTCTACATCAATATGAAGATGCTCTTGAGTTCGCTGATATTGGCTTAATGAGCCACCGGCTTGATGACTTTCAATTATGTGAGTTATTAATAGGTAAAGCTATTTTATTTTGGCTTTTCGATAATGATATTGAAGGAATGCAGGCTATATTGTTAAGTGAAAAAATACATACTATTGAGTCTAAAAATTTAAACTTAAAAAATCATCGTATTTTCCACCACTACCTCAAGCAACTATTTATATATCGTCAATCGAATCAGTTTAGCTATACAGCAGAAATACAACCCAGCATTTACTTTATATCTGAAAGTAATGGTTTTGCACCTAATGGAATGACAGTAAAATATCAAAATAAGAAAAATACAGTAAAGTCTCTTTTTATTACTGGTACAAAAATATTTCACCTGATAGGTGATTACAACCAGTACAAATCCAGCCTAAAAGTTGTTTTTAGCGGTCTGCCTAAAAGTAGTACTATTATTCTAGGTTTTGGTGAAATTGATTGCAGGGTTAACGAAGGCATATTTAATTACAGTTTAAAGCATGGTAAAGATCCTTTGTTAGTGGTTGATTTCATGCTAGAAAAATATTTTAATATGCTAAAAGAAGAAAATAAAAATAGGCATACTTTTATTATATATGGTGTTCCTTCCCCGCACCCCCAAGCTATATTGAGTCTTGATGTTAACAAAAAAAATGAATTTAAGCTTTTAATTGCCTACTTTAACTCTAAACTTAAAAAACTTTGTAAAACTAATTCCATGCCTTTTTTAGATGTGTACAAATTAACTGACGACAATGGCGTAAGTAATCTTAAGTATCATATAGATGTTCATCATGTTAAACCGAATACTGTTTCTGAACTTTTCGAATTACAAAAATAAATAAAAATACAAAAAAGATTAAAGTTATTTTTTTTGCTGCCGTTAACCTAATCAGTAAGGAGCTTGAACATATAATTGTGATAGCTCTTGGTTAAACTTAAACAGCAACATTACGAAAGTAATCAGGAGTTTTATTATGATTTCAGTAAATACAAACGTATCTTCACTAAACGCTCAACGTAACCTTTCAGCTTCAGGTTCTGACCTTGCAACGTCAATGGAGCGTTTATCATCGGGTATGCGTATAAATAGCGCAAAAGATGATGCGGCAGGTCTGCAAATTTCAAACCGTTTAACTTCACAGGTAAATGGTTTAGCGGTTGCACAACGTAACGCTAACGACGGTATCTCAATGGCGCAAACGGCTGAAGGTGCAATGAATGAGTCTACCAACATACTACAACGTATGCGTGAACTTGCATTACAATCATCTAATGGTTCAAACTCAGCTACTGACCGTGAAGCATTACAAAAAGAAGTTTCAGCGTTACAAACAGAACTAACACGCATTTCAGATACGACTTCGTTTGGTGGGCAGCAATTGCTAGATGGTAGCTTTGGTACAAAACAATTCCAAGTTGGTGCTAATGCTAACGAAACAATTTCTGTATCTTTAAAGAATATTAGTGCGAGTAACATTGGTGTACAGTCATTCGATTTGGCTGGTACCGCTGCCGGCTTAGGTGAAGCAGGTACTGCTGGTGCAACTGCAGCAACAAACGGTAATGGTGTTACTAATGGTGGTCTTACGTTAGTAGGTAAAGATGGTGCTAATACTCCTATTACAAATGCTGCGGGAGCTAGCGCTTCTACCATTGCCGATTCTATAAATGCTAATCAAGCAGATACCGGTATAACAGCTGATGCTCGTACGCAAGTTGAACTTTCTGCGTTAAGTAACTCAGGAGCGTTATCTTTCAGCTTAAACGGAAGCGTTATTTCTGCTAATCCAACATCAACAACAGATATGGCTGCAATTGCCGATGCTGTTAACGAAAGAGCTGGCGAAACAGGGGTTTCGGCTCAGGTTGCAGAAACTGGTAACCTAATATTAACTGATGAGTCTGGTGATGATATTAATATTGAGGATTTCGTTGATTCTACAGGAGCAGGCACAATAGTAGCTAAAGGTGTAGAATATGATGGAACAGTTGGTGCAACAGCAATAACCTTAACTGCTGGCGGTACTGCGGACTCTACATCAGTTGCTGGGAGTATTCGATTATCATCTACTCAAGCGTTTTCTGTAACATCAGGTGATGTAACTTTAGGTGCAGATACTGCAGCGAATGTTTCTGCATTGGATACTATTGGTGATGTTGATTTATCTACAGCTTCAGGCTCTCAAAATGCGTTGGCTGTTATTGATGGTGCGATTGCTCAAATCGATAGTCAGCGAGCAGATTTAGGTGCGGTACAAAATCGATTGGATTTTACTATCAGTAACCTCTCTAATATCTCAGAAAACGTATCTGCATCACGCAGTCGTATTCAAGATACTGACTTTGCAACTGAAACTGCAGAGATGACGAAAAACCAAATCTTGCAACAAGCGGGTACATCAATCTTGTCGCAAGCGAATCAGTTGCCACAAACAGCACTTAGCTTATTAGGTTAATAAGTCAAAAGTAATAGCTTAATGGTTAGCTAACTAATACATAAAGTCAGTATTAGTATTCTAAAAAAGGAGGTGGCTTTAGCTACCTCCTTTTGTGGTTTAAGAATATAAACTAAGCTATTGTTGGTTTAATTAAGTACACATAGGAATCTGTTATGAATACAATTACTTCAAACGCAGAAATTACAACATTACCGACTCCCATTGCTGGTGATGATAAGCAAATAGGACAAGCTGCTCACTCTTTAACTGAGCGAGCAATTGATGATGTAAAGCAGACGGATGCACAAAATCAACAAAAATTACAGCAAAATCAATACAACAATAATAATCAAGATGAAAAAGCTCAGCCGTTAGAACGCGAACAGCTAGAACAAATGGCGCAACAATTGCAGGATTTTATGGGTGAAATGAACCGCAGCTTACAATTTAAAGTTGATGAAGATTCAGGCCGCGATGTGATTAAAGTGCTCGATAAAAACAGTGGCGAAGTTATTAAGCAATACCCTTCTGAGGAAGTATTAAGTTTAGTGTCTAAACTGTCTGAATCTGCAGGAATTTTAATTGACCAAACAGTTTAGTTGGTAGTTGTAATTACCAATATTAAGTTAATATATTTTTAAGTATTCAAAGAGGTGAAGTATGGCTATTTCGTTTACTGGTTTAGGTTCAGGGCTAGCGGTATCAGATATTGTTGATGCACTTGTTAATGCTGAACAAGCACCGGCTGAGTCTCGCTTAAATACTACAGAAGGTAAATTAACGACAGATATTTCTGCTGTTGGTGCACTTAAGTCAGCGCTTGAAAAAGTGCAAACCTCAATGGAAGCATTGGGTGATAGCGACAAATACCAACAACGTAGTACATCAGGTACTGATGACTTTATATCTATAAGTGCAGACGAAGATGCTCAACCAGGTGGTTATGATGTAAAAGTTAACAACTTAGCCACGGAGCATAAAATATTGTCGCAAGCATTCGATGCTGATACGGCGGTAGGTGAGGGAACAATGACCCTAACCTCTGGTGATAATAGCTTTGAAATTGAAGTCTCAGATACTGCGACACTTAGTGAAATTCGTGATGCGATAAACGATAGCAACGATAACGACAGTATTAATGCGACTATCATTACTGATGATAGTGGCCAGCATTTGGTTATGTCCGCTAAAAATAGCGGTGCAGAAAATGAAATTAAAATAGAGATTGCTGATACCGATGGTAATAACACTGATGTAAATGGTCTTTCCCGTTTGGCATTTGACACTGCTGGTGTGCAAAATGCGAGTGAAGTAATTGCAGCAATTGATGCATCAATTACCATTGATGGCTCGCTAACTGTAAGTAGTTCATCTAATGAATTTGCCGGAGTGATTGACGGTATAACAATAACAGCTAAAAAACCGCACGATATCGATGACGACATAAGCGACATATCAATTACCGAAAATAATAATAATATTAGAGCAGGCTTAAATAGCTTTATTGAAAGTTATAATGAGCTGTTAGAGCTGAGCAATAACCTAGGTGCCTCAAGTGAAGCGGGTGCAGGAGTCATGGCTGGAGATTCACTACTTCGAGGCGTTATGTCAAAGCTTCGTAGTGAAATAACTGAATCAGTTGATTTAGGTGACGGTAACTCGTTATCACTTTCGCGGCTAGGTGTAGAAACAGACCGTTATGGTGTTTTAACGCTAAATACAGAAACACTCGATGAGCAAATAGACGCAGATGTAAATTTAGTGCAGCAGTTTTTTGTAGGTAATGACGATGATGGCTTCGCACAGTCTTTTGATGAGCTAATGAGCTTTTATACAGATTCTGACGGCATTATCCAAAACCGAATTGATAGTAAAACAAATCAGCTAGACGATTTAGATGATCAGCGCTTGGACCTTGCCAGTAAAATGGAGTCGCTATCGTCTCGCTTATATGCTCAATATAATGCGATGGATTTATTAGTGGCGAGCCTTAATAACACCAGCAGTTATGTTCAAGCTCAATTAGAGAATATGCCAGGCGTAGTACGAGATAACTCTTAGTAGATAAGTATGATATTAAATTAATAACTAAATTAAGAAAGCACAAAAAAACCGTTATTTAAAACGGTTTTTTTGTGTTTTCTATTTAAGTAGATTTTAGCGACTTGCTTTATAAGCTTTAATCGCCTTACCTGATTTTTTATGTTTAATAATAGCTTTAGATGACTCGTTTTTTGCACTATTCGCTTTTACTAAAATAGTATTTATACGAAGCTGAACTAATTCTAATTGCTCTGCGCTTGGGCCGTCGCTGCTCTCGCACCATTGCTTTAGTTCAACATTTAAAGTGTCTAAAAGAGGCTGAGCTTCGTCTGCATTATCATCATTTACTAACACTTCAATTTTACTAAGCAAGTTTTGTATGAGCTCAGAGTAGTTAGTTAATGGCTCTGAAAATGTTGGCGAGTCCATAATTGAAATTAAACCGCAGGGCTTCGTTGATCTAGCGGAATATTA
This sequence comes from Pseudoalteromonas sp. SG43-3, assembly GCF_014164385.1. Classification (NCBI taxonomy): domain Bacteria; kingdom Pseudomonadati; phylum Pseudomonadota; class Gammaproteobacteria; order Alteromonadales; family Pseudoalteromonadaceae; genus Pseudoalteromonas; species Pseudoalteromonas sp. SG43-3. The sequence continues at coordinate 27,936 of NZ_JACJFC010000007.1, forward strand.
TCCCAGCCTTCTTTAATTTCTTTAACAATACTTGATACTTCCACAATTGCTTCAATATCGTTGTTTATGTTCGCTTGCGTTAAACGGCGCTGGCAGTAATCGTAAAGTGCCAATAAATTGTTAGAAATACTAGGGTCTTGTTCTACTTCTAAATTAAGTGCGTCTTGCAGTGCACCAAATAATAAAACACAGGCTGAAATGTTTTCACCTTTTTTTTGTATTTCTTTGCGCTCAATAAACCCTTTTGTTGCTGCTAAGCGACCGATAATATTACTGAATATAAGGTTTATTTGTTCGTAAGGAGCCATTTCGGCAATACTACTGGCACGAACTTGACTGTATTTTTTTACTGAGACATGAGCCATGGGAAAATCCTAAAATTTAAAACGATAAAATTATGTGAAAGCTAATACAAAAAATTAATTAAGCTTTTATACTTTTATAAGAACAAAGCAATATTAATGCCAAGCATTTTCACTTATTTATGTATCGGCATTTGTAACTTCAACTTAAATTTATAATTGAGTTTATTTACTAACAATAGCATTTTTATTGCAGAGTAAATTAATTTTTAGGGCTAAGTTATAGTTAGGTAATAGTTAGGTAATAGTTAAGTAATGGCTAAGTTAAAACTATAACCCATACTTAATGATTAACTATTAAGTATGATTGACTTAACTAGCCCGCCTGTTTTTTGGCGTTTATGTCAAAAAACTGCCGCTATCACTTGCATCCATGCTGAACTGGCTTACAATTTAACTAATTATACAAATTAGTGAAAGTACGGCTCGCTAAATATGATCTTGATTTTAGATAATAATAACAACCGCGCAATAGGATTAAATGCTTCACTTGGCTTTATTGGTGAGGCTGCTCAACTATTAAGCGAAGACTGCTTTGAACAAGAATGCAAAAAATATCAGCAGCAAGAATGCATGATTATTTTAGGAGCGTTGCAATCACTTGACCACGAAAGCTTAATTAAACGCTATCCAACATTACCCTTTTTGTTAATTGGCGAAACGCTAAAACCACTATTAAGTATAGCTAATGTAGTGGGGCTTATTTGCGAGCCGTTTAATCACGAAGTAACAACTCAGTTACTTCACGACTGCCAGCAGTATCAGCGTATGCTGCCTAATGAGCATAAGCATTCTAAACCACATAAAACTTTTGATGGACTTGTTGGTGAAACAGAGGCAGTCAAAGATGTTCGCTTTTTAATTGAACAAGTGGCAAAAACTGATGCTAATGTTTTAATTTTGGGCGAATCAGGCACAGGTAAAGAAGTGGTTGCCCGTAATGTACACTTGCTTTCAAAGCGCATTAATGGACCGTTTGTACCTGTAAACTGTGGTGCTATTCCGGCAGAGCTGCTCGAAAGTGAACTATTTGGCCACGAAAAAGGCGCGTTTACTGGTGCTATATCGGCTCGTAAAGGGCGCTTTGAACTAGCTCAAGGCGGGACGCTATTTTTAGATGAAATAGGCGATATGCCACTGCAAATGCAAGTTAAGTTGCTGCGAGTATTGCAAGAACGCAGCTACGAACGTGTTGGTGGTACAAAGGCAATCCAAGCTGATGTACGCGTTATTGCGGCCACGCATCGTAATCTTGAAACAATGATTGAAGAGGGTAGTTTTAGGGAAGATTTATATTACCGTTTAAATGTATTCCCTATCGAAAACCCATCGCTGAGTGAACGAGCTGATGATATTCCGCTGCTTTTAAAAGAGTTAATGCGCCGTGTTAACGACCAGACTGGTTCTACCGCTAAGTTTACAGAGCGCGCAGTTGAGAGCTTAAAAGAACATGCTTGGCCTGGTAATATTCGTGAGCTTGCTAATTTGGTGGAGCGTATGGTTATTATGTTCCCTGACAAAGTGGTCGATATTCCTGATTTACCTAACAAATATCGTTACATTGAAGTTGAAGCCTACGAGCCAGAATACCCTGAAGAGTTAATGGAAAAAGACGCCTTTAACGACATATTTAGTACAGGCTTTAGTGATTACGAAAGTGAGCCAGACGCTGAGTTTAGCCAAACGGGTAGTGGGCTATTACCTGATGATGGTATTGAACTTAAAGATTATTTAGCAGAGCTTGAAATTAGCTTAATTACCCAAGCGTTAGAGCGCTATGATTACGTTGTAGCTCGCGCTGCAGAGATATTAGGGGTTCGCAGAACAACACTCGTTGAGAAAATGAAAAAGTATAATCTTTCACGAGATTAGAAGTACGAAAATGGTGAAATACTTTTCGTTATTTATTATTCATTTGTGATCAATCACTTTACGGGCTTTGCCCGTCACGCAAGCATGGCGTCTACAAGATAACCCAAACTTAAACCTTGGCGGTAGACGCTGAGTTTGCTCGCGTGAAAAGCGTAGCTTTTAATCATTTAAATAAAACGTTATTTCACAAAGAGAAAAACGAAGGTAAATGAGAAACCATAGTCAATTTACGCTTTACTTCTCTAAAGCGCAGCGTCTCTTAACCTCTTTGTGAACTAATCACTTTTATGGTTATAAATCACTTACTCACTAAAAGTCTTAATAATTTCTTCTTTCCTAAAACAATCATTACTGTGATCGTTAACCATACCGCAGGCCTGCATATGCGCATATACCGTTGTTGGGCCTAAAAACTTAAAACCCCGTTTTTTTAAATCTTTAGCAAATGCAGTTGATGCCTCTGTAATTGCTGGGTAGTCCTCAGCGTTATTTAAATTACTTATAATCGGTTTATTATCGACAAACTGCCATTGGTAGTTACTAAAACTTCCAAATTCTTTTTGTATTTCTATAAAGCACTTTGCGTTGTTAACAGTTGCCGCAATTTTTAATCGGTTGCGCACAATCCCTTCATCAAGCATTAGTCTCTCAACGTCATCTTGTGTGAATTGTGCCACTTTATCTACATCAAAATTAGCAAATGCTTTTTTGTAACCGCTACGCTTTTTTAAAATTGTGTACCAGCTTAAGCCGGCTTGCGCTGATTCAAGAGTGATAAATTCAAACAGCTTTGTATCATCATAAAGAGGGACGCCCCATTCTTCATCATGGTAAATAACGTAGTCGGGTTTAGTGGTGTCGAGCCACGGGCAACGGCACTTTTTTTGCTCACTCATTATTATTCCTTTTTGTGTGCGTCATTTTTATGTCGCTCAAATTATTGATGTAACTTAATGATAAGTATGTAAATAAATTTTGGTATAAATCGTGCATTTAGACATGTATCTACATCAATTCGAGATTTGATTATGGCCCTTGCTAGCGTGCTAAAACCACAGTTTTTTTCTGCAAATCAGTATAACCCATGTTTACTTCAAGAGGAGTACATTGGTGAATTAAGCGATCTGCGCAAGCAAGCAAGTTGGCTTTCGCATTTGGTTGATACCATGCCAGCAGGCGTGGTTGTACTTGATGGCAAAGGGTTGATTGCAAAAGCGAATCAAATAGCGATTGATATGCTTGGCGAGCCACTTGAAGGCGAACGCTGGTTTAATGTTATTCAGCGCTCTTTTAGGCCACATCAAGATGATGGCCATGAAGTGTCTTTAAAAGACGGACGCCTAATAAAACTTGATATTACTGCTTTAGCACCAGAGCCTGGGCAACTTATTTTAATGACGGATTTAACCGAAACTCGCCGCTTACAAAAACGTGTTGCACATATGCAGCGATTAAGCGCGCTGGGCAAAATGGTTGCATCATTAGCGCATCAAGTCCGTACGCCGCTCTCAGCCGCTATGCTTTATGCTGCTAATTTAGGGTCAAAGCGCTTACCCGAAGCATCTCGCGATAATTTTCAAACAAAGTTAATGTCGCGTTTAAAAGATTTAGAAACTCAAGTAAACGACATGCTGTTATTTGCTAAAAGTGGCGATCAGCAAGTTGTTGAGCAAGTTTCAATGCAGCAGCTTTTAACCGAAGTTAAAGCAGGTGCTGATGCGATGGTCGCACTTAATGAAAGTGAGCTAGATGTAAGCTTACCAGAACCCGATATACAAATAGTTGGTAATAAAACGGCATTGGCCAGTGCTATTCAAAATCTAGTGCACAATAGTATTCAAGTTATTGGCGGTGGCGCAAAAGTAAAAATTAGCGCACAAAGAGATTTAAAAGATTTAGATATGGTTCGTATTAGTGTGAGCGACAACGGCCCAGGTGTTGATTTAAGCCAAAGCGATAAAATTTTTGAACCATTTTTTACTACAAAAAGTCAGGGCACAGGTTTAGGGCTTGCTGTAGTGAGTTCGGTGGCTAGTGCGCACCAAGGCCGTGTTGATGTGACTAATAATACGCATGGTGGTGCCTGCTTTAGCTTGTTACTGCCTATTAAGGCAACATCTAAATTAGAGGGGTCATTATGAGTAACACTATTTTAGTTGTCGAAGATGACGCAGGGCTTCGTGAAGCCTTAATAGATACCCTTGAAATGTCGGGTATTGAATGTGTTGCAGCGAGCAGTGCTGAGCAAGCAATGTTACTGCTTAAAAAAGATCAATTTTCGCTTGTTGTAAGCGACGTGCAAATGGGCGCAATGAGTGGACTTGATTTACTACGCAGTATTAAATTAAACCACCCTGATTTACCTGTATTGATGATGACGGCGTATGCCACAATTGACGATGCGGTAGAGGCCATGCGCCTAGGTGCAATTGACTACATGGCAAAACCATTTGCACCTGAAGTGCTGTTAAATATGGTGAGCCGTTATTTGCCTGAAAAAGCAAAAGAAACCGACGGCCCCGTTGTTGCTGATCCAACTAGTATTCAATTATTGGAGCTTGCAAGTAAAGTAGCACGCTCTGATGCAAGTGTAATGGTACTTGGCCCAAGTGGTTCGGGTAAGGAAGTACTTGCGCGTTATATTCATGATAAGTCGAGCCGATGTAATGAGCCATTTGTAGCGATTAACTGCGCGGCTATTCCTGAAAATATGCTCGAAGCCACGTTATTTGGTTACGAAAAAGGGGCTTTTACGGGGGCGATTCAAGCATGTCCGGGTAAGTTTGAGCAAGCACAAGGCGGTACTATTTTACTTGATGAAATTACTGAAATGGACTTAGGACTACAAGCTAAACTTTTACGCGTACTGCAAGAACGTGAAGTAGAGCGTTTAGGGGGGTGTAAAACAATTCAGCTCGATGTACGTATTTTGGCAACCAGTAATCGTGATTTAAAAGAAGCCGTGTCTGAAAATCAGTTTAGAGAAGATTTATATTACAGGCTTAATGTTTTTCCACTTATGTGGCGTCCATTGTGCCAACGCCCTGGCGATATTATTGTATTGGCTAAGCATTTAATTGAGCGCCATATAAGTAAAAGCAAGGAGCCTATGGCGTATTTAGATAAAGCTGCCGAGCAAAAGTTACTGGCTCACGCGTGGCCTGGTAATGTGCGCGAACTTGATAACGTTATACAGCGTGCACTTATACTGCGAAGTGGCGATACAATAAACGAGCATGCTATTTTTATCGAAAACTTAGTATCTAATAACTTTGTTATGGAGCCTTCATTGGCACCGGCGCAAACCGTATCGCCAACAGAATTAGCTCATGCAGATAAAGGTGTTGATAAAAGCACGTTAAGCTCTGCATATTATGATGAAAAATTGCATGCTGAGGATGAGCCTAATCAAGGTTTGCTAGCGGCAGATACCGGTAGCTATAAAGATGAGCTTAAAGACAAAGAGCATCGTATTATTTTAGAAACCCTTGCACGTTGCCAAGGTAAGCGTAAAGACGTTGCTGAAACGTTGGGTATAAGCCCACGAACTTTACGTTATAAACTAGCGCAAATGCGCGATTTAGGTATTTCACTTCCTGCATAACCTCCTATAAACCCTAAGTTTGCGCTGCGAGCTTAGGGTTGTCAAAACTCTGACTCACACAAATTAAAGTTAACCCATTGTATTTTAATGATTAATTATTTGGCATGCTTTGTGCTTTATTACTTATAAGAGTTCACTGCGTGTCAGAGATAAATTATGAAAATTCAAAACAGTGCTGTATTTCAAGAAATGCAATCAATGGCTTTAGAAGCCGGCCGTAATAATCAAACTAATAAACTGCCAACTCAGGTGCAGTCTACTTCTACAGCACAATTTGGCGACATGCTAAGTGATGCAATAAATTCAGTGCACGGATTACAACAAGATGCCGCGCAAAAAGTAACAGCGGTTGAGATGGGGGATCGAAGTGTATCCCTTGCTGAGGCGATGATTGCTTCTCAAAAATCGTCAGTTGCTTTTGAGGCTACAGTACAGGTTCGTAATAAACTTGTTGAAGCTTATAAAGAAATCATGAACATGCCTGTTTAATTAGGTAGTGGAGAATTATTGTGGCGCAATCTAACCAATCTACAGACCTAGCACTTGCTGGTGGCGGTATTGACCAAAGTGGTGGTGATGATCAACAAGAACAAAAGTCAGGCTACTTAAGTGCTTTAAATGGTGTTGATGTATTGCGCCAAGTAACATTGGTTATAGCATTGGCTATTTGTTTAGCTATCGCGATTTTTATTATTATTTGGGCTCGTCAGCCAGATATGCGCCCGTTAGGCAAAATGCAAACAGAAGAACTTATTCAAACATTAGACTTTTTAGATGCGCAAAAAATTGAATACCAACTAGATGGCAATGTTGTATCGGTTGATGAAAGCGAATACCAAAACATTAAATTGCTAATGACCCGCGAAGGGTTAGAGCAAGGCCCTGCATCTGGCTCTGACATAATTATGCAAGATATGGGCTTTGGTGTAAGCCAACGCTTGGAGCGTGAACGTTTAAAACATGGTCGTGAACAGCAATTAGCACGCACCATTGAAGAGCTAAATAACATTACTCGCGCCAAAGTATTGTTAGCCATCCCTAAAGAAAACGTATTTGCCCGCAGAGAGAAAAAACCATCCGCTACTGTTGTATTAACACTTAAGCGTGGCCGCTCACTTGACCGTGAAGAAGTAGACTCTGTTGTTGATATGATTGCTTCTGCAGTACAAGGCTTAGAGCCTGCACGTGTTACAGTCACTGACCAAAATGGTCGATTATTAAATTCAGGTTCGCAAAGCTCATTAGCAGCACGCTCTCGTAAAGAATACGATTTAGAACGTAAGCGCGAACAAGAGTATCTTGAAAAAATAGACAGTATTTTAATACCGGTTGTTGGGCTTGCAAACTATACAGCTCAAGTTGATTTGAGCATGGACTTTAGCTCAGTTGAGGAAACTCAAAAGCGTTATAACCCAGACCTACCAGCGGTTAGAAGCGAAACCACATTTGAAGAAAATAACATTGGTGGTTTAGCTGTTGGTATTCCTGGTGCGCTTACAAATCAACCACCGCTAAACTCAAACATCCCTGAAGTTGCAGGACAAGGCGGCGCAGGCACAGCTACGTCACCAACACGTAGCCACAAAGAAGCAACACGTAATTATGAACTCGATACAACTATTTCTCACAAGCGCCAGCAAAGTGGTGTAATACGCAGAATAAGTGTGTCAGTTGCTGTTGACTATGTCCCTAAAGTGGGAGAAAACGGCGAAACAACTATGGCCCCGCGCTCGGTAGAGGCATTGTCAAATATTCGTCGCTTATTACAAGGTGGTGTAGGTTTTGATATGCAACGTGGTGATGCACTTGAAGTAGTAACAGTGCCGTTTGTACGTGAAGCAACAAATTTAGCAATAGAAGTGCCACTGTGGGAACAAGACTGGTTTATGAAAATAGCCCGCCTTGTACTAGGCGCCTTAGTTATAATTGTATTGATAATGGCAGTAGTAAAACCAATGCTTAAGCGCTTAATTTACCCAGACGATACACTAGAAGAATACGACGAAGATGCATTAAGTTCAGGCGTAGATATTGGCGACAATACACTTGATATGCTAAATAAAGACTTTGATTCTGCTTCGGTTGGTTTCTCAAGTGATGGTACACTGCAGTTACCGGATTTACATGGCGACGAAGATTTACTCAAAGCAATTCGTGCCCTTGTAGCTAACGAACCAGAACTATCATCACAAGTAGTGAAAGCGTGGTTAACAGAAGATGACTGATCAAGAACAAAAACAACTCCCGCCAGCCTTTGATGTTGATAAGCTAGATGGGGTAGATAAAGCCGCTATATTACTTTTGAGTTTATCAGAAGAAGATGCCGCGCAAATCCTTAAACACTTAGAACCTAAACAGGTGCAAAAAGTGGGTATGGCAATGGCTGGGCTACAGGATTTATCTCAAGCTAAAATTAGCGCTGTACACAACTTGTTTATAGAACAAATTCAAAGCTTTAGTACCATTGGTTTTCAGTCAGAAGACTTTATTAAAAAAGCGCTTACAGCAGCACTTGGTGAAGACAAAGCCGCTAGCCTTATTGACCAAATTGTTATGGGCTCAGGTGCTAAAGGCTTGGATTCATTAAAATGGATGGACTCTAAGCAGGTAGCAAACATTATTCGTAATGAGCATCCGCAAATTCAAACCATTGTATTATCGTATTTAGAGCCAGAACAGTCAGCTGAGATTATTGCTCAGTTCCCTGAAAAAGTGCGTTTAGATTTAACAATGCGTATTGCAAACCTTGAAGAAGTTCAGCCAGCAGCACTGCAAGAGCTAAACGAAATTATGGAAAAACAATTTGCCGGCCAAGCAGGTGCACAAGCCGCTAAAATGGGTGGCTTAAAAGCAGCTGCAGATATAATGAACTACCTAGATACCAATGTAGAAGGGCAGTTAATGGACTCTATTCGTGAGCATGACGAAGAGATGTCGCAGCAAATTCAAGACTTAATGTTTGTGTTTGAAAACTTAATGGATGTTGAAGACCGTGGTATTCAAGCAATCCTGCGAGAAGTACAACAAGACGTATTAATGAAAGCAATTAAAGGCACCGACGATGCCCTTAAAGATAAGATACTGGGCAATATGTCTAAGCGTGCAGCCGAAATGCTTGCTGATGATTTAGAAGCTATGGCACCTGTTCGTATAAGTGAAGTAGAAGCGGCGCAAAAAGAGATTTTATCAACAGCGCGTCGTTTATCTGACTCAGGTGAAATTCAGCTGGGCGGCGGCGGTGGCGAGGAGTTCTTGTAAACCATGAGCAAACTCAAAGGGCGCACACTTCGGGCTGATGAAGCAGATGAATTATTAAAAAACTGGGCTATTCCAGATGTAGCACCAGATGAGAGCAGCTTTGGCAATCGCTCTACAGCTTACGGTACACCGCTTAGTGATCTGTATAAAAAAGAATTAGCTGAAGAAATGCCAATTGATGAGCCACAAGAACCAGAATTGCCTGCGCTTACTATGGTTGAGCTTGAACGCATTAGGCAAGACGCCTACGAAGAAGGCCTCAAGCAAGGTCATGAGCAAGGCTACATAGACGGTTTTGAAAAAGGCGTTGGCGAAGGCAAAGAGGCTGGCTACAAAGAAGGCTTAGAGCAAGGTAAAACCAAAGGCCTTGATGACGTAAAACCATTAATTGAAGAGCAGTTAACAAGTTTAAAAACTATTTTAGAGGGACTTACTGCACCGCTAGATAAAGTCGATGAACAAGCTGAAAAGCAATTAGTACAACTTGCTAGTATGTTAGCGGAAGCTGTTATTTATCAAGAAGTAAAAACATCGCCAGATGTGATTTTACATACGTTAAAGCAAAGTATAGATTCTCTTAATGCCGAGCAAGAAAAAGTACGAATTCATTTAAACCCCGAAGATTTAGAGCTCATAAAAGAGAGTTACGGTGAACAAACCATTATTGATAATAACTGGCAACTAATGGCAGAGCCCACTCTTGAGCGCGGTGGCTGTGAAGTTAAAACAGCGCAATCATCACTCGATATGACCCTTAAAACACGTGTCAAAGAAACGTTGGATAGTTTTTTGCATAATAGTGGTATCTAACTATTTTATTGGCGTGTTATGTCAACTCAACGTGCACCTTTAAGCGAACGCTTATCTCAATATCAACAACATATTAAAACCCCAGCGCCTGCTGTGGCAGGTATTTTAACGCGTGTTGTTGGCCTTACCCTTGAGGCTAGAGGTTTACGTGCTCCCGTTGGTAGCCAATGTAAAATAGAAACTATGAACGGCTTTGTAGACGCCGAAATAGTCGGTTTTAACGATCAAACTTTGTATTTAATGCCTAATGATCATATCTCTGGTGTACTTCCTGGTGCGCGTGTAATTCCTCAAGTTAATAACTTAGGTTTACCTGTAGGGATGAGTTTACTAGGGCGCGTGGTTGATGGCTTAGGGCGACCGCTAGATGGCCTTGGTAAAATTAATGCTGAGCATCATTTAAAGTTTGCACAAAATACTATAAACCCGCTTTCAAGAAGACCAATCACTAAGCCTATGGATGTAGGTGTGCGTGCTATTAACTCGGTTATTACAGTAGGGCAAGGCCAGCGCATGGGCTTATTTGCAGGCTCTGGTGTGGGTAAATCAGTACTTCTCGGTATGATGACCCGAGGTAGCGAAGCCGATGTCATTGTTGTTGGTTTAGTGGGGGAGCGTGGTCGCGAAGTAAAAGAATTTATTGAAGAAATACTCGGTGTAGAGGGGCGCAAACGTTCAGTTGTTGTCGCAGCGCCCGCTGATTCATCACCGCTTATGCGTTTAAAAGGCTGTGAGAGCGCCGTAACTATTGCAGAGTATTTTAGAGATCAGGGTTTAAACGTATTATTGTTACTCGATTCGGTAACGCGTTATGCAATGGCGCAACGTGAAATTGCACTTGCTGTAGGCGAGCCGCCTGCTACAAAGGGTTATCCGCCTTCGGTGTTTGCTAAATTACCTGCGCTGGTGGAACGTGCTGGTAATGGCGGTGAAGGGCAAGGTTCAATTACCGCCTTTTTTACGGTGTTGAGTGAAGGCGATGATATGCAAGACCCTATTGCTGATGCAGCGCGAGCTATTTTAGATGGCCACATTGTATTATCGCGTGATTTAGCCGACAGCGGGCACTATCCCGCTATAGATATAGAAAAATCGATTTCGCGTGTTATGCCTCAAGTCGTTTCTGAACCACACATGCAACAAGCCCGTGTACTTAAGCAAGTTTATTCAATGTATCAACAAAACAAAGATATGATTACTTTAGGTGCTTATCAAAAAGGGACCGATCAAATGCTCGACCAAGCCATAAATATGATGCCAAGAGTAAATGCATTTTTACAACAAGGTATGCGAGATGTCATTAGTTACGATGATGGTCTGCAAGGTCTTGCTCAGTTACTAGGACAAGCATAATGGCTAAAAATAAACTCGATTTATTGCTCAAAATTGAAAATGATAAAGAAGAAAATTTGCGCATGAGTTACTTACAAGCCAATCAAAATTTGCAAGCAAATCAACAAAAGCTGCAAGGCTTAAATAACTTTAGACTTGAATATTCTCAACAGTTACACCTAAAAGGTAAGTCGGGTTTATCTAGTGCAGGGTTTGGTCAGTACCATGCTTTTATAGCTAAAATTGAAGAGGCAATTCGCCAACAAGCAAGTACAGTAAATACCGCTAAGCAAGTTGTTACTCAACGTAAAACGCTATGGCTTAAGCAGCAAATTAAAGCTAAAGCAGTTGCCAAATTAATCGAGAATCAAAAACTCAAAGCAAATGCATTAATGGCTAAAAACGAGCAAAAAATGTTAGATGAGTTTTCAGCTAATCAGTTTTTTCAACGTCGGAAAGCTTTGTAATTCAGGCACGTTAATTGCTTTGTTACTTAGTGGTATTCAACTTTTGGCGGTATGCGGTGGCATATTGCCGTAATGGTATTAGGTGATTTATGGCGATGAATAACATTTCGTTTTTAGTTTCTTCTGAAAAAGATTCACTGTTAGCTTTTAAAGACAATAGCTTAGCTAATGGCGAAGGAAATTTAGGCGAGGAATTTTTAAGCCAGCTAAACGAAGCGCATAACTCTATGGGGCCTTTGCTTAAGGGCAATAAAAATCCCGATGCCGAAAACTCGATTGCCATACCTAAGCATAAACAGCCAGAAGAAAATGAAAATCTGAGCGTAAAGCTAGATGAAATAACAACAGACGAAGTTACTTTTTTATCTGTTGAGATGCTTGATCAAATTAATTCAGCACAAGCAATGAGCACCTCGATTAATAAGCCGTTCGATGCAACTAAAAGTATAGAATCAGAAGACGCAGACTTAGAAACCACCTCAGTAATTTTATCTGCTAATACAAGTGATGAAGTAACGACTGAAGAAGCGAATACAGCGAGTGTAGTGCAAAATCCAATTGCCACTAATGTAGACTCTAAAACGGCTAAATTAATTGATTCAAAAAGCGATAACTTAAGCTCACTACCTTTGAACTCTTTACCATTAAATGAAGGCAAGCATCGGAAAAGTGGTGTTGCTGAAGCTATTGAAGGGCCATTAAATTCTATAAATAAAAAGCCAGATGACAGCCCTGGCTCTACAGTAGAAAAACCTGAATTTGCATTAATGAGTTCTAAAGAGCAGCTAGGACAAAATAAGTCTGCTGATAAAAATAATACAGTTTTGCCAACTCCCGCCGACAAAGCGAGCGTTACTCAGTCTCCTTTAGCCACAACTGAAGGTGATAATAATGCAGCAATAGATACGTTAATGACTAAAGATGCGAGCTTAATTAAAGCTAATAGCGTTATTGCTAGTTTAACGTCTGAGCAGCGCTCACAACTTAACGCGCAAGTTAAGGTATTAGAGAACGCTGATTCAACAAATAGCGCAACTAGTAACACTTCAAATCTTAAGCAAATGCTTGCACAATTTATTACTGATAACGAAAAAGCGCAAAGCGCGGTAACAAAACACTCTTTTAGCGCAGAAATAAATTCACTTAATACAACTGAAAAACAAAGTTTATTAACGCAATTAAACGCATATATTAAAACAGAGCAGCCTAAAGGCGAGCAGTTGTCAGTGCTTAAGCAAACAGTTAATGAGTTAAAAGCTTCTATTGAAATTGGGCTTGCTGATACCGCTAAATCAGACTCAAAAACGTTTGTGGCCTCAGAGACTCCTAATACAGTATATGATCCACAAAAGTTAAGCTTAAAGGCATCTACAAACGAAGGCGCGGATATTAATAAAGCCGTAGCAACCTCAGCTAAGCGTGATGATTTATTAAAATCATTTGAAGAGTTACAAAAAGATGGGCTTAGAAAAATAACGGCAGAACAAACTCCTGGACGCGTAGCACAAGTATTTACGCAAATTACAGCCGCTTTAAATACTCAGCAAACGAGCACATTAAGCCAATACGACTCATTAAGTTACGAGCAGAGCTTACTTGATACCCAAATAATTCAAACTCAACAATTACAAAGTACATCACAAGTTAAGCAAGTAAGTATTGATCCAGGTGTAATGCAGGCAATTAATATTGTTAAAAGTGATGCAGCTAAATTACTGCAAGAGCGCGTTAGCTCAATGTTGAGCATTAATAATAAAGAAGCAGAAATTCGCCTCGATCCTCCAGAAATGGGCAGCATGCAAATACGTATTCGTAGCGATGCAGAACAAGCACATATAAACTTTGTTGTACAAAACCAGCAAGCCAAAGAAGCGCTTGAACAATCAATGCCGCGCTTACGTGAAATGTTAGCGCAACAAGGGCTAGAGCTTGGTGAAAGCACTATTTCTTATGGGCAATCAGGTGGTGAAACAGCTGAGCAAAGTGAGAGTGGAGCCCAAGGTAATTTGGCTAATAATAAGTCAGTTAATGATGAAAATGACGAGCAAGCAAATAACACTGCACAAAGTTCTCGACAACAAACTTCATCATCAATAGATTACTATGCCTAAGTACTGCTATTATAATAGTTAAAACAAGCAAGTACCTTTGCGATTAAAGGAATCATGATGGCTGAAGAAGCAAGTTTAGAAATCGAAGAAACCGGTAAAAGTAAAAAGAAACTAATAATAATCATAGTAGCTGTACTACTTATTGCAGGTGGTGCTGCGGGTTACTTTTTTATGTCAGGTTCGGATGCGCCAGTTGAAACCTTAGATGAAGAGACTGCGATGTCGACTGATGCTGCTCCTGCAGCTTCTGGTTCATCAGCAGAAGTTGGTAGTGCTTTATATGTTGCTATGCCACGCCCATTTGTATTTAACGTGCCTGGCTCAAGTCGCGATAGAATTGTACAAATTAAAGTACAATTATTAGTACGTGGCGAAGTAAATGAAGAAACAGCCAAAAAACATATTCCACTAATAGAAGGGACGCTATTAAGCGTGTTTTCTACTACAACAGCTGATGAATTAAGTACGAGCTCTGGTAAAGAAACACTTCGTTTTTCTGCACTTGAAAAGGTACAAAAAGCCTTAATGGATGTTGAAGGCAGTAAAGTAATTGAGCGGGTATTGTTTACCGGCTTTGTGATGCAATAAGGGGTTAGCGTGAGCGATTTATTATCCCAAGACGAAATTGATGCGCTATTACATGGCGTTGATGACGTTGAAGAGGAAGATATACACGAAGGTGAAGATGGCGGGGGAAGTACGCTTCAGTACGATTTTTCTTCGCAAGATCGGATCGTACGTGGTCGTATGCCGACGCTGGAAATTGTTAACGAACGCTTTGCTCGTCATATGCGAATTAGCCTATTTAATATGATGCGTCGCACCGCAGAGGTGTCTATTAACGGCGTGCAAATGATTAAGTTTGGCGAATATATTCATACTTTATTTGTTCCAACCAGTTTAAATATGGTCCGTTTTAGGCCTTTAAAAGGCACTGGCCTGATTACCATGGAAGCACGACTTGTGTTTATTTTGGTAGATAACTTTTTTGGTGGTGACGGGCGTTATCATGCAAAGATAGAGGGCCGAGAATTTACCCCAACAGAGCGCCGGATTGTACAAATGCTCCTTAAAATAATCTTTGAAGATTATAAAGAAGCATGGGCACCGGTTATGGATGTATCGTTTGAATATCTCGATTCAGAAGTAAACCCAGCTATGGCGAATATTGTAAGTCCAACAGAGGTTGTGGTTATTAGCTCTTTTCATATTGAGCTTGATGGCGGTGGCGGCGATTTTCATATTGCACTTCCGTATTCGATGCTTGAGCCAATCCGAGAGCTTTTAGATGCGGGTGTTCAATCTGATACAGAGGATACCGACTTACGTTGGAGCAAAGCACTTCGTGATGAAATAATGGATGTTGAGGTTGATATGTCGACTCAGTTACTTGAAGTTGATTTGACCTTAAAGCAAATTATGGAATTAAAAGCAGGTGATATTATTCCGGTTGAAATGCCTGAGCATATAACCGTATTTGTTGAGGAACTCCCTACATTTAGAGCCAAGATGGGTCGCTCTCGCGATAATGTTGCGCTTCAAATTAGTGAAAAAATTAAACGACCTGATTCAGTTAAATCTGAGCTGCATGTGTTTACCAAAGGCGGCAAGAAAATTGACTCAGATGCAGAATTAGCAGAACTAGAAGATGATTTACACCTCTCTGACGGTGTAGACTTAGACTGGTAATTGATTAAAAGGTTAAAAGTATGAGCGATGATCAAGACACAATGGATGAATGGGCAGCAGCATTAGCAGAAGCCGAAGGCCCAGATGATAGTGGCGAAGCACATGTTGCAGAGCTTGATGAGTTAAGTGATTCAAAACATGAAATGAGTGGTGATGAAAAACGAAAACTCGACACTATTTTAGATATCCCCGTTACTATTTCAATGGAAGTAGGGCGCTCTAAAATCAACATTCGTAACTTACTGCAACTTAATCAAGGCTCTGTTGTTGAGCTTGACCGTGTTGCGGGTGAGCCGCTAGACGTGCTAGTTAATGGTACTTTAATCGCTCATGGCGAAGTAGTTGTAGTAAACGACAAATTTGGTATTCGCTTAACTGACGTGATAAGCCAAGTAGAGCGGATCAAAAAATTACGATGAGCTTATTAGTTGCTTTAACGACTACCGTTTTTTCAAAAGCAAATGTGGCAACACCCACTGGGGATATACTCTCTATGGTGCTGTCGCTTGTAATGGTGCTAGTACTGATTATTGTACTGGCATTTTTTGTTAAAAAGCTTAACCCTAATTTAGCAAATAGTGATGAGTTTAAAGTAGTTAGAAGTCTACCTTTAGGTTCTCGCGAGCGTTTAATGGTTGTTGAGATAGATAATGCTCAGCACTTACTTGGTGTAACTCCCCACAGTATTAATTATTTACACAAGTTAGAAACCCCATTAAGTGAAAAAGAACTGCCTGAACTCGCTAAACGATTTGGTAAACTTTTAAACCCGCAATCAAACCAAAATAAAAAGAATTAAACCTATGACAAAGTGGCTGCTTATTATTTTTGCCATGGTGTTTGTACCAAATGTAAGTGCAGAAGGAATTGATGCCCTTACTATTACAACAAACGCTGATGGCACACAAGATTACTCAGTAACGTTACAAGTTTTAGCAATTATGACGGCGCTGAGTTTTATACCGGCCGCCATAATTATGATGACCTCTTTTACACGAATTATTGTTGTACTCGCCATTTTGCGCCAAGCAATTGGCTTACAGCAAACACCGTCAAACCAAGTGTTATTAGGTATGTCACTTTTTTTAAGTATTTTTATAATGGCGCCTATTTATCAGCAGGTAAACGAGCGAGCTATAGAGCCTTACTTAAATGAGCAGGTTACATCAGTAGAGGCTTTAGAGCTTGCTAAAGAGCCAATGAAAGCATTTATGCTTTCACAGGTGCGTTTAAAAGATTTAGAAACGTTCGCTAAAATTGCTGGTTACGATCAGCTAAATTCGCCACAAGATACGCCATTAATAGTGTTAATACCGGCCTTTGTAACCAGCGAACTGCAAACGGCATTTATAATTGGGTTTATGTTTTTTATCCCATTTTTAATTGTTGATTTAGTGGTCGCTTCGGTATTAATGGCGATGGGTATGATGATGCTTTCCCCCATGATAGTGTCCTTACCGTTTAAAATTATGCTGTTTGTACTTGTTGATGGTTGGAGCTTAGTGATGGGGACTCTAGCTAAAAGCTTTGGTTTAGGGACTTAGTATGCAAAGCATTAACATGACCCAACAATAGGAGTACAACATGGAACCGGAAATTTTTGTTGATATTCTAAGTGACGCGCTGTTTTTAGTTATTAAATTGGTGTCTGCAATCGTTGTCCCAGGCCTAATTATTGGTTTAGTGGTTGCTGTGTTTCAGGCGGCAACATCAATCAATGAACAAACGTTGAGCTTTTTACCTCGTTTATTAATTACCATTAGTGCGCTAATTGTAGGTGGGCACTGGCTTACTCAAGAACTGATGGATTTTTTTACTCGCCTAGTATTACTTATTCCTGAAATTGCAGGTTAAACGTGGAATACCCCTTTGCAGTTGTTATTCAATGGTTGAGCGATTTTTTGCTGCCCCTAGTACGCATTAGCTCAATGATTATGATTATGGCTGGTTTAGGTGCTAAAAATGTCCCTACGCGTATAAAAATGGGGTTATCAGTTGTTGTAACTTTTCTTGTCGTTCCTGTTCTGCCGCCCGCTACATTCACTAATTTATTTTCGTTTGAGATGATTTTAGTCGTTATTCAACAAATGCTGATTGGTGTTGCTATTGGTTTTGCATCTATACTTTTATTAAATACTTTTGTGTTAGCAGGGCAAATACTTGCGATGCAAACCGGTTTAGGTTTTGCTTCGGTTATTGACCCCTCTAATGGCGCAAGCGTCCCAGCGGTTGGCCAGTTTTTCCTTATTTTGGCCACCTTGCTATTTTTTGCTTTTAACGGTCATTTAATGATGATTCAAATGGTGGTGCATAGCTTTCAAGTGCTACCCATTGATGGCACATGGTGGTCTGTAGATCATTACTGGGACATAGTGACTTGGGGTGGCTGGATGTTTACTACAGCACTGGTACTCTCACTTGCACCGCTTACCGCAATGCTCGTTATTAATATGTCGTTTGGGATTATGACGCGTGCAGCGCCGCAATTAAATATTTTCTCTATTGGTTTTCCGTTTACCTTGGTAGCTGGACTTATTATTATTTGGGCAACACTAGGTAACTTTGTTACTCAGTTTGAGTTTCAATGGTTAAAAATGGTTGAGCTAATGTGTACTTTAGTTGGTTGCTCACCTTAGGAGAAAGTCATGTCTGAAGACTCAGGACAAGAAAAAACAGAAGAACCGACATCCAAAAAGCTTGAAGAATCTAAAAAGAAAGGCCAAATAGCACGCTCAAAAGAGTTAGGTACCATGTTTGTACTTATTTTTTCGGCTATATCGCTTTTGATGTATGGTCCTGAAATTGGTAAAGGTTTATACAATGTAATGGGCCGAACCCTTAGCTTAAACCGCAACGAAGCCTTTGATACTACTAAAATGTTTGCCGTGTGGGGAGAGGTTGCAGACGCGTTGATGTTTCCTATGGCTATGTTTGTGTTAATTATCGTTTTGGCTGCATTTATTGGTAATACGTTACTCGGTGGTTTTAACTTTAGCTGGGAAGCTGCTGCACCTAAAGCAAGTAAAATGTCGCCAATGAAAGGCTTTAAGCGGATGTTTGGCCCACAAGCGGCTATTGAGCTTGTAAAGTCACTTTTAAAATTTGGTTTAGTAGCAAGTTTTGCAGTGTTTTTAATTAATACTTATTTTGATGAAATACTGCATTTAAGTTTAGAAAGTGCGCCGGGTAATATTATTCATGCCTTAGAGATTTTAGGGTGGATGTTTTTAGGCCTTTCGTGCACTTTAATTGTTATTGCCGCCATTGATGCACCATTTCAAAGTTACAACCATAACAAACAACTTAAAATGACAATGCAAGAAATTAAAGATGAGTATAAAAACTCTGAAGGTGACCCACAAATAAAAGCGCGCATTAGGCAAACACAAAGGCAAATGTCGCAAAACCGCATGATGCAAGATGTTCCTGACGCTGATGTTATTGTTACCAACCCAACTCACTACTCTGTAGCATTAAAATACGACACGGAGCGCGCAGGTGCGCCTATAGTGCTTGCTAAAGGCATTGATGAAATGGCGATGCAAATTCGAAAAGTAGCAATAGGGAATGAAGTACCTATATTAGAATCCCCCATGTTGACCCGAGCGCTTTATCATACGGCTGAAGTAGGAGAGCAAATACCCGATCAGCTATTTACCGCAGTAGCACAAGTTTTAGCGTATGTATTTCAGCTTAAGCGCTTTAATAAAGGGCGCGGTAAACGTCCAACTAAGCTCAATAAAAAGCTGCCAATCCCTGATGCCTACAAGTATTAAACCGTTAACTGAGTAACTTGGAATAGTTATTGCAAATTCTACGTAGTGTCAATTTTTTGAAATTGTAGAATTATGAGTTTTAAAGCGGTATTACAACAACTTAACAGAGACAAAAAAGACTATGCCAAAGGGGTAGGTACACCTTTGCTTGTGCTTGCTGCCTTGGGAATGGTGATTTTACCACTACCGCCATTTTTACTCGATATCCTTTTCTCGTTTAATATTGCTCTCGCGTTAGTGGTTTTACTTGTAACTGTTTACACGATGAAGCCAGTTGAATTTGGTATTTTCCCCTCTGTATTACTAATCGCTACAATTATGCGCTTAGCACTTAACGTTGCCAGTACTCGAGTTGTGTTACTTGAAGGCCATAATGGTGGTGACTCTGCCGGTAAAGTAATTGAAGCGTTTGGCTCAGTTGTTATTGGTGGTAACTACGCTGTTGGTTTGGTTGTGTTTTTAATCCTGATCATTATTAACTTTGTAGTAATTACTAAAGGTGCTGGTCGTATTTCTGAGGTATCTGCGCGTTTCACCCTTGATGCAATGCCGGGTAAACAAATGGCAATTGACGCCGATTTGAACGCAGGCTTTATCAGCGCAGAACAAGCGCGTGACCGCCGCGAGGAAGTAACTCGCGAAGCTGATTTTTACGGCTCAATGGATGGTGCGAGTAAATTTGTAAAAGGTGATGCGATTGCAGGTATTGTTATACTAATCATCAATATTGTTGGTGGTTTATTTGTCGGTATGATCCAGCACAATTTGAGTTTTGGCAATGCAATGGAAGTATATACATTACTTACCATTGGCGATGGCTTAGTTGCTCAACTCCCTTCTTTACTGCTTTCAATTGGTACCGCGATTGTTGTAACACGCCAAAATGAGTCGCTCAATATGGGGGACCAATTTAAGAAACAACTAGGCAACGAAAAGTCACTCTTTATTGCATCTGGTATTTTGATCATCATGGGCTTAGTGCCTGGTATGCCGCATATTGCTTTTTTAAGTTTAGGTGCGTTACTGGGTTACTTAGCTTACTACACACAGCAAAGTAAATTAAAAGCTGCTGCGGCAGAAGCTGAAGAGGCCGCTAATGGCGGAAGCGTTGCAACGGGGGTTGCTAATAAACAAGAACAAAAAGAACTAGGCTGGGATGACGTTCAACAGGTTGACGTAATTGGCTTAGAAGTCGGTTATAGATTAATTCCGTTAGTGGACCAATCACAAGGTGGTGAGCTACTTAATCGTATTAAGGGTGTACGTAAAAAGCTTTCTCAAGAGCTTGGTTTTTTAGTACCGCCGGTACATATACGCGACAACTTAGAGCTTGACCCTAATGCTTACAGAATAACGCTAATGGGGGTTTCAACCGGTGAAAGCGAGCTTAAGCATGGCGACGAGCTAGCGATTAACCCAGGACAAGTATTTGGTCCAATTAAAGGGGTTGAAACAAAAGATCCTGCGTTTGGCCTTGATGCCGTATGGATCAAGCCAGATCAAAAAGATGAAGCACAATCACTAGGTTATACCGTTGTAGATTCAGCTACGGTAGTTGCCACTCATATTAGCCAGTTATTAACTAACAGTGCAGCGTTATTACTAGGGCATGAAGAAGTTCAAAACCTACTTGATATGCTTGCTAAAAGCCATCCTCGCTTAGTGGAAGGACTAGTACCTGATGTATTGCCATTAACTGCTATTGTAAAAGTACTACAAAATTTATTAAATGAAGGCGTGGCTATTCGCGATATGCGCTCAATTGTTCAAACTCTTGTTGAGTATGGCCCACGTAGTCAAGACCCTGATGTATTAACGGCTGCAGTGCGTATTTCACTGCGTAGATTAATTGTTCAAGATGCGGTGGGTATGTCATCAGAAATCCCTGTCATAACCTTGGCGCCTGAGTTGGAACAGATGTTGCATCAGTCATTGCAAAATGCAGGCGATGAAGGTGCCGGTATTGAGCCAGGACTTGCAGAGCGACTTCAAGTGTCATTGACACAAGCGCATCAAAATCAAGAAATGGCCGGCGAACCTTCTATATTGCTAACGTCAGGAATGTTACGCACTGTGTTATCTCGTTTTGTTAAGTACACCATTCCAGGATTGAGAGTGATGTCTTATCAAGAGGTACCAGACGAAAGACAGATCAAAATTGTAAGCTCGGTAGGCCAACAATAAGATTTTAACAGGGGTTGAATCATGAAAATTAAACGTTTTTTTGCTAAAGATATGCGCACAGCACTTAAAGAAGTTAAAGATGAGTTAGGTGTTGATGCGGTTATTATGTCAAATAAAAAACTGGCTAACGGTGTAGAAATTGTAGCGGCAGTTGATTATGACAAAGCAGCCCCTAAAGTAGCAGCGCAACCACAACGCCCTGCAGAGCCGCGTACTCAGGCGCCACAACAAAGCATGCATAACTTTGTAAAACCAGAGCCACAGCGTGCCAAGCCTGAGCCTCAAGCAAAAGTTGCTGACAGCCTACAAGCATTATTAGAGCGTCAATCACCGCGTCCTCGTTCTCCTGAGCTTGCATCGATGTTTTCACAATCGGGTATTGATACTACTGATAACTATCAAGAACCTGATATGGGGCAGCGTACTAAAAATATGTTTGCTCCTGAAGCTGCTGCGCCAGTTCGTCCACAAACTCAAGCGGATAGCTTAGGCTTTGATGATTTAGACCGCGACTTTGATGATTTAGATAGCCCAGTAACCACTCGCCAACAAGCACCTAATAATGAAAGCGAAGAAATGACAACAATGCGTGAAGAAATGAACGCAATCCGTCAATTATTAGAACACCAAGTATCAGGCTTGATGCAGCAAGATATGGCGCGTCGCGATCCAACACGCGCTTGTATGGTTGACCGTTTAGTCGGTATGGGTATCGATAAAGAAGTAGCACAGCAAATGGCATGTTTTGTACCTGATGATGTGTCTCGTAAGCAAGGTTGGAAAGCATTGTTAACTATGGTCGAAGATCAAATGCAAACAACCAATAATGAAATACTTCGCCAAGGTGGTGTATATGCGTTAGTGGGTCCAACAGGTGTGGGTAAAACAACGACTGTTGCTAAGCTTGCAGCTCTAGGCGCACAAAAATATGGTGCCGATAAAGTGGCGTTAATAACCACTGATACATACAGAATTGGTGCTTATGAACAACTTGCAACATATGGTCGTATTATTGGTTGTGGTGTTAAGCAAGTTAAAGATGCTAATGAATTAGCTGAAGTTTTATATCATTTACGAAATAAACGTCTAGTATTAATTGACACAGCAGGTATGAGCCAGCGAGATTTACGTTTAACTGAGCAATTAAACACGTTAATGCGTAACCAACGTGTAGATATTCGCAGCTACTTAGTACTTAGCGCGACAGCACAAATTAATGTATTGCAAGAAACTGTACGTCACTTTAAAAAAGTACAGTTAAGTGGCTGTATTTTCACTAAGTTAGACGAATCATTAAGTTTGGGTGAGATTATTAGTATTGCGATTCAAAATCGCCTTCCAATAGGGTATCTTACTAATGGTCAACGAGTACCAGAGGATATTCGTGTTGCAAATGCTGAGAAACTAGTTAAAAAGGCTGAGCAATTATATTTAAAAAGAACAAAAGAACAACATTCAAGGCACCAAGCAGTGGCGCCAAGCACAGTAGGGATGTATGATTAACACAGTATTAGATCAAGCAAGCGGCCTGCGCAAAATGAGTCAAAACAATAACAACGGCGTAAAAGTTATCGCTGTAACCGGTGGTAAAGGTGGAGTAGGGAAAACAAATGTTTCTCTAAATACAGCTATTGCACTTGGGCAGCAAGGTAATCGAGTATTAGTGCTGGATGCTGACTTGGGTTTAGCAAACTGTGATGTGATGCTTGGTTTACGTGTAGAGCGTAACTTGTCACATGTCTTGTCTGGTGAATGTGAGCTTGATGAAATTTTAGTTGAAGGCCCTGCAGGAATTAAAATTGTACCCGCTACATCGGGTTCGCAAAGTATGGTTGAATTATCACCATCTGAGCATGCTGGGCTAATTCGTGCGTTTAGCGAATTGAATACCGAATTTGATATTTTAATTGTAGATACAGCTGCTGGTATTTCAGACATGGTACTGAGCTTCTCGCGTGCAGCGCAAGATGTAATGGTTGTTGTATGCGATGAGCCGACATCAATCACCGACGCTTACGCACTTATTAAAGTATTAAGTCGTGAGCACGGCGTTTATAAATTTAAAATTGTTGCCAATATGGTGCGCAGTATGCGTGAAGGCACTGAATTGTTTGCAAAGCTATCTAAAGTTACCGACCGCTTTTTAGATGTATCAATGGAGCTAGTAGCAACGGTTCCTTATGATGAAAATATGCGCAAAGCAACACGTCGTCAAAAAGTAATAGTAGAGCTCTTTCCAAATTCGCCAGCCGCTCTTGCGTTTAAAACGCTGGCAACAAAAGCAGTTAAATGGCCAATACCCAACCAACCATCTGGGCATTTAGAGTTTTTCATTGAGAAACTAGTAAACGGTTAATTATGACAACACTGGTGAATAGAGCTATGGGATATCAATCAACACAAAATTTAAATGTGATTGTTGAGAAGCATGCATCACTTGTTAAAAAAGTGGCATGTCATCTAATTGCTCGATTACCACCTAGCGTTCAACTTGATGATTTAATTCAATCAGGAATGATAGGCTTAATAGAAGCTTCGAAAAACTTTGATGCAACAAAAGGCGCAAGCTTTGAAACTTTTGCAGGTATTCGTATTCGCGGTGCTATGCTTGATGAAATGCGCCGTGGTGATTGGGCTCCTCGTTCAGTTCACCGTAAAAACAGGCAAGTTGCAGAAGCAATTACTGAGCTCGAAAGTAGTCTGAACCGCGAACCAACGGACATAGAAGTTGCTGAAAAACTTGAAATTTCGCTCAATGAGTACCATCATATTTTAAATGATGCGAATACGAGTAAAATATTAGGCATTGAAGACCTTGGTGTAGATGAGGATGTTATTACTCCTGTAGGCCAAGATTTAGCACAAGATAAACCTTTTAATAATGTTAAAAATGATAGGTTTAATGAGTCTTTGCTAAGTGCAATTAAGTCATTACCAGAGCGTGATGCAATGGTGCTTTCTTTGTACTACAACGATGAAATGAATTTAAAAGAAATAGGACATATACTCGATGTAAGTGAATCGCGTGTAAGTCAGATACATGGTCAGGCGATGATTAAGCTTAAAGCTAAAATCAATGACTGGATAAATTAGTAGTAAGTAAACAAAGGTTAATACCTCACTGGGGGATGTTTTGGATAAAAACATGAAAATTCTTGTAGTTGATGATTTTTCAACAATGAGACGCATTATAAAAAACCTGTTACGTGACTTAGGTTTCACTAACGTTCAAGAAGCTGATGATGGGTCTACAGCTTTGCCTATGTTGCAAAATCAAGTGTTTGATTTTGTAGTTACGGATTGGAATATGCCTGGAATGCAGGGTATTGATCTTTTAAGAGCAATACGTGCAGACGATAAGTTAAAACATATCCCTGTATTAATGGTAACGGCAGAGGCTAAAAAAGAACAAATAATAGCTGCAGCGCAAGCTGGTGTTAATGGTTATATTGTTAAGCCATTTACGGCTGGAACATTAAAAACTAAATTAGAAAAAGTATTTGAACGCTTAGGCTAATGATGGGGGAGAGGCTTATGCCAGCACCAGCTGCGCCTCAAATAACGTTAGAACAAGCTCGTCAGCTCGTTGTTTTTTTAGAAAATGATGAGCAAGACAAAGCAAATCAGTTGATTTTAGAGGCTGCATCTAAAGAGCAGTCTGAATTATTTGCTGAAGTTGGAAAGTTGACTCGTCAACTGCACGAAGCCCTTAAAAGTTTTGAGCTTGATACTCGCTTAACTGATATAACGACAGATGCGATTCCAGATGCTAAAAAGAGGCTTAATTATGTTATAGAAATGACAGAAAATGCGGCTAATAAAACAATGGATGCAGTGGAGGCCAGTTTACCTATAGCCCAACAGTTAGCGGACGAAATATCTCATATCAAACCGACATGGGATCGTTTAATGAGCCGCGAGATTGAGCTTGGTGAGTTTAAGCAACTTTGCCATAGCATCGATAAGTTTATGAACAACTCTCATCATAAGACTGATGAGCTTCAAAACTTAATGACAAATGTATTAATGGCTCAAGACTATCAAGACTTAACAGGTCAAGTTATTCGCCGTGTTATTGAACTTGTTAGGGAAGTAGAAGAAAGTTTACTGCATCTTTTAACTGCGTTTGCTGAACAAGACGACA
Source organism: Pseudoalteromonas sp. SG43-3 (assembly GCF_014164385.1). Classification (NCBI taxonomy): domain Bacteria; kingdom Pseudomonadati; phylum Pseudomonadota; class Gammaproteobacteria; order Alteromonadales; family Pseudoalteromonadaceae; genus Pseudoalteromonas; species Pseudoalteromonas sp. SG43-3. The sequence goes on from NZ_JACJFC010000007.1 coordinate 53,545, forward strand.
GTAACAGCACCGCGAATAAAGTAGAACAACAAAAAATAAAAGAACCAGTTGCCACACAAACTTTAGCAGGTCCTGAAGGCCCTATTATTGATAAAGAATCGCGTAATGATGTTGTATCTGATCAAGATGAAGTTGATGATCTTTTATCAAGTTTGGGCTTCTAAGAGGAGAGTAACTGCATGTTTGAAGTCGATGAAGATATTTTACAAGACTTTCTTGTAGAGGCTGGAGAAATCCTAGAGCTTTTATCTGAACAGTTAGTTGAGCTGGAAAATAATCCAGAAGATACCGAGTTACTAAACGCTATATTTAGAGGTTTTCACACTGTAAAAGGTGGTGCAGGCTTTTTAGCTATGACAGAGCTTGTTGATGCTTGTCACGGTGCTGAAAACGTATTTGATTTACTACGTCAAGGCGTGCGAACAGTCAACTCAGAGTTAATGGATGTTATTTTACAAGCACTAGACACCATTAATGAGATGTTTGCGACTATCCAAAACAGAGACAAGCCTGAACCTGCAGATCCTGAATTACTTCATACTCTTCATATCTTAGGTCTACCTCCAACAGAAGCCGAAGCCACTGAAGCCTCTTCACAAACAGAGGTTGAACAACCTCATAATGAAGTGGTGGATACACCGGTAGCTGATGATGAAGATCCGTTTGCATTTGATGAACTATTTAGCGGAGCGCCTTCGGTTAGCGATGCTGAAATAGATGAAATCACTGAAGACGAATTTGAAAGCTTACTTGATGAGCTGCACGGTAAAGGACAAGGTCCTGCAGTTGAAAAACCAGTAGCAAGTAGTAGTGATTTTAGTGGTGATATTACTGATGATGAATTTGACAGCTTATTAGACGAGTTACATGGTGTTGGCAGTTTTGGTGAAGTTACGAGCAAACCTGAACAAAATGATGCCAATAAAACACCTGTAGAATCTGCTATACCAGCTGTAAATACAGTTAATTCATCAGATGATGAAATTAGTGATGACGAATTTGAAGCGCTTCTTGATGAACTTCATGGTAAAGGCACTGCTCCTAAATCGATAGAAAGTGCGCCAGCTGCAAAACAACCTGAACCTGTTTCACCGCCAGCTAAACAAGTGAGTGAACCAGTAAAAAAAGCTGAGCCAGCTAAAGCTCCTACTCCAAAACCAGTTGAAAAAGCGCCAGAGAAGCCAGTAGCTAAAGTACCATCAGCAGCAGCTCCAAAAAAATCAGCGCCACCAGCAGCAGAGACCACTGTTCGCGTAGATACAAAACGACTCGATCAAATTATGAATATGGTTGGTGAGTTAGTTCTTGTACGAAATCGTTTGGTTAGTTTAGCGACTAACTCAGACAGTGAAGCGATGGGTAAAGCAATCTCTAACTTAGATGTAGTGACTGCGGATATTCAAGGTGCGGTTATGCAGACGCGAATGCAACCAATTAAGAAGGTATTTGGTCGCTTCCCTCGCGTTGTACGCGACTTAGCACGTAGCTTAAATAAAGATATTGATTTAAAACTTATTGGTGAAGAAACCGATCTAGATAAAAACTTAGTTGAAGCACTTGCCGACCCGCTTGTGCATTTAGTTAGAAACTCAGTTGACCATGGTATTGAAATGCCCGCTGTTCGTGAAGCAGCTGGTAAGCCTAGAACAGGTAATGTTACTTTATCAGCGTCTCAAGAGGGCGACCATATTTTGCTAACCATCAAAGATGATGGTGCAGGTATGGATGCTGAAAAACTGAAAAAAATTGCAATTAGTAAAGGCGTACTCGATCATGACCAAGCGAGTCGACTTTCTGACACCGAAGCATATAACCTGATTTTTGCACCTGGCTTTTCTACAAAAGAAGAAATATCTGATATTTCAGGCCGTGGTGTAGGAATGGACGTAGTTAAAACTAAGATCACGCAACTCAATGGCTCAGTAAGCATTCAGTCTGAACTTGGTGTTGGTACTATTTTAGAAATAAAAGTACCACTTACCTTGGCTATATTACCGACATTAATGGTCGTTGTTGGCGCACAAACATTTGCGTTACCACTGGCTGGTGTTAGTGAGATATTCAATTTAGATTTAACGAAGACGAATGTAGTTGATGGGCAATTAACAATTATTGTGCGTAAAAAGGCGATACCGTTATTTTACCTTGAGCATTGGTTAGTAAAAGGCTCAGATCGTTCTCAGCGAAAATCTAAAGGTCACGTCGTTATTGTACAAATTGGTACGCAACAAATTGGTTTTGTTGTTGATTCATTAATTGGCCAAGAAGAAGTAGTGATTAAGCCGCTTGATGCGTTACTTCAAGGAACGCCAGGTATGGCAGGGGCTACAATAACTTCGGATGGTGGCATTGCACTGATTTTAGACGTTCCAAACATGTTAAAACATTACGCAGGCTAATAATAAAGTAGGTATATATTTAATATATACCTACGCAAAAATTTAATAAGAGAGCTAAATGGCCGTTAAAGTTTTAGTTGTTGATGATTCAAGCTTTTTTCGCCGTAGAGTAAGCGAAATCCTTGAGCAAGATAGCGATATACAAGTTATAGGCTTTGCTGTTAATGGCAGAGAGGCTGTTGAGAAAGCAGCTCAATTGCGTCCTGACATGATCACCATGGATGTCGAAATGCCTGTGCTTGATGGTATTAGCGCAGTTAAAGAGATAATGGCGAGTAACCCAACTCCTATCTTAATGTTTTCATCACTTACACGTGATGGTGCAACAGCAACGTTTGATGCGTTAGATGCTGGCGCAATGGATTTTTTACCGAAAAAATTTGAAGATATTGCACGCAATAATGAAGATGCAATTAAGCTTTTGCAAAGTAAAGTAAAAGATATAGGGCGAAGACGTTTACCGCGAACATTTAGAGCGGCAACACCAGTTAAACCATCCATTTCAACTAAACCAACAAGTTCACTTTCGCAAAGAGCAAGCACATCAACAACTCAAATCAAGCAGCCTGATAGAAGCTTTCAAAGAGCTGCGCCTGCTGCATCGACAAGTTCAAATGTTGCCTCAATGCGAGCAAGTGGAAAACAATATCAACTTTTAGCTATTGGTACTTCTACAGGTGGTCCTGTTGCTTTGCAAACTATATTGACTCAATTGCCTGCTAATTTTCCTCACCCTATTTTACTTATTCAGCACATGCCAGCTGCATTTACGCCCGCGTTTGCAGCGCGCTTAAACGGTTTGTGCCAAATAAAAGTGAAAGAAGCACAACAAGGCGATCGTTTACAACCAGGAACTGCTTATTTAGCGCCTGGCGGGCAGCAGATGATGGTAGAGGGGCGTGGAGCAAATAGAACGCTGCGCGTATTTGAAGATCATAGCGAGAGAATAAGTTATAAACCAAGCGTAGATGTAACGTTTGCTAGTGCAGCTAAAACGTATCAAGGCGATGTACTTGCTATTGTTTTAACAGGTATGGGCGCTGATGGTCGTGATGGTGCAAGAATGTTAAAACAAACGGGGGCAACTATTTGGGCACAGGATGAGAAAAGCTGTGTCGTTTATGGAATGCCCCAAGCAATTGCTAATGCGGGGCTTTCAAGTGAAAGCTTAGCATTGAGCGATGTTGCAGCACGTATAATGAGAGAGGTAGGTTGTGGATAAACTCTCAATATTTGGACTATTGGTAGCACTTGGTGCAATAGGTTTAGGCTATTCTTTAGAAGGCGGTGTTGTTTCAGCTTTATTTAATGGCCCTGCGCTTATTATTGTACTTGGTGGCACGCTTGGCGCTGTTATGTTGCAAACCTCTGCTAGCACATTCAAAAAAATGCTAAATATGAGCTCGTGGGTTTTTGTTGCACCACAATACGATATTGAAGACGCAATAGAGCAAGTTAAACGATGGTCTCATAAAGCACGTCAAGAAGGTTACTTAGCGCTTGAGAATGAAGCTTTAGCTCACCCAGATGCGTATGCAGCAAAAGGTTTAAGCTTACTTGTCGATGGCTGCTCAGAGCAAAAACTACGAGACACGCTTGAAATTGATTTACTGCTAGAACGCGATCGTTTGCTTGAAGCCGCGCGTGTTTATGAAGCAATGGGGGGTTACAGCCCTACCATTGGTATTTTAGGTGCGGTGCTTGGCTTAATACAGGCAATGTCGTTTATTACCGATCCACAAATGCTTGGCGCCGGCGTTGCAACGGCATTTATTGCGACCATTTATGGTGTTGGTTTAGCTAATTTATTGTTTTTACCTATGGCAAATAAGTTAAAACAGCGTGTAGAGCAAAAAATGCTTTACCATGAAATGCTTGCTGAAGGCGTTATTGCAATAAGCATAGGTGAAAGCCCAGTAAATATAGAATTAAAGCTTGAAGCCTATCGTGTAGAGCGCCCTAATTTAGTGGACGAATAACATGTTACGCCGACGACTTCGTCACTCTGCTGCTAAAAGTCAACATACCGAACGTTGGCTTGTATCGTATGCCGATTACATGACTATTATGTTTGCTTTTTTTGTGGTTCTGTATGCGATAGCGATTAATAAAGAAGAACAATTCCAAATATTGTCAGATTCCCTTGAACAGGTTTTTGATAAGTCAGCTCGCCAATACTCCCAGCAAGGTGAAGGTGTCAACGGTAATGGAATATTGACAGATAGAGTGACACCTGAACAAGAAGTTCTTTATGGCGAAAGTATATTAAAAGAAGAGCAAGGTCCTGAGCTACTCGACGGCCAAAGTGATACAAGCAATATCCAGCAAAAGTATTTAGGCAAACCTCTTGATAGTTTATTAATTAAATTACAGTCAGCGCTTATTGATGAAATCCGTGATGGAGAAGCCAGTTTAGAGCTTAACCAAGATTGGCTGATTATAGAGCTAAGCTCAGGTATGTTATTTTCAAGCGGTAGTTCAGTTGCACACTCTCGAGCAAAGCAGGTCGTCAAGATTGTTAAAGATATTATTGCACCAGTAGATAACTATGTAAGAGTACGAGGTTATACTGATGATGAAAGTATTCGTAATGAGATATTTCGTTCGAACTGGGAACTGTCGGTAGCTAGAGCCACGTCAATTTTAGTAGAGCTGGAAGCATTAGGCATTAATTCAGCTAGAATGGCGATAGAAGGTTATGGCCAATATTCACCTTTTGCAAGTAACGATACAGAACAAGGGCGCGCAGAAAATCGTAAAGTTGTTATCGCACTTTCTAAGTATGGATTACCGCCAAAACAAGAGGTTAAAAGTGACGGGCAAGCTGATGAGCCTGCAGTGATTGAACCTGAAATTGAACTTCCTTCAGATGACGATACAATAAAAATAATTCGTTTGCCTCATGGTGGTATTCGCATAACAACGCGCAATGAACAGTAATTAGGATGTAATGTGAAGATTTGGACTGTCGCTAATCAAAAAGGAGGGGTTGGTAAAACAACAACCGCAGTGAGCCTTGCCGGTATTTTGGCATTACAAGGTAAACGTGTGCTGCTTATAGATACAGACCCTCATGCGTCACTCACTTATTACTTTGGCATTGACTCAGAGGATTTAGAAGTTAGTGTGTACGATATTTTTGCCCGTGGTACAAGTATGCAAAGTGAAGAGATACTCCAAGCTTTGTGTCCATCAACACTTCAAAACCTGGATATTTTACCTGCGACTATGGCAATAGCTACGCTTGATCGAAGTATGGGTAATAAAACAGGGATGGGGTTAATACTAAAAAAAGCGCTTGCAAAAATTAGCGAACATTACGATTATGCCATTTTAGATTGCCCTCCAGTTTTAGGGGTGTTAATGGTCAATGCGCTTGCAGCAAGTGAGCGAATTTTAGTGCCAGTGCAAACGGAGTTTTTAGCACTCAAAGGGCTTGATAGAATGATGCGTACTATGGATTTGATGCAATCCTCTCAAGCAAAAGATTATCAATATACTATAATTCCTACCATGTACGACAAACGTACTAAAGCATCGTTAGAAGCATACAAAACATTGCAAAGTACATATGGTGATAAAGTTTGGCCAGGTGTGATACCGGTGGATACCAAATTTAGAGATGCAAGCTTTGCACAAAAAGTACCTGTAGAGTATTGTCCTCGCTCGCGCGGTGTATACGCATATAAAGCACTGTTAGAATATTTAATTGAACAAGGTTAATGAATGAGTAAGCAATTGTTTGCTAATGAAAAAGTAATGAAACAATACCTCGGGGCTTTGTTATGTGAAGATGAGCCTGTAGATAACCTTGAGCCAGTTGCAAAATTACTTGAGCAAATCCCAGATGATTCACAACAGCATATTCATTCAAAACCTAAAGAACAATTAAAAGCAGCAGAGAGTACATTTGATAATGACTTGCTCAATGTTGAAATTGAGCCAATAGCTGAGCCAGCGTTTGAAACTGAAAAAGTTAATGAAGTGGTTGACGAGGAAGTAATAGCACCTGCAATTACTACTATAGAAAAGCCAGAGCTGGAGATTGTAACTACTAGCCAATCAGACTATTTTGATGGTGAATTTCAGGCATTGTTTTTTGAAGTTGCTGGCTTGACCTTGGCTGTGCCATTAAAAGCACTTGGTGGAATACATCAATTAGGTGAAGTAAATCATTTGTTTGGTAAGCCGAAATGGTTTAAAGGCGTTATGCTCAACAGAGAAGAAAAGCTTAATGTTGTTGATACTGCGCGTTGGGTTATGCCAGAAAAATATGATGATAAATTAGAGGCATCTTTAGATTATCAATATTTGATTACACTAGGTGATAGCCAGTGGGGTTTATTAGCTGAAAAGTTGATAAATAACATTACATTGAGTAAAGAAGATGTAAAATGGCGTACAAATAAAAGCAAGCGCCCATGGCTTGCTGGCGTTATAAAAGAAAAAATGTGTGCTTTGATAGACGTAGATAATTTAAATATATTATTAGAGAAAGGCTTAGATAGCCGTCAGTAGTAATGACCATTACGGGGTAATAGCATGAATCAAGATAAATTACTGTCAGCAAATAAAAACGCAGATAATAACGATGAAATTTTACAGTGGGTTACGTTTAAGCTAGAGGAAGAAACCTACGGCGTAAATGTAATGCAAGTACAAGAAATACTTCGTTATACAGAGATAGCTCCTGTACCAGGTGCACCTTCATATGTGATTGGTATTATTAACTTACGCGGCAACGTTGTTACCGTTATTGATACTCGCGCACGTTTTGGTTTGCTAGCTGCTGATGCAACTGACAACTCTCGCATCTTAATTATTGAAGCAGAAGAGCAAGTTATTGGTATTTTAGCCGACAGCGTATCGGAAGTGGTTTACTTGCGCAGCTCTGAAATCGACAGTGCGCCAAATGTTGGTACTGAAGAAAGCGCTAAGTTTATTCAAGGTGTTTGTAACCGCGATAATGAATTACTGATTTTGGTTGATTTAAATAAGTTACTCAGTGATGACGAATGGGATGAGTTAAGCGATATATAAGCTTTACCAAATAAATTATGGTGTTACTTAGTATAGCTATATCAGCGTTAGCGGTAGGACTTATATCGCTGGCGTTAATTATTGCATTAAAAAATAAACACGCGAATGAAATTAATGCTGTATCGCAGCAGCTTAAAGATAGCTCTGAGCAGACTCATATTTTGCGCAGTGAGATTTCGGAGATTAGAACCGGGCTCTTAAGTATTGGTAAGCGAGTGCTTGAAGTCGAACAACAAAATCAAGATTTAATGCAACAGCAAGCGGCGCAAAAATACGATGACCCTGATGCTAAAATTTACTCTCGTGCTGTAAAAATGGTTGAGTTAGGTGCAGACCTTGATGAAGTAATACGCGAGTGCGAACTACCACGAGCAGAAGCCGAATTACTATTTTCATTACATAAACAAAAAGGTGCTTAGCGCCTTTTTTATGTGCGGATAAATTGGCTCAAGCCTTAATATTTAACTTACCTTGAAAATCCTGCCAACCTGGCGGAAATTGACCTCTTAATACATACGAAAACGCAATAAGCTCTGCAATAACATAATAAAGCTCTTTAGGAATTTCTTCTCCTAACTCTAAATGCGACAACGTTTTAGCAAGTGCTGCATCTTCGTGGATCATAATTCCTTTTAGTTTAGCCGCTGCTATTATTTCATCAGCTAATTCACCAAACCCCTTAACACTTACAGTCGGTGTGTTACCAGCTTCGTACAAAAGCCCAATGGCTGACTTATTAATAGGTGTATCACTCATAGCTAAACCTTAATATTAATAATTGCGTGAGATTTATAGAATGCCTGATTGTTGGCATCGCCTCGCCTTAAATTGAGCTCGCCAACTTGTAAGCCATGTTTAGCTAGTTTTGATCTTAAATTATCTAAGTGAGGGTGAGCAATTGCACTTACTTCTTGGCTCGAGGCTAATAGCTGGCAATCGAGTGCTTTATCCATTAACTCTGCAGTAATTTGTAGCTGCCCAAGTTTGGCATAATCAAAGTTTAATCTGACAAACCATACATTTTTATCTTCTAATTTACCGGCGCTTGGCTTTTTATACTGTCCAAGTGTTATTTCTGTTTGGGCTGCTTCTGGAGGTAATCTCATCGGTAATAAAAATTGTGCAAGCGGGTTTGTGTCTGGCTGTTGATTTGGTGTTGAGACACTCACTTGGGTAAGTGTGTTTTTAACGTGTACGATTTCGCTGGCCAAAGCTTGTACTTGAGCTTGTTGAAGCTGTTCAAGCATTTTTGCTCCCGTGTTACCCATTTTAAAAGTAGGTATAAGTACTTGTAAGAGAGCATCTAAGCCAGTTTGATTATTAAAACTGATAGGCGTTACTGATTGGCTAATCAGAGGCGCAGCTAAAATACTCACAGCCACCTGCTCAAGCCCCTTAGTGAAACTACTTTGCAGCATATCACCCGCTAGTTGAGTGGGCTGTAAAGTAGCAAGTATCTCACGCTGTATGGTTGCAGGGTTTATGTTATTACTTGAAACCATACGGTTAAATGCTTGATTAATTAAGCGAATTAAATCAGGGGTGTCTTTTGTTGCCTTATTTGTAATATCAGTAATTTGACTGCTTAAAAGTTGTTTATTGTAAGCCAACCTATCTGTAGGGGTTGTGGCATCAGGAAGCTTTAATAATGTACTTAATAGTTTTGCTTCTATTGGTTGTAGCATTTGACTACGAGAGGGCGCATTAGATAACGGCTCAGTTAACAAGGTAATGCTTTTAGTGTTCACTGTGCTTGTGTTGTTTTGATTGTTATCGTTTATTGCAAGCTGTGCTGAGGAGGTGGTAAGTCCATTAGTGACTACTTCATTGGTAGGGTTAAGCAAGGTGTTCGATTTACTGTTTTCACTAGTAATAAGGGAGCTTAATTGGCTTGTTTTTAAATCACTTGGCTTAGCGCTCGCCACTTCACCTGGAGTAGAATTATTTGTTATTGGCGTGTACGTTGCTGCTGTGTTTGCAGATGTTTGCCAAACACTAACACTTCCTTTTACTAGTTGCGTTAATTGTACAATCGGCGGGAGCCTTGAAAAGTGCTCTGGCAAAATATTGCTCGTATTGTTATTTAACGCATTACTCACACTTTGAGTAATGTTAACTCTAATTAGCGGTGATTCACTCAGTTGTATAGCTAAAGACGTTTTTTGTTGCGCGGGCGAAGTTGATAGCTGCGTTAACTCAGATTTACTTATTGTAGCAAAAGGCTTATTTTCAAAATATTTAACCGCATCATTAATTCGCGTTTTTAAATCACTAAAACTATTTTGTAGCCACGATTTTATTGGACTATTTAGGGTCAATAATGGATTTACTTTAATATTACTCGCAGAAACGGCTACTTCAGGTGCATTGCTTTTTTGCGCTAAAAGTAACTCGTTAAATGGTTTTGAGAATGAGTTGTTAAGCGTTACTTTTATATTGTTTGTATCGGTTTTAATAAATAATTTATCTGCCTGGTTCACTAAATTTACTTTAATAGGTGTATTCGGTAGCTCGGCAAGTTGTTGATTAGTAATAGGTGTTGTAAATGAACCTGACTTTTGAGGATGAGTTAAAATAGCCAGTTTTGGTGTTACTTGAAGCTGCGCACTGGGTAATAAGGCCGCGAGTAAATTAGTAAGTTTAGTTTGGCTAAGTGGTTGCGAGTGAACCATATCAGCAAAGCGGTTAATAATATTAATCTGTGCGCCTTTATTAGTCGTACTAACAACTACTTTTAAAGGCTGTTCAGTTGTAAGTAACTGGGCCACGTCTTTATTTATGGCAATACTTGCGTTGAGTTTATCAATAACTAACTTGGGAGAAGGGGATACAGCAACTTGTACATCCATTGGTTGGCTTTGTAGCTCAGTGCCCGTGCTTACATAATTTAACAAGCGCTGCAATTGTACTGGCTGATTTAAAGTAAGGGTTGTACTGTTTGGCGAGATGTTGAGCTGCTTACCATCAGGGCTGATCTGTATGTTAGCACTGACTATTTTTTGCAGGTTTTGTGGTGCGCTTGTAGTGCCAAGCCTTAATGTTTGCCAATGCTTATCAATAAATACATCAAGCGTAATCGAGTCTTTCGAAAATTGGATGTTTTTAGCCGCAAGTACCTCACTAGGTAACTGTGGTAACTCATTGGTCTGGCTGTGAGCAGATTGATTGATAACCAATGAGTTAGATAATGTTATTTGCGTTGGTGTATTCATTATTTTAAATCAAGTTTTTGTTAATCGATTATAAAGCAATATTCGTATTACCCTATCATTATGGTAGACTAACGCCTAATTTTTGGCAGAGAGAATCGTCATCTTGTTACACATTAAGTCCGTCACCTGCATCAAGCAAGATCGTTGTTTGTTTGCGGATCTTAATTTTAGCCTTAATAGCGGTCAAATCATGCAATTAGCGGGTCCTAATGGGGCTGGTAAAACATCGCTACTGCGTATTATTGCTGGCTTTTCTGTGCCTGATGAAGGGTCTGTTCTGTTCCAAGATCAACCTATATCTAAGTACTATGAAGAGTATGCCAGAGAGCTGCTTTTTATAGGGCATAAAACAGGTGTAAGTACTCAGCTTAGTGCAGTTGAAAATGTTCGCCACTGGTTACAAATTAATGGCTACATAAATGAGCCTGATTTATATCCTATTTTAGCGCAACTTGGCCTTGTTGGACTTGAAGATGTACCCGTTAGAATGCTATCTGCTGGACAACAACGACGTGTAGCGCTTGTTAGGCTTTGGTTAAGTGATGCTAAATTATGGGTACTTGATGAGCCATTTACCGCGCTTGATAAAAGCGGTGTCGCCTTTTTACAGCAGCGATTTACTGAACACTTACAAAGCGGTGGTGCCATTTTATTAACGACCCACCAAGACTTAACGACCCACTTTAGTAACTTACAAACGGTTACACTGGAGTATCGCCACTAATGACTCGTCAACACTCTTATTGGTTGCTATTTAGTGCGGTATTTACCAAAGATGTAAAACTTGCGTTTCGCCAGCGCGCCGAAATTGTAAATCCTATTTTATTCTTCTTAATTGTAATTTCATTATTTCCGTTAGCAATAGGGCCTGAGCCCGGTCTACTTGCGAGAATGGCGCCAGGTATTATTTGGGTTGCCGCATTACTCTCTACCATGTTGGGTTTAGATAAGTTGTTTAGGGATGATTTTAACGATGGCTCGTTGGAGCAGTTAATTGCATCCTCTTATCCATTATCGCTAACCGTACTTGCTAAAGTGGCTGCTCATTGGGTGGTGACAGGTTTACCGCTTGTATTAATGACTCCGCTATTTGCATTGTTGTTAAACCTAGAAAGTACGGCGTTAACAGCAACCGTTTTAACATTATTATTAGGCACACCATTATTGAGCTTTATTGGCGCAATAGGCGCAGGGCTTACTGTGGGGTTACAAAAAGGGGGTATTTTGATGAGTTTACTCGTACTGCCTTTGTATATTCCTGTTTTGATTTTTGCAACGTCGGCTATCGATACCAGTACAATGTCACTGGATTATAGTGGGCAGCTTGCCATCCTTGGTGCAATGTTACTTATTGCTATTATAAGCGCACCAATTGCCATATCGTCAGCTTTAAAAGTGAGTGTAAGTTAATGTGGAAGTGGTTACATCCCTATGCTAAAGCAGAGCGTGCATACCAGTTATGCAATACGTTACTGCCATATTTTGCCGTAGTTACCGTAGTTAGTATGATTGTTGGATGGGTATGGGGGCTTGGTTTTGCACCTGCCGATTACCAACAAAAAGACAGCTACCGTATCATCTTTATTCATGTGCCTTCTGCCATTTTATCTATGGGGGCTTACTCATCAATGGCGATTGCCGCTATCGTTGCACTTGTATGGCAGCTACGAAATGCCGAGCTTGCTGTTATTGCTATTGCGCCTGTTGGTGCATGTATTACTGCTATAGCGCTTATTACTGGCGCTGCATGGGGTAAACCTATGTGGGGTGCTTGGTGGGTATGGGATGCGCGTTTAACGTCTGAACTTATTTTATTATTTTTATATCTTGGCGTGCTTTCGCTTTACCATGCATTTGAAGATAAGAAGTCAGCAGGGCGTGCGGCTTCTATTTTAGCAATTGTTGGCGTAATTAATTTACCTATTATTCATTACTCTGTTGAGTGGTGGAATACGTTACACCAAGGTGCAAGCATTACAAAGCTAGATACAAAAGCAATAGATCCAAGTATGTTTTGGCCTCTTATGGTTAATATTTTAGCCTTTGCTGCTTTTGTTGGAACAGTGACTTTAATTCGTCTTAAAAATGAAATTTTGCAACGAGAAAAGCACCGACCGTGGGTTCGCTCGTTGTTAAATAAGGGGTAATTATGCAGTTTGACTCTTTTTCTGATTTTATTGCAATGGGAGGTTATGGATTTTATGTCTGGCTTTCTTTTGGTACATGCGCACTTATTTTACTCGGTATTTTAGTGAACTCTTTGAGAGACACCAAACGTATTATGGCTTCAGTGGAGCAACAAATAATACGTGAAGCGCGAATTAAAAAAGCTAAGCAGGAACAAATCTCATGAATCCAAGACGTAAAAAGCGACTATTGGTAATTATTGCCGTACTGTTTGGTATTGGTGGTTCAATTGGTTTAGTGCTTTATGCACTGCAAGAAAATATTAATCTTTTTTATACGCCAAGCGAATTAATTGATGGCAAAGGCCCTAACAAAGAAAAACCACATATAGGTCAAAAGTTACGTATTGGCGGCATGGTTGTGCCAGGCACGGTTGAGCGTAATGAACAAAGCTTACAAGTAAGCTTTAAGCTAATAGATACAGGTCCATTAGTGACTGTGCGTTATCAAGGCATATTGCCAGACTTGTTTCGTGAGGGGCAAGGCATTGTAGCGCAGGGCGTATTAGTCGAGCCTAATGTTATTGAAGCATTTGAAGTGCTAGCAAAGCATGACGAAGAATATATGCCAGCAGAAGTTGCAGAGGCAGTTAAAGGTATTAAGCACGAAAAACCAAAATACAACTTAGATAGTGGTAATTAGCTATGATCCCAGAAATTGGTTATTTTTCTTTAACGCTTGCCATGGTGCTAAGCGTTTTACTGTGTATTTTTCCTCTTTGGGGCGCGCATACTGGTAATCTTCGGTTAATGCGTGCGGCTCCATCTTTAGCAATAGGCCAGTTTGCTTTTGTACTAATCTCTTTTGCTGCACTTATTTATGCAAGTTTAACAGACGACTTTACCGTATCTTACGTAGCGTATCATTCAAGTAGTACGCTGCCTTGGTACTATAAAATCACCTCTACGTGGGGCGGTCATGAAGGTGCTATTTTATTATGGTTAGTAATGCAAGCGGGTTGGACTGCTGCTGTAGCAGCGCGTTCTAAATCATTACCTTGGGTATTACGTGCTCGCGTACTGGGTGTACTTGGCTTTTTAGGTGTAGGTTTTATGATGTACACCTTACTGCTTTCAAGCCCGTTTGAGCGCCTACTTCCTTATTTTCCGGTAGAAGGGCGTGACTTGAATCCGCTGCTTCAAGATCCAGGTATGATTATTCACCCACCATTACTGTACATGGGTTATGTGGGGCTGTCGGTTGCTTTCTCTTTTGCTATAGCTGCATTGTTAACAGGTAAACTTGATAACACATGGGCTAAATGGTCACGCCCGTGGACGATGACTGCGTGGGGTTTCTTAGGTTTAGGTCTTACTATTGGTAGCTGGTGGGCGTATTCAGAACTAGGCTGGGGCGGCTGGTGGTTTTGGGATCCAGTAGAAAACGCAGCGCTTATGCCTTGGCTTGTTGCAACCGCATTACTGCATTCATTAAGTGTGACAGAAAAGCGCGGTATATTTAAATCATGGACCGTATTACTCGCAATTGCAGCATTCTCTTTAAGTTTGCTAGGTACGTTTATTGTACGCTCGGGTATTATTGTATCGGTACATGCGTTTGCTACAGACCCCGATAGAGGCTTATTTATACTCGCCTTTTTAGGCATCGTTGTCGGTGGTGGCTTGGCGTTATATGCAATGCGTGTGTCACAAGTTCACAGTGAAGGACGATACAAGCTGGTATCGCGCGAAGTGGCCTTATGGCTCAATAATATATTTTTAGTTGTTGCTACATTAATTGTTATGTTAGGTACATTGTTGCCAATGGTTCATAAAGAAATGGGCTTAGGTAGCATTTCTATTGGCGAACCGTTTTTTAATAAGATGTTTGCAATAATTTTAGTACCGTTTGCTATTTTGATGGGGATCGGACCACTTTTACGTTGGAAGCAAAACAAGTGGGCTTTTTTGCAAAACAAAATATTAATGGGCGTATTAGCAAGTGTTGTGATTACCTGCGCTTGGTTATTCTCAAGTTACGATTTAGTAAAACCACTTACGTTATTAGCGACAACACTGGCGGTTTGGATTGCAATATCAACAGGGATTGATATTTACACCAAAGCAGCTGTGCACGGGAGCTTAAAAGAAGGCTTAAAACGCTTTACTGTAAGTTACTGGGCTATGGTACTTGGGCATATTGGTATTGCATTTATTATTGCGGGCGTAACACTTACCTCTGCTTATTCAGTAGAGCGAGATGTATCGATGAAACCGGGTGAAATAGCACAGCTTAATGAGTATGAATATCGCTTTGATGGCGTTAAAACTATTCGTGGGCCAAACTACAGCGGTCATGCGGGCGTTGTATCTGTGCTTAAAAATAATGAGCTAGTAACACGTTTACACGCCGAAAAACGTAAATATGACATTGGTATGCAGTTTATGACTGAGGCGGCAATAGATGCCGGTTTTAAACGTGATTTATATTTAGCATTAGGTGAGCAATTAAGTGGTGATGCATGGTCACTTCGCATTTATCATAAACCATTTGTACGCTGGATATGGATTGGTGGCGTGCTTATGTCATTTGCAGGTTTCATGATTTTGTTTGATAAACGTTACCGTACATCAGCTAAAACAGCCCGTAAAGATGTACCGGAGAGTGTTTTATGAACCGTAAAATTTTAGCTATTGCGCCGCTTTTAGTGTTTGCTTTTGTGTGTGTATTTTTATACCAAGGTCTTTTTGCCAACCCTCGTGAAATTCAAACAGGGCGGTTAGGTCAAGAAATGCCAGCATTTAATTTACCTGATTTAATGCAAGACAATAAGCAGTGGACTAACGAGTCGTTAAAAGGTGAAGTTTACTTATTAAATGTATGGGGTACGTGGTGCCCAACATGTTTAGTCGAGCTTGGTTATTTAACTAAGTTACGTGAGCAAGGCGTTAAAATTATTGGACTATATTACGTACAAGGTTACGACGCTGATTTTGATGGCCCGTTTGATATGCAATCACTTCGCAGCGAAGTCACTGATATGCTGCAACGTGCAGGTGACCCTTACCAATTTAATATTTTAGATTTACACCGTACTTTGTCGTTGGATTTAGGCGTGTCGGGTGCGCCAGAAACTTTTTTAGTCGATAAGAACGGCACTATTTTGTTACATCACACCGGTGATATAAATCCGCGAGTATGGCGTGCTAAATTTGCGCCAATTATGCAGGAGCTTAAATAATGAAGTGGTTACTACTTACGCTTAGCCTTTTTGTAAGCATGGGGGCGTTTGCACAGCAAGATCGCTATCAATTTGATAACAACAAACAAGCAATATTGTTTGAAGAGCTAACCAAAGAACTACGTTGCCCTAAGTGTCAAAATCAAAACATTGCGGACTCCGACGCTGTTGTTGCTAAAGACTTGCGCGATAAAGTACTCGTATTGGTGAAAGAAGGTAAAAGCAAAGACGAAGTGATTGATTATATGATTGACCGCTTTGGCTATTTTGTTCATTACGACCCACCTGTTACACCAGCGACTTTAGTGCTGTGGGTACTACCTGTGTTAATTGTAATTGTTGGCTTTGGTTTTATTGTTATTCGCCAACGAAAAGCATCAGTAAAACAAACATGGAGCAGCGACGATGAAATGCTGCTAGCGAAGCTAATTGAACAAAATAAACGTCAGGAGCAAAGCTAAATGATTTTAATGTGGGCGTGTTTTGCCTTACTCACACTGGTTGCTCTTAGCTTTGTTATGATACCTTTTTTAAAAAAAGAGCGTGTTCAAACGATTACTCATAACGCCAATGCTGAATTAATTAGTATTTATGAGCAGCGTTTAGTCGATTTGCAAACTGATTTAGATAATCAACGCATTGATAGCGTAAATCACGCAGAATCAATTATTGAATTAAAACGTCGCTTATTGAACGAGCTATCACCAGAGAAATCACTTAACAGCAAAGGTAATAATCGTATTTTTGCTTTAACAGGCGGTGCATTTGTTCTTGCGCTTACAGGGATTTTTTATAGTTTTACAGGCAGTCAGCAGCAAATTTCGGCTTGGCATGACGCAATGGATAATTTAGCTGATTATGGCGAGCGTGCTGTAATGCAAAAAGGTGAGCCGCTTAGTCAAAATGAGCTGCAGGCTTTTGCATTGGCGCTTCGTACTAAACTTAGCCGCTCTGGCGATGATGAAGTTGCTTGGATGCTACTTGGTCGAGTGGCTATGTCGCTTAATGAATTTGACATGGCGCAGCAGTCATTTGATAAAGCACTACGTATGAACCCTGATAATATGCAGGTTCTTATTAGTTACAGTCAGGTTTTATTACTTGAAGGTAGCGAAGCTAATATGACTCGCGCGGCAGGTATGCTTTCAAAAGTGCTAAACGTTGAGCCTACTAATTTAGATGCTATTTCGTTACTAGCCCTGATAGCGTATGAGCGTAAAGATTGGCCGCAAGCTAAAACTGCATTTGAAGTTTTATTGGCGAGCATGGAAAAAAATGATTCACGTTATAACATGATCTCCGAACGTATTGCTGATATTGAGCAACAAATGCAAAGTGAAGGCTCAGTTATGCCAGTTACTACTACAACGGGTGCTATTGCAGTTACAGTCGACATTGCAAAAGAGCTTATTGATAAACAGCCAAAAGACGGTATTTTGTTTATATTTGCAAAAGCAGCAAGTGGTACGCCAATGCCATTAGCTGCTGTTAAGCTGACTAAATATTCATTTCCAATTACAGTTGAGTTGAGTGATAGTAGTGCAATGGTTGCAGGGCTTAACTTATCTAGTGCAGAAAATATTATTATTTCGGCGCGTATTTCTATCGATGACTCTGTTATGCCAAGCTCTGGTGAGCTAGAAGGTCATTCACAGGCGTTAAAGCGTGAAAGTGTAAGTGACTACCAACTTCAAATTGATACATTAATACCTTAAGGACGTTAGATGTTAAAACACAGTTTTACTTTTTTATGTTTATTGATACTAGCCGGCTGTGCTCAAGTACCTCAAAGCAAAGTAGATGACAGAGATCCGCTGCAAAGTATTAATCGTCCATTATATGACTTTAATATGGATGTACTGGATGCTTATTTGTTGCGCCCAGTTGCTGTAGGTTATGTTGAAGTAACGCCTGTACCGGTAAGAAACGGTATTGTTAATTTTACAGGTAATATCACCGCACCTGTAGATATGATCAATGCGGGTTTGCAAGGTAAACCGGGTAATGCAAGCGTGAGCTTAGCACGCTTTTTAGTTAACTCTACTGTCGGTCTTTTTGGTATCTTTGATGTTGCAAGCTCACTAGGTCTTGAAATAGTCGATGAAGACTTTGGGCAAACGTTGGGTGTATGGGGCGTAGGTGATGGCGCCTATTTAATGCTACCAGGTATGGGGCCAACAACAGCACGTAACCTGACCGGTGATGTAGTCGACAACTTTGTATTACCTGAAGTTGCGCTAACGACTCCACAAACTATTTTAGTATTTGTTTTAAAAGCAGTTGAGGCGCGTGCATCATTAATCCCACAAGAAGGGCTATTAAATGATTCACTTGATCCGTACTTATTTGTAAAAGATATTTACTTCCAGCGTCAAATTTATGAGCTGTACGATGGCAATCCACCAGTTAAAGAAGAGCCAGCTGATTTTGATGAAGACTTTTTAGAAAGTTTATAATTGAAGCCACTAATAAAAACGCCAGCTAAATGCTGGCGTTTTTATTGACTGTTTATATAATCTGAACTTTGGCTAGAGAAAAATAAACTTAGATATCATTATAATTCAATATATTAGTAAATGTTTTAACCAGAGTTCGGGTTACTTATTTTTCGTTAACTATTAACTGCATTTGCTCATTAACCCAAGTCAGTGCTTCATGATAGGCATCAGGAACTTTTTCACCTAGGTTTAGCTCTTTCGTTAATTCGTTTGCGGCTGACCAGTTAGCTTGTTCATAATACTTAACTAAGTTTAAATATTTTGCCAGCAAGCCTTCATCGTTTAATAACGCTGCTTTTATGTCATTCGAAAGTGGAAGCTTTTTCATAACGCTTTCCATACTCTCATCTAAAATAGCATCCATAAGAGACATCATACCGGTTAAAAATGCCATGCCGGTATCTTTAAATTGTCCATGGGATATAGCGAGTAACTCACCAAAACGAGCGCGCGTAAGCGATAGCCTAATTAGCTCTACAGGTTTATCTGCTGATACTTGTGCTGCAAATAATAATGATAATAGTTTTTTAATTTCGTTAGCGCCAAGCACTATAAGGGCTTGCTTAATGGTACTTATTTCAGCACGCCTTGCAAAGGCAGCAGAATTTGAATACCTAAGTAATTTGTAAGATAGGTTTACATCACGCTCAAACACATCAGTGATTTTTTTAAGATCCATATCAACGCTTGATGTTTCGTAAAGTAATTCAGCTAATGCCATTTCTGAAGGCGGTAGAGCCTTACTTTGTACCATTTCCGGTTTGGAGAAGAAAAATCCTTGGAAATAATCAAAACCAAGCTCTAGAGCTTGTTGGTAAATTTCATAGGTTTCTACTTTTTCGGCAAGTAACTTAATATGCGAGTGCAGTTTTAAATCATTAAGAACCGTTTTTATTGTATCTATATCAGATGCTAAAAAGTCTATTTTAATAATATCAATAAATGGATAAAAGTGGCGCCAAACAGGCTGATGAATATAGTCATCAAGAGCAATAGTGTAACCTTTATCTTTTAGATCTTTCACTATGGCTAATAATCGCTTCCCAGGTTGCACAGTTTCAAGGATTTCTACAACTACAGTATCTTTGCCCAGTAGTGTTGGGTAGCCCTTTGATAGCGTTTCTAGGGTGAAATTTATATAGGCGGGTTTATTGTCGGTTAAATCTTCTAAGCCGAAATTAAACTGACTACCTTCAATTAGTCGTGTAGTTGCCTCGTCACCGTCTATATCGGGAAATACGTTATCAACGCCATCGCGAAATAAAAGTTCATATCCGATGAGCTTTTTATCTCTGTCTAAAATAGGTTGGCGTGCAGCGTAAAAATACATAAACAGTTCCGTAAGAGTAATCTAATTAGTTATTGTAATAATATATGGCAAAAGACTCAAAATAGCATTACGTATATTTGCTAGATTAATAAATTATCATTAAAAATTAAGGGCTTTCTAGTATTTAATTTATTATATTTCACCAATTCGCTTTAAAATTATTCAACATGAGTATTTTTGTATCAGGTGAGGGCAACAAGTTGGAGATTTTATTATCAAGCATGATATAGTCAGCGAGAATGGTTTTTACCCCAATAGTGTCTTAACTATAAAATTTTAAGAGTCATTATTTGGATTAAAGCCTATTATTAATAATTATGCGGAGGCTAATTTGGAAACAGGAATGATTATTTCACTAGCATTATATTTTATTGTAATGTTAGGTATCGGACTATATGCATATAAGCAATCTACTGACGATGTATCTGGTTACATGTTAGGTGGACGAAATCTATCTCCAAGTGTAGCTGCACTGTCTGCAGGTGCATCTGATATGAGTGGCTGGATTTTAATGGGCCTACCTGGTGCGATGTTTGTTACTGGTTTTAGTAGTACATGGATAGCAATTGGCTTGGTGATTGGTGCTTGGTTAAACTATCTGTTAGTTGCACCGAGATTACGTGTTTACACTGAAAAAGCAAATGACTCTATAACCATCCCAGATTACTTTTCAAATCGCTTCAATGATAAATCCAACCTATTACGTGTTGTATCAGCTGTGGTAATTATTGTTTTCTTTACTCTTTATACTTCATCTGGTGTTGTCGCTGGTGGTAAATTGTTTGAAAGCTCATTTGGTTTAACTTATGAGATGGGTTTATACATTACAACGGGCGTAGTTGTTTTATATACCTTGTTTGGTGGTTTTTTAGCTGTAAGCTTAACTGACTTTGTGCAAGGTTGTATTATGTTCATTGCACTTATTCTAGTACCAACGGTTGCATACTCTTTGCTTGAACAACCTTTAGAATCAACTTTACATAGCGTAAATCCAGATATGCTTAACTGGATTGGTGCAGGTTCTGCATTAGGTATTATTTCTGCAATGGCTTGGGGTTTAGGTTATTTTGGCCAACCACATATCATTGTTCGTTTTATGTCGGTGCGTAGTGTTAAAGATATGCCTAAAGCACGCCGTATTGGTATGACATGGATGATTGTTGCTGCCATTGGTGCTGTTGGTACTGGTATATTTGGTGCAGCTTATACTTATGAGAACAACATTGTAGTTGAAGACCCTGAAACAATTTTCTTAATTCTTTCTGAGTTGCTGTTCCACCCACTTATTGCTGGCTTTTTACTTGCTGCAATTTTGGCTGCGATTATGAGTACTATCTCATCTCAATTATTGGTTAGTTCAAGTTCATTAACAGAAGATTTCTATAAAACATTCTTACGTAAAGATGCCAGTGATAAAGAGCTAGTTGCTGTTGGCCGTATTAGTGTTGCCGTAGTTGCTATGTTCGCTATTTATTTAGCTTACGACAGAGATAGCTCTATTTTAGACCTAGTAAGTAATGCGTGGGCTGGCTTTGGTGCTGCGTTTGGACCTCTTGTATTGTTTAGCCTTTATTGGAAACGCATGAACTTTGCTGGTGCGTTAGCTGGTATGTTAGTAGGCGCATTTACTGTGCTAATTTGGATATATGGACCATTTACTATCAATGGTGAAAGCTTAAGTAGCTTTATGTACGAAATAGTACCGGGCTTTATTTTAGCGAGTATTGCAATTGTTGTTGTTAGCTTAGTAACAAAAGAGCCTGAGCAAAATATCACTGCTTTATTTGATGAAGTAGAAAAAGAGCTTTAATTAGCAATTACTATTTATTTTAAAATGAGTAGTAATTAATACCAATCCGCAATAATACTTAATCATTTTGCGGGGCTAAACGTGTTGCTACCGGCGTTAAAAAATTCTCATTTAGAACAACTAAATATCGAATTTTTGCCTAGCTATCAACACGTTTTTCCACCCTCAAAGAGATCATTTAATTAAGCGAATTGGTATAATAAAAAAGGGAGCAACTTAGTTGCTCCCTTTTTTATTTAGTTTGTCCCGTTCGAGGAGGGAGCATTCTATGAATTAACTTACTTTTTTATCGTTGTTATCTTCAAATGATGCAACGTTATCTGACTTTTTACTTTTTGCTGGCGCTTTGGTAACAGCTGGATCTTTGCCACCTTTTAATATGGTCATAAAATCATCTTTGCTTTTCGCTATTTCTAAAGCAAGTGATTCAATTTGTTGCTCACTAAGCGGTACGTCTACCTTTTCTAGCATCAGCTCAAGTGATTCTGCTATATCGAGCATCTTGTCATAAGCATCCGCTTCTTTTTTGGTAGTAAACGTCATACGCTCGACTCCGTTTCGTTCTACAACATATTTAACAACAACAGCCATGATTTCTCCTGCAAAATTGCTTGGCACCGTGGTTTTTAAAAAACCATTAGATTACTGTTTTTATGTACAGTAATGGTTTGTAAGTAAATTTGCAAGCGCGAAGTATTAATTTTTAGGTGTCTTAAATTTGACAAAAAACGGTAACTTTACTTTAGTTAAGCAATCACTTTGTTGTACCAGCTGCATTTTCAGGATTTCGGATCATAGTGATAATGCGTTTAGGTACACTTTAAGTGATGAACTTTACAGTTCCTTATTTATTGATTTCCTGAGCAATACTCAAAATTAAGAAAAGAAGAATAAGGGCAAGTTTAATGAAAACGTTAAAAAATTTACTCATCATAAGCTTATTATGTTTACTACCCGCGACTACCGCGTATGCACAATTATCAGAAGTAACTAAGCAAATGCCTCAAGCTGAGACAATTAGTATAAATAATGCTGATGCAGAGATGCTTGCTAAGTTACCTGGTATAGGTAAGAAAAAAGCGCAGGCAATTGTGGATTATCGTGAAGAAAATGGCGAATTTAAAAGCGTTAGTGATTTATCGCAAGTTAAAGGGATTGGCAAAAAACTTTTAGCTAAATTAGAGGGGAAACTTTCACTTTAATATTTCTAAAAAGTAATCAGGGTGCTAGGCGCCCTGATTAAATTGTTTTAGCGCATCGCTTAAGTGCTTTTTAGCAAAGTTAATTTCAATAGGTGTAGTTAATAGTGGATAGCACAATCCGCCAAGTATCAAAAATGGTATTAATATCCAACCTTTAAATACAGTGAATATTAAAAATAGTGGGCTAAGTAATAGCAACTTTATAATACGCAATAGAACTTTATCAGTTGGCGATAGCTGACTTAATGCAAGCGCAATTACGTCTTGACGCTGGCGTACTTTTAAATGCTTAAGCTGGTCTAATTGGCTTGAAAAAAATGTAAACATATTAAATCGACTTTTTAATTGATAAACGGGCAATAATTATAATAAATAGCGTTAGTGAGAAAATCCCAAATATCACTTCCATCCAAGCAGGCATGCTCATGCCAACAAACTGCCAATCTATATTTCCACAATCCCCGGTAGCTTGAAAAAAGCTAGGTATCCATTCATGTAGTGGCATAAATGATGGGAAATTTGGTTCAAACTCGCAGCTAAATGCAAAAGGGTCTGTGGTGGTCTGCATATCAATATGTTCGCGAGCAATTAAGTATCCCCAAACACTCGATATTCCCCAAATAACATACGCTATCATACGCACAGTTTTACTTTGTGGTTTACTTGAGCCTACAATCCCTGCGCCTAATAACCCCAATACTGCAGTGCGTTGATATATACACATTATGCAAGGCGCTAACCCCATTTTGTATTGAAAGAAAAGAGCGGTAACTTCAAGTAAAAAAACGATAGCTGTAAATAAAAGCCACGGGGTTCGTTGGGTAGGTAATTGTGCAAGCCAGTTCATAAAAATTCCGCGTTTTAATAGGACGTTAGATTATGACGTAGGATAAAGTATGCAGCAACAAAAAGGAAAAAAAAGCTACCGAAGTCGCTTTTTATAAGATGAAATTAATGACTACTCAATTCAGCCTTAGCAAAGGTTAAATGACGTTCTATTATTTTCCCATCGATACATAAGCTCAGTTATATTGCTTACTTATACTAAGGTGATGCATCATCTAAAGAATTTTTTATGGTTGCACTTTTTTGTACTTTTTCTTATGGCAAGTGCGGGATAAGTTAATTAAGCTCAGGCGCTGCGTAAATAAAAATATCTCCATAATAACAATGTACCTACAATGAATATTACTCTAGATATTCATGCATTGTAGCTAAATTAGAGAAACCCAAATTTAATTATTTATTAATTTTAAATTTCTACCCATTTGCTTTATTAATATATATTACTTTACTTGTTAGTTGTGCTTCGTCTGGTACAATCAGTCAGTTATTCGTGTAAAACGATGAGTGTTGATTAATTCGAGTGGGAACTGGATGAGAATTTTTAAAGCGAAAAGCCCAGCAGGATTTGCTGAAGAATATATAGTTGAGTCCATTTGGAACGGCGATTTCCCTCCAGGTTCAATTTTACCTGCCGAGCGAGAACTTTCAGAGTTAATTGGTGTTACAAGAACAACCTTGAGAGAAGTACTACAGCGTTTAGCGCGTGATGGTTGGCTAACAATTCAGCATGGTAAACCTACAAAAGTAAATAACTTTTGGGAAACGTCTGGCTTAAACATTCTTGAAACATTAGCGCGCTTAGATGAAGACAAGATGCCAGAGCTGACAGATCAGCTTTTATCTGCACGTACTAATATTAGTGCTATTTATACACGTGCTGCAATTAAGTTAAATCCTGAACGCGTAATTGAAATTTTATCACAAAGCCATGAGCTAGAAGACACCGCTCAAGCATTTGCTGACTATGATTATAAAGTGCATCACGAATTAGCCGTTGCGGGTAATAACCGTATTTATGTATTAATACTTAATGGTTTTAGAGGCTTTTATTCAAAGATTGGTTGTCATTACTTCTCTGATGCCGGAACTCGTGAACTTGCTCGTCAGTTTTATAAAGATTTAACCATTTTGGCAGAAAATAAAGAGCATGATGGTGCTATTTCGATGATGCGTAAATACGGTCATCAAACAGGTGAGATTTGGCAAAAAATCCGTGGTGATATGCCCTCAGATATAATGGACTAAGTCTAAGCGAGAAACCTGCATTTGCAGGTTTTTTTATATCTATAAAATTTAGCGCCACCGTATATGAAATTCTAAAAAGTTTAATGTATAAACCACTTCGATATTTTTAAAATTTCTACTTAGTTACAACGCAACTTACCCTTTAAAATAGACCTATTATTTAAGCATATTAGTGCAAGTTGCAAGTGTTCGTTATTTTCGATTGCTCACATCGTTAAATGCGATTGTTCTTTTGTAGTGAATAACTTTAGAATGCCAATTAATTATATGTATGCGCTATTGGTTTTTAATTTTTAGCGCCCATATAAGTACCAGCATTGCGAAAGCAATTGAAAACAAACTCAAAATATTTGGAGAATAAAATGGGTGTATTAGTAGGCCGCCAGGCACCAGACTTTACCGCTGCAGCTGTTCTTGGTAACGGTGAAATTGTAGATAGCTATAACCTTCATGAAACAATTAAAGGTAAAAAAGCAGTTATCTTCTTTTACCCACTAGATTTCACGTTTGTATGTCCTTCTGAACTTATTGCATTTGATAAGCGTTTTGAAGAGTTTCAAAAGCGTGGCGTAGAAGTAATTGGTGTTTCTATCGATTCACAATTCTCACATAACGCATGGCGTAACACTGCTGTAGCAGACGGCGGTATTGGTAAAGTTCAATACGCACTAGTTGCAGACGTTAAACACGAAATCTGTAAAGCATATGACGTTGAGCATCCAGAAGCGGGTGTTGCGTTCCGTGGTTCTTTCTTAATTGATGAAGAAGGTAACGTACGTCACCAAGTAGTGAACGATTTACCACTAGGTCGTAACATCGACGAAATGCTTCGCATGGTTGACGCGCTAGCGTTCCATACTGAGCACGGTGAAGTATGTCCTGCTGGTTGGACTGAAGGTAAAAAAGGTATGGACGCAAGCCCTGAAGGCGTTGCTAAGTTCTTATCTGAAAACGAAGGCGAGCTATAATTTAGCCCTTAGTTTTAAATAAAAAAAACCGCCAATTGGCGGTTTTTTTATTTGTAGCGTTAGCTCACTTTAAAATAAGCTCGCAAAGTTAAAACGAGAAGCTAACTTTAGTATAGAAGTATCGGCCTCTAGGGTTGTGTACACCTGAAGCATAACCGTATAGATCAGCGTCGCCATCACCAATTGCAAATGGTGGCTCTTCATCAAATAAGTTATTTACACCTAGCGATACTTTAGTTGAGTCAGTAACACGATAAGATGTTTGTAAATCTACCAATGTTTGCGAATCAACCATACGTGATGTATTGCTATCAAAGTCTAAATTACCGTCAAAATCAATATCTGGGGTATCTTCAAACTCACCTACATAACTGATGTTTACGTTTGTATTAAACTCGCCAATTTCCCAGTTTGTAGAGAAAATCCAGCGGTGCTCTGGATAGCCATACTCACCGGTGTAATCGCGGCCATCTTTTTCAAATTTATCTTGGTATGCCCATTCTAAATTAAATTTCAATAAACCTAAGTCATCAAGTGAGTGATTGTAGTTAGCTGAAACATCGACCCCAGATACTTCTTGCGAAGAAACGTTTTCAAATGTGCTGTAAATTTTTTGAATTGTTCCTAAGCTATCGCCACCTGTAGGTGTTAAGCGCACACATACAGTACTATCTTGGTTATTACACTCAGAGTTATAAATTGGACCAAACTCTTGCTCATCAATTTTGTTATCTTGAGTGATGCTCCACACATCGACACTTAAACCAAACTCAGCAGAAGGCGCCCAAATAAAGCCGACATTCCATGATTCTGATTCTTCAGCTTCAAGGTCAGGGTTACCAGCAAATTCAATGTTGTAATCAAGTGCATCACAATCAAGGCCTGTTGCCTCACATCGGTATGTATCTACAAAGAATTGGCTTTCTTGAGATGGACCCAAACCAACTTGTGCCAAAGAAGGCGCTCTAAAGCCTTGTGCCCAAGAGCCACGCACTGTGATTTCATCAGTAGGCGCCCAGCGAAGAGCTACTTTAGGGTTTGTTGTTGTACCGAAGTCACTGTAGTCATCGTAACGGCCAGCAAGTTGTAGCTCTAAATTATCAGCAAGAGGGATAGAAAACTCGACATAGGCTGCGTATTGTTCACGATCTGCAGATGCAGATACAGACTCTGTGCCAAATATTAAACCACGTTGAAATTGATCATCTGGAATGTCATTAACGTCTTCTTCACGGTACTCAATACCTGCAGCCATCATTACTACATCATCGCCAAAACTAAATGCTTCACCTGTAATGTTTGCATCAAAGGAAGTCATGTGAGACTCACCACGACGCACTAAGCTTGTTGTAATACGATCAATTACAGCAGGGTCGTTGTATGTGCCACCAAATGGATTGTAGTTTCCTGCATCAATTTCTTGTTGTAAGAAATCAGTACGCACCCAACCTTGTGTTCTATCACCTGTTTGAAGAGATTTACTTCGGCCTTTTTGTACAGCGGTTTCCCAGCTCCAGTCATTAAACTCACCTTTAAGCCCTGCAACAAAGCGAAGAGTATCTGATTCAATATCCCATTGGCGTGCGCCAGCATCAACTGTACGGTAACGACCAATTTGAATGTCTTCACCAAATGGAT
This sequence comes from Pseudoalteromonas sp. SG43-3, assembly GCF_014164385.1. Classification (NCBI taxonomy): domain Bacteria; kingdom Pseudomonadati; phylum Pseudomonadota; class Gammaproteobacteria; order Alteromonadales; family Pseudoalteromonadaceae; genus Pseudoalteromonas; species Pseudoalteromonas sp. SG43-3. The sequence goes on from NZ_JACJFC010000007.1 coordinate 81,101, forward strand.
TGTTAGGGTGGCTAGCTGGGACAGTTAAGCCTGCATCTTCATCAAGGGGAGTAGGGGCTCCGGCCGCAACAGACGTATTGTGCTGTACTGCCATTTCTAAAAAGCCCGTAATGCCATTATCAAAGTTATATTCAAATTGAGAAATAGCACCCACGCGTTCAGACGCTGGTGCGATATAACCGTAGGGGCCGTAATCAAATAAACAACTGCCGCTTGAAGTTGCATTTTCAGCAGGACAAGCCGGATCAATTGTTTTAACACCGTCTACATAAAAATATCCAGGGAAGCCACGAGATGAGCGAAAATCTTCACCACCATAAGGTGATTGATTTGCTGTACCTAAGCTGCCCATTTCATCAGAAGAAAGAGATGTATTTTTAAAGTAATCGATAATAACTGACGCGCTACTTTTCTCGCTAGTAGTACCCCATACTAAACTTGCTGTTGTTTCTTCATAATTGGGACCATCAGTACCACCGTAGCCCAAATTAACTTCAACACCGTCAATGTCTTTTTTCAAGATTACGTTTACCACACCCGCCACTGCGTCTGAGCCGTAGATAGCTGAAGCACCATCTTTTAGTATATCGATTCGCTCAATGGCAGAAACTGGGATACTGTTAATATCTACAAATGAGTTTGTGATACCTTCGGCAAATGCACTAATAGATACACGACGGCCATTGATTAGTACGAGCGTAGCATCAGCACCTAAGCCACGTAAACTAACAGCAGCAGACCCATTTGCAGTTGAGTCTTGGTTGTTACCACGTGTTGAGAAAGTACCGCTACCCGCGACAGGCATTCTTTCGAGGAGTTGTTGTAGGTTGTCATAACCCATGTTCTCAATATCAGCTCTTGCGATTGATTGAACCGGAGAAGGTCCTTCGATATCTGAACGTTTGATTCGTGAGCCAGTTACTTCAATGCGCTCTACTTTTTTAGCTTCTTCAGCAGCGTAAGTTGTTGTTGTAAAACCTGCTGAAAGTGCGATTGTAGCACCTGCAATTAAGCTAGGTGTAAATGCAATTGATTGCTTCATCCTTAAGTCCTTGTTGATATGTTATAAATTTAGTTGCTCTATACCAATCCTTTTTAAACTGTTAAATAAATCCCATATTTAAGCGGATTGATATAACAAGCGACGACATTAATATCATGTAACTTAAGTGTTAGCAATTAGACTGAAATGTGATTTTAGTATGGTTTTTTGTGTGTTTTTGGATGATTTTAAAACAGATGTTATGCGCTGAAGAAGGTTGAAATAGGCGCATATGCTTTATTTTGGAAATAACAAATACAGCCTAAATGCGAGTAATAATTAAATTAATTAATTCACAATAAAATTGTAATAAATTATTTACATGTATATTCTGAATAAATAGTAATCTTGTTGTATATTAATAAAACAAATAATAGTTGTTTTTTTTAATAAAAAAACGCCTAACTTGTTAGTTAGGCGTTGTGCTTATACTTTGTGTTTCATTAAACGTTCTTTTTCGCGAGACCAATCTTTATTTTTCCCGTCGTCACGTTTATCGTGCAACTTTTTACCTTTTGCTAGATGAAATTCAAGTTTTACCCAACATTTTTTCCAGTACATAGCTGTAGCTATTAATGAATAGCCATCTCGCTCTGTTGCGCCGAGTAGACGGTCAAGTTCGCGTCTGCTTAATAGTAACTTACGATAACGCAACGGATCGCAAATTACATGGGTTGATGCACTATTAAGTGGCTGGATTTGCGCGCCAAGCAAAAATGCTTCGCCATTTTTAAGATGAATATAAGTTTCGGTGATGTTTACCTTACCTGCTCGGATACTTTTTACTTCCCAGCCTTGTAGTTCAACACCTGCTTCAAACTTATCGTGTAAAAAATACTCATGTCGCGCTTTTTTGTTTAGCGCGATGGTATTACTTGTCGATTTTGATGAATTTTTCTTAGCCATAGTGCCCTATAATATACGTAATGTGAGATGTTTTACATCGATTTTTTAATAATGCTTTTAAAAATTAAGCTTTAATTTAAGCAGCATGAAAATTTGGGGAAACGCGCAAAGCTTGCTAAAATTCGCCCACACAGTTGGGAGTGAGTATGCCACAAATAGAAAAAAGTGCGCTGGTTATGTACAGCACTAAAGAGATGTTTGATCTAGTTAATGATGTAGAAGCTTATTCGCAGTTTTTACCAAATTGCTCAGACTCAAAAATTGTTTCACAGCATGATAATAACATGACCGCGAGTTTAGAAATATCCAAGGCGGGTATAAAAAAGTGGTTTACCACCGAAAACACCTTTGTTGATGAGCAAACAGTGTTACTAAGCCTTGTTGATGGACCATTTAAGATGTTAAAAGGACGTTGGCACTTTCAAGAGCTTGACGCCAAAGCATGTAAAGTTCACTTGCAACTAGAATTTGAATTTTCAAGTAAGTTAATAGAGCTTGCCTTTGGTAAGATTTTTAACGATGTTGCAAAAAATATGGTGAGTGCATTTACTCAACGTGCAAAACAGGTTTATGGAGCGAGAGCATGATTAATGTTGAGGTGGTATTTGCATTACCAACCACGGCCACGTGTTTATCAATTGAAGTGCCACTAGGGACTACAGTCGAGCAAGCTGTTATTCAGTCAGGTATTATACAAAAGTGCCCTGAGATAGATGCTACATCGCTAACTTTAGGTGTGTGGAATCGAACTGTAAAAGCTAACTATGAGTTAAAAGACGGTGACCGTATAGAAATATATCGTCCATTAATTGCAGATCCTAAAGATGCGCGTAGAAAGCGTGCAGAAAAAGCTAAAGAAGAAGGGCGTGCAAATAAAATAACGGGTGGCCGCCCACTCGAAAAGTAACGAAAATCGGTATAAACGTGGAAAATTTAACGGATTAAATCACACGCTGACGTTGTTTAAAATGGTAAAAGCTTTTAAATAAACCAATAAAAAAGGTGAGCCATGCTCACCTTTTTTTACCACTTGAGAAATTTATTGCTCGAGCGGTGTAGTAAAGTTTTCAGGTTGGTCATAATCACCTGAAATTGAAACTAACTTTTCATTTTCAAAGTTAATTACTAACTCTTTATTTTGCTCGTTTTTACGGCCTTTATTGAAGCTGTAAATATAACGCCAAGTATTGTTATCAAAGGCGTCTTCGGCAATAGGTCTGCCTAATACGTAAACAACTTGCTCTCGAGTCATATTTACACGAAGTTTTTCAACATCCGATTGCTCTAAAAAGTTGCCTTGTGGGATGTTAATTCGGTATACCCAGCTAGAGCAACCTGCTGCTGAGCTAAGTGTTAAAGCAACGATAAGCCAAAGAGAAAAAGTTTTTAACGACTGCATTGTTAGTTGTGATCCTTATTTTTTATAATCTGCATGATACCGATTAGTCACTGAAGGTAAAACCCTTTTAAGCAATTGTTTTATGTTAAGGGCGTTAAGGTAATGTTTTGACCATTAATAATGAAAAAAGTTTACAGCACATCGAAACGAATATTTTAAAAACGGAGTCTACTTGGTTTTTATATATAGTTGAGACACGATTTGGTCATTGGTACACAGGGATCACGACTAATGTTGAAAAACGCTTTGCAACTCATCAAGCCGGCAAAGGGGCCAAAAACCTTAGAGGGAAAGGGCCGCTTTTACTTATCCATCAACAACAAGTTGGTAATAAAAGTGAAGCAAGTAAACTTGAGTATCAATTAAAAAAGCTTTCTAGAGCCAAAAAAGAAGCATACGTTTTAGCATTTAATACCGGCGACACTAAAATCATTTAGTTAATTTACTTAGATTAAACCGTATTCGCTGTGGGCAAAAGCTAGCTTTTAATATAGCTTTTGCTCACAAAGGAAATATAGCCGTTATAGCTGCTTAGCGATGTTTTTCAAAGGTAGCGACAAGTGCATCGAGTGTTTGAGCGCTGTTTGCCAAGTCACGAATAGCTTGCTCTGTATTGATTTGCTCGCTCATTGCTTTATCGCTAATTTCACTTATTTGCTCTATGTTACGACCTACATCAGCAACCACATTACTTTGCTGCTCAGTTGCAGTTGCAATAAGCGTAGCCATATCGTTTATTTGATTAGCTGTTTCGGCTATCGCATCGAGTAATTCTACTGAGCTTTGCATGGCTCCAACGCTTTGCTGCGCTTTATCTTTTGATTGGCTAATATCGTTAACTACATCATCAGATATTCTTGTAAGCTCTTCAATCATAGATTGAATTTCGGTGGTTGATTGCGATGTACGGTTTGCCAGAGCGCGTACTTCATCAGCAACAACAGCAAAGCCTCGGCCGTGCTCACCTGCGCGAGCAGATTCAATTGCCGCGTTTAAAGCAAGTAGATTAGTCTGATCCGATATCCCTCTAATTGAATCCACAATACTTGCTATATCAACCGTTTTTTTAGAAAGCAAAGTAACTTGCTCTGTTATGCCATCAATATCGCTAGCTAGGGCTGAGATAGTTGCCTGGCTTTGTAATACTTGTTTATGGCTTTGAATGGTGTTCTCACGGCTGTTATCGGTTAACTTAGCTGTATTCGCTGCGCTTTGTGCTATTTCTTGCACTGTAGCGCCCATTTCGTTGATAGCTGCTGCGACAGATATTGTTTGCTCTTTTTGATTATCAATTGCTTGCGAGTTTCGTTTTGCCTGTTCAAATACATGATCAGAACTTTGGCGAATATCGTGGCTTTCACTGGCAACTTGAGTAATCGCTGTTTCTATTTTATTTATAAACTGGTTAAAGCCATTACTTAAATTGTTGAGCTCTGGTTGGCTTGATTCTGGTAAGCGGTACGCTAAGTTTGCATCGCCAGAGCCTAAGCGTGAAAATAACTCAGCCATTTTAGAAAGTGGAGATGAAAGAGAGCGAGCAAGTAAGTAACTAATCAAGCTAGCAACTAACGCGGTGATTACTGTAAAAGTAAATATTTGCCATTGTAGGGTGTTTACACTTGCGAATACTTCACTTTTTGGTACTTGAGCTACAACATATAAGTCAGTGTTTTTAATTGGGGTTGCAGCTATAAGAGTTGGTTCGCCATTTAAGTTAATTTCTTCTAGTGCAAAGCCATTACTATTAAATAGTTGGCTGTGAATATTTGCAGTATATAAATCGTCAATATTTGCTTTTGCTACTTTATTGGCATCTTTATGAAGTTGAATTAATCCATTTTTATCTGCAATAAATACAAAACCTGTTTGCTCAATTTTAAATTGCTGTAATAGCTTTTGCATATCAGTGATGCTTTTTGCAAGACCTGCTAAACCAGTACCATTAGCTTGCTGATGATTTACAAACATTTTCACATCATTGGCTGACTCTTGATAAATACTGATAGAATAAGGTTGTTTTGATTGTTTGAACGCAAAAAACCAGCCATCAGCTGCATCGTTTTTTAACACACGCAAAAAACCATTTTGGTTCCAGTACTGTGCAGTGTCTCTATTTGCCCAAGATGCTGTTGCTAAATCGTATTGCTGGGCAACACGATTTAATTCTTTTAATAATAAAGTGTCGTCTTGATTACTAGACTGAGCCCACTGTAAAACAAATTCGTTTGATGATAGTTGCTGAGCAGCACCAAGTAACTCATTAATTTCACCGCCTATATGATTACTGATTGTTTGCAGTTTACTAGGTAGCTCTGACTCGATCATACGTTGCTCAATTATGTCTTTAGAGCTGTATAAAGAGGTCAAGCCAATCAGTGCCGCTACGCATATAGCAATAACACTGCCTAAAGCTGTGATTTTTTGAGTAATAGAAAGGTTTTGTATCGTCATGATATTAATTAATTTTACAACTGAGTAGAGGACTATACTAGCACATTATTTATTTAGAGCTAGATATTGCCTACTGTGAAATGAATAGAAGGTAGCGTGTTATGGTTAAATTTTTATGAATATGCATAAAAAAGCCCATAAGCAAAGCATATGGGCTTGGTTTCTAACAAGCGAAACATTTATCGTTTAGGGTTAAACAATCTTTTTCATTGCTGACATGTAGCCACGTAATTTAGCACCTACTTTTTCAACTGGGTGTTCACGAAGGGCGGCGTTAATTTGAATTAATGTTTGGTTATCAACTTGGTTACAGTGCTCGCCAAGGCCTTTACCAATAACATCTGTATCAATTTTTTTCATAAAATCTGCAAGTAATGGTAAACATGCATGGTTATATAGGTAACATCCATACTCTGCAGTGTCAGAAATTGTACGGTTCATTTCAAAAAGCTTTTTGCGTGCAATAGTATTAGCAATTAATGGCGTTTCATGTAAAGACTCGTAGTAAGCTGACTCTTCAATAATACCGGCTGCTGTCATGGTTTCAAAAGCAAGTTCAACACCTGCTTTTACCATTGCTACCATTAAAATACCGTTATCAAAAAATTCCTGTTCTGAGATTTCTACATCGCCAGCAGGGGTCTTTTCAAAGTTAGTCTCTGCTGTTTCAGCGCGCCATTTAAGTAAGTTTACGTCATCGTTATTCCAGTCTTCCATCATAGTGCGTGAGAAAGTGCCGTCGATGATGTCATCTTGATGCTTATTATAAAGCGGGCGCATAATTAGTTTTAGCTCTTCGCTTAGTTCGAACGCTTTTACTTTTGCAGGGTTTGAAAGGCGGTCAAGCATGTTTGTAACGCCGCCGTACTTAAGTGCTTCGGTAATTACTTCCCAGCCGTATTGAATTAGCTTTGATGCATAACCCGCATCAACGCCTTTTTCTATCATTTTATCAAAACATAAAATAGAGCCAGTTTGTAACATGCCACATAAAATGGTTTGCTCGCCCATTAGGTCTGACTTAACTTCAGCAATAAATGATGATTTAAGTACACCTGCACGGTGTCCGCCAGTCCCTGCTGCATACGCTTTAGCTTGTGCTAAACCATGACCTTGAGGGTCATTTTCTGGGTGAACAGCAATTAGAGTTGGTACACCAAAACCGCGTTTGTATTCTTCACGTACTTCAGAACCAGGACACTTAGGCGCAACCATGATTACAGTAATGTCTTCACGTACTTGCATGCCTTCTTCAACAATATTAAAGCCATGAGAGTAGGCAAGTGTAGAGCCTTTTTTCATAAGCGGCATAATTGCACTTACTACAGCAGTATGTTGCTTATCTGGTGTTAAATTAAGTACTACATCAGCTGTTGGGATTAGTTCTTCGTAAGTGCCAACAGTAAAGCCGTTTTCAGATGCGTTCAAAAATGATTGGCGACGCTCAGAAATAGCTGATGCGCGTAATGTGTAAGAAACATCTAAACCAGAGTCACGTAAGTTTAAGCCTTGGTTTAAACCTTGTGCGCCACAGCCTACAATAACTAGTTTTTTACCTTTAAGTGCATCAACGCCATCGGCAAATTCGCCTGCGTCCATAAATTCACATTGCGCTAATTGCGCTAATTGCTCGCGTAAAGGTAAGGTATTGAAATAATTCGCCATTGTTAGTGTCCTATAAAGTCATGTTTGTTAGATGCGCAATGTTTACTGCGCTTACAAACACCATATGTAAAATCGTTGCTTGCGTAAAATGATATATTTGAATTAAAGTGTTTCATAATATGAAATGCAGGGGGGGGTTGGATGGAACATAAGCACTTAAACTACTTTTTAGCGTTGGCTAAAACACTTCACTTTGGGCGCGCAAGTGAGCTTTGCCACATAAGCGCACCCACTTTGAGCCGAAATATAAAACATTTGGAAGAAGAAGTTGGAGTGGCATTGTTTATCCGCGATAACCGAAGTGTTAAATTAACGCGTGAGGGGGAGTCCTTTATTGATTACGCAACGGCAACGCTTGCTAATTGGCAACGTTTTAAAACGAATGTAAAAGACCCACAACAGCATATTTACGGCAAAGTAAGTATTTATTGTTCTGTAACTGCATCTTATAGTTTTTTACATCAAATATTAGAACAACTTCGTGCGCAGCATCAGTACATAGAAATAACATTAAATACCGGTGACCCAGCACTTGCTATAAATCGTGTCCTAGATGGCCACGAATTAATGGCAATTGCAGCTAAGCCTAATAAATTACCGTCGCAAATTGCCTTTGTTGATATTGGGCACTCACCACTTTTATTAATTGGCCCAAAAATTCAATGTCCGATCACACAAAAGCTTACACAAAATAGTGATGATATTAATTGGTCTGATTTAGAGTTTATTGTCCCAGAACAAGGTTTTTCTCGCCAAAGGTTAGAGCATTGGTGGCGCAAAAATAATATTCACGGAAAAATCTACGCTCAAGTTGCAGGACATGAAGCAATGGTATCTATGGTGAGCTTAGGACTAGGTGTCGCTATGGTCCCTAAAATAGTGCTAGATAACAGCCCGCTGCAGGATAAGGTACAAATACTAACACCAAAAATGCAAGCACCTGAAGGGTTTGATATCGGTTTGGCGGTATTAAGAAAAGAGTTAAATGACCCTGCAATCAGTGCGTTGTGGAATATTGCGCAAACTTTAGAAGCAAAAGCAATTTAATATACACACAGATCAAGTAAATTAGTTAAATAGTATTAATATAGGTTGCGTATGAGTTTACTATTACTTAACATTGAGTGCTAATAATAAAAACAATGACGCTTGAGAGTTTATTTATGAACCACGCCGTATCACTTGCTCATTCTGCTCAATGCCTTAAAAAGGCGATTCCTTTGATGGTAAAATACCGCATGCCGGTTACGCCTATCAACTATGCAATTTGGTACTGTTACATTCAAGGGAGTAACCCTTCATTAAATGCTGAATTAGACCATGTTATTGCTGAGCAACAAACATGCTCACAAGACAAAGCAAAAGAAATTTTTGATAAGCATTTAACGCAAGACGATCTGGCTTTCTTTCAAGAAATGACTGAAAAGTTCCATACAACCATGGAGCAAGTCCAGCAAGATATAAGCACCACGCTTGAACATTCCAAAAGCTTTACAACAAGTTTAGTTGATTCACAAAATGAATTAAATATGCTTGCTGATGTAAATTCTTATAATGAAATATTAGGTTGTGTAGAGCGCTTAACCGACGATTCTATTGCTATGCAGGATTATGCTAGAGAATTTCAAACTAAGTTAGCTGTTGCTTACAACGAAATAAAAGATTTAAAAGAAGCACTTAATATTTCAAAAGAAGCAGCTGACACCGACACGCTTACGGGGTTTTATAACCGAGGTAAGTTTGATTCAGATATCGTAAAATTTTGTTTAGAATACTCAGAGAAAGCACAGGAAGATTCTCTTGCCGTACTAATTATGTTTGATATTGATCACTTTAAACGTTTTAACGATGACTTTGGTCATCAAAAGGGTGACGAAGTGTTGAGGTTAGTTGCCAAAAAAGTGAGAGAAAATACAACTGAAACAGCAAATATATATAGATACGGTGGCGAAGAGTTTTGTATAACAGCTTATTTTGACACTATTAACGATATAATAGCGTTTGCCGATTGTATACGTTTAGCTATTGCGAAATTAGCGATTCGTAAAAAGCATGATATAACAGCTAAACGTGCTATTTCTGCAAGTTTTGGTTTAGCTATTTTACGTCCATTTACTAATAGCTCAGTTTTAGTTGAGCGTGCAGATAGAGCCTTATATATCGCAAAAACACATGGCCGAAACCGAATAGAAATAGCCCCTGATATTTAATAAGCATCAGAAGCTTGATTTATTACGGCTAAAGCCGCTATTAACTTTGGTAACCTAGTAGCTTGTAAGGTTAATAAAAAAAGTTGTTAGAGTTGGCTTCCTGCAGATTTTATTTGAATTAAAGCATTTGCGAGGTTATCCCTCATTTCCAAAGTTTCTCAAAGCAGTGCCAGCTTAGCCAACGCACATAACTAATTTGAAGGGTTTGTCACTTCAAAAACACAAAAGTTAACATTTGTGTATACAAATTGTGAATAATTGTAACCAGCTAGAGCTAGTTTAAAAAGACCTTGCTAGTATGGGGAACTTACTTAATTTAATACTTTGATGTACGCTGATGCGGTATTCCTTCTCCTTATTAACTGCTCTATGTTTTAGCACTTTGTTTGCTTGCCTTTCGGTGCAAGCAACACAGGCAAGCAAGCATGCTGACGATTATACAGAGCAAGATATAACAACTGATCGCCTGCATTTGAGTTTAAGCGTTGGGGCTGGAGTTATAACCAACCCTTTGCATGGTGGAGATAATATTCCGCTTGTGCTTATTCCACAAATTGCGTTTTATGCAGAGCAATGGTTTTTTGATAATGGCCGCCTTGGCTATTCATTTTCACAATCCCCAAAGCATCACTTTAATCTAGTTAGTGAACTCAACTCTGAATCTCGCTTTTTTATAGACTGGCACCCTAAAAATGTATTTGCATTGCAAAGTAGTGCTCTTAATAATCAGTTTGTAATGCAAAATGAAGCCTCGTCCTCTCGCTACGCTGATATTGATAATTTGCATAAACGGCAAATTGCCTTGGATGCGGGTATTGCATATCACTATGTAAATGATGACCATGTTTTTTCAGTTCAGGCTCTGCATGATATAACCGATGTTTATCGAGGTGTACGCGGTGCATTGCAGTGGCAATATCATACTGTGCTAGGAAAGCTTAAAATAAAGCCAACACTTGGAATAAACTATAAATCTGCGGAACTAAATAGCTATTTTTATGGACTTAATGAGGGTGAAACTCAATTTGGCAAAATAGACGTTGGTAGTAGTTGGCAACCTTATGCTAAAATCGACGCCCGTTGGCCACTGAGTAAGGCTGACTCTCTTCGTTTTCATGTAGCATATTACGACTATTCGGCTATGGATGGCAGTCCGCTCTTTGAACGTACTTATTCAATGACTGCATTTATAGGATTCGATCGTACTTTTTAATATGAAGTATTCAATATTAGTTGTGTTTATTACCACTTTTTTTAGTGGTTTTAGTGTGGCACAAACCCCTGTTTTTAGTGTTTCTCCAAAAGTCTGCGTGGTTTCCGAACAGCAGGATTTTTGCGATCTTGATTTACAGTTTAAATGGCTATTAAACACCTATAGTGATGTCTGTTTGTATCAACAAGAACAACTACTTCAATGCTGGCAGCAGCAGCGTTCTGGGCAATTTAATTATAAAGCGCGTGTTCAGGTGGAGACCATATACTCCTTAATCAATCCTCATACGGGTGTGTTAATAGCAAAAACACAGGTTGAAGTACAAAGCGCCCATGCTAAAAAAAATAGGCGTAGGCTTCGCTCTCCGTGGAGCTTTTTTTAATTTAGGAGCAACTAATGCCAAAAATTTTACTTGTTGAAGATGATCTCGGTTTACAACAGCTAACAAAAGATTACCTTGAACATAATGGCCTTGAAGTCGAAGTGTTAGAGCGTGGTGACGAAGTGTTTAATTACCTAGAAAACAATACACCCGATTTAATGATTCTAGACGTTATGCTGCCAGGTAAAGATGGCTTTAGCGTTTGCCGCCAAGTAAGAGATAAATTTACTCTACCAATTTTAATGTTGACTGCTAAAGGCGAAGACTTCGACCAAGTGCTTGGTTTAGAACTTGGTGCTGATGATTATGTAATAAAACCAGCAGAGCCACGTGTATTACTAGCGCGGATCAATGCATTACTACGACGTGGGCAACCAATAGTAAAGTCTAGTGAAGAACTGCAGTTTGGTGATTTAGTCATCGATAAAACAAGCCGTATTGTAAAACTAAGTGATTCAGAGATTGTATTAACTTCGCACGAGTTTGAACTACTATGGCTATTAGCGTCAAATGCGGGTGAAGTACTAAGCAGAGAACATGTGCACCAACATATGATTGGCCGTCAATACGACGGACTTGATAGAACTGTGGATGTACGCGTATCACGAATTCGTAAAAAATTAGGCGATAATAGTGATAAGCCGTATCGTATAAAAACCGTATGGGGACAAGGCTATTTATTTGTTTCTGATGCATGGGATCTTTAGAACTATTTAAGGTTAATCGGCTGTAATGGGAAAACTGTTTACCAGCTTATACTTATATATCATTGTTTCATTATTTGTTGTAAGTGGTGTTATTGAGCAGCTGTGGCCCTATGAAGAGTCGCAGCAGCAGGTCTTCTTAGACGATGAGTTTGGGCAATCACTGTGGTTGCTTTCACAAACCCCAAATGGTCTTAAAAAACTAAAGCATAACTTTGAAAGTAAAGTGATTGAACGACGTGATTTAATACTTCCTCAAAAACAACAATCGCAGCTAAATCAAAACCACTACTTATATTTGTATGATAAGCAACAACGCATTGTTTGGTATGTAGATCTCGGTAATGATTCATTACTTCAAGTAGGACCGGTAGGCGTATTAACGCAGCAATCATCTTCTGTTTGGCCGTATTTATTACTACTTATTATTGTAGGTATACCAGTTGGGCTATGGAGCTTTTTACTCTGGCGTGACTTTGAAAAGCTACGTAAAGCGTGTGAAGCGGTAGAGGGTTTGCAAGACTTTCAACTAAATGACTCTTCTAAGTCTTTCTTTTTACCTATAACTGATACATTAAAGGTAATGCAGCAACGTATTGAGTTTTTACTTAGTGCGCAGCAAGAACTTACCTCATCGGTGTCGCATGAGTTTAGAACACCACTAGCACGTTTAAAGTTTGCAATAGTCATGCTACAAGAACAAATGCTTGACGAAAAAGGCGAAAAATACCTAACAAACATGCAAACAGATATTAGTGAGCTTGAGTCACTAGTTTCTGAAATGCTTGAATACGCGCGATTAGACTCTCAACAACCAAGTTTACAGCCAATAAACTGCGATTTAGCTGGGCTGGTAAAAACCACTGTTGAAAAGCTAAATTTTGAAGCTAGAACAACGCTCTCTATAAACCTCCCTGAGCATTTAAATTACTACTGTGATAGCCACTTTATGGCGCGAGTATTTCAAAATTTAATTGGCAATGCGCTCAAATACACTCATCAACAAGTCAAAATTTCATTGCTACAAGAGGCAACTCACATCGTATTGATTGTTGAAGATGATGGTGAAGGGATTGACCCCGTTGAGCGAGAAAACGTATTTAAGCCTTTTACTCGATTAGATAAAAGTAGAGGCAAGGACACTGGTGGCTTTGGTTTAGGGCTTGCTATAGTTGCTAAAATTGTGTCGTGGCACCAAGGAGAGTGTAAAGCAGAAAGCTCAAGCTTAGGTGGTGCTAAATTTATTGTATATTTACCTCTCAAATTTAAGACATAAAAAAAGCGCCTAAGGCGCTTTTTTTGCGGTTAAAAACCAAAATCAACAAGTAGCAATATAATAGACCGCAAGTATTTAAAAAAGTTCTCAATTATTTTTTATTTTTTTCAAGTAATGGCATTAACATTTGCTCAAGGCCATTTAGTTTAACCTCATACATCATCGCTAGTTGGCTACCAAGTTTCGAGTTAGGAAATCCCTGCTGTTTGAACCACACCAAATAAGGTTCTGGTAGTAGTAATAAAGGGCGCCCAGCATATTTCCCAAAAGGCATCGTTGTATTTACAGCTATTTTTAATTGTTTTGGATCCATAAGAGTTACTTAGGTTTTAAAGTCTGCGTAAGTGTAAGGGATTTTAGAAATATAAAATAGGCTGTGACGGGCAAGAAACAGCCTATTTTGCGAGGGAGTAGGCCCTCTGATTTAATAATTTTTTGTTGATTAATATAAACCTAGTTGAACTTTAATTAGCTGGGATCTAATTAAGTTATTATTAGAACATGGGGTTTTATTTAACCAACATGGATAGTCTACCTGTTTTTTATGGTCGTGGTGAAATGGCTTGTAAAGGAATGTAAATAGAATTGCTTTTCATTTAAAAACTAATAACAAAGCCTTAATGATTTTAAGGCTTTGTTATTTATAGACGTTATAAAAAGTGATTATTCGTTAAATAGCTCTTGTTTAACGTGCTCTGCAAAACCACTACCTGCTTCTAAGTAAAAGTTATAAGTAGAATGAACACCCATTTCTTCTAGCTCTTTTTGTTGATCAGGGTAGTTTGCAATAGCTGTTACTTGGCCTTTATAACCTGAGGCTTGTAGTTGCTCTAGCGCAAAAATATTTTGCATATGCTTTGGCATTGCAAGCATGACCATTTCTACTTGCGAATGATTTACTCGTTGCCAAAAGTCAGGATCTGTTGCATCAGCAATTAATACGTTGCGGCCTCTGTTAACGTGCTTATCTACCACTTCAGGTTTTATATCTATGCCTGCAACAACATTTGGGTGAGTCGCGTTGATTGTTTCATAAGCACCAGTACCAATACGTCCCATACCAAAAATGACTATTTTAGTATCGTTTAGGTTAACAGGTAGCTCTTCAGCTAAACGAGTTTTGCTTTCAAACTTTAATAGCCAGTGCTCTATTTTTACGTATAGCTCGTTTGAGCGCTTATTTAACGGCGAGGCAATTACAAAGGTAATAGAAACAGCAATTGCCATTACGGCCAGCCACTCAGAAGTGATCATGCCTGTGCTAGCAGCTACTGCACATACAATTAACCCAAATTCACTGTAGTTAGATAAACTAAAGGCGGTAAGTAATGATGTACGTGCGCGTAGTTTGAATATATTTGTGAACACGTAATAAAGCGCTATTTTAATAGGTAAAACTAAAACAAGTATAATAGCAACGATTAATGAGCTAGTGGTTAGCTCTGCGCTCAAGCCAATACTTAAGAAAAAACCGACTAATAATATGTCTTTTAAATTAAGCAGAGATTTTGATAGTTCTCCTGCTTTTTTATGTGGTGCAAACATCATCCCAATTATGAGTGCGCCTAGGTCGCCTTTTAATCCTGCAAATTCAAATGCATGATAACCAGCAACTAAAGCAAAGAAAAAACCAAATAGTGGTAATAGTTCACCATGTTTAGAGCGATTTAATACGCCATACATGACAGGCCGTAATAAAGGCAGAGCAATTATTAATGCAATTGCCCATACATTTGGAATTTTACCTGTACTAATCGCTAAAAAGATAACAGCAAAGATATCTTGCATGACTAGTATACCAATGGCTATTTTACCGTGTAGGCTTGCCATTTCTCCGCGTTCTTCAAGCACTTTTACTGCAAAGACAGTACTTGAAAAGCTAAGCGCAAACCCAACTAATAAAGCACTTTGCCAACTTAAATCAATAAACAGTGGAATAGCGAAAACACCAAGCAATAACATAAAGCCACTAAAAAGCGCGCTGCTAAAAATAATATGCAATGTTGCAGGCGCCCACACTTGGGGTTTAATTAAACTGTTTACCTTTAGCTTTAAACCAATACTAAAAAGAAGAAGGGTTACGCCAAGTGCTGCTATTGTATCGAGCAACTCTGTACTTTTATAACCCGATAAGTTTAAAGCAAAACCTGCTAATAAAAATCCAATAAGAGGAGGCAGCTTTAACTGATAAACAGCAAAACCACACACAAACGCGGCGGCAAAATAGATTAGTTCCATAATTCTTAATATCACTTCATTTGGGGTTGCAGTGTAACGAAAAATTTATACCATTGAAAATAAAAATAGACCTAAAAATGAACGCGTCTAATCAAATACTTGCCTAGCTGTGTATAAAAAATACGCATCAAACATATATTTAATCGTAAATAGTATGTAAATAACATTTTTTCACTGACATTGGCTTTTAAATATGGTTAAGATGCGATAACGAAGAAGTTTAAGCATGAGCAAATAATAGAACCGCTCAGCTTAAGGAGAAATATATGTTTAAAAAGATTTTAGCGTCGGTAGGTATTGGTGCTGCAAAAGTAGATACTGTTTTAGAGACTGAACACCTACAACCAGGTCAGCTTTTTAACGCACAAATAGTCATTACCGCAGGTGATGTTAGCCAAGATATTGCAGGCTTAGATTTGTTACTTATGACCCGTGTTAAAGTGGCAGGTGATGATGGCGATTATTTTACCAATCATGTGATTGACCAATGGCGAATTACAGATATAGGTACAATTGAGCCGGGCGAAGTTAAAAGTATCCCTTTTGAAGCACGTCTTCATTCTGAAACACCTATTACAGAAATTAATGCAGGTTATAATCAATCACATGTATGGCTTGAAACAGGTTTAGATATTGATTTAGCACTTGATCCGAGCGATAAAGACCATTTACATATTTACCCTAATGAAGCTGTTAAAACGTGCATGCAGGCGATGGAAAAGCTAGGTTTTAGCTTAATGAAGGCTGATGTAGAAAAAGGCCATTTGCGCGCTTCAACATTTCAATCGTTATCGGGTTGTTATCAGGAACTTGAATATAAGCCAAATAGCCGTAGTTTATTTGGCATTCAAGAGATTGAGTTGTCATTTGTACCAGAGGCACATAAAACACATGTGCTTATAGAGCTAGACAGGGCCTTTAGAGGCGATGGTTATGTAGATTTAACGATAGAGCATGACCACGTGAATTTATCGCAGTTGTGCGACCAACTAGAGCGCTTATTTGCTTAATATAAACTAACAAGTGAATAATTTTATTAAACCCGGCCTAGGCTGGGTTTATTGTTTATAGGATTTAAAATGCAATTTAAATGTGAGCAGTTTAATGCTTTAGATGCGCATACTCTTTTTACTATTATGCGAGGACGTGTAGACGTATTTGTTGTAGAGCAGGCGTGCCCTTACCCTGAACTTGATGATGTAGATATTGATTTAAATACACAGCATTTATATACACTAGACAATGGGCGGCTACACACTTATGCCCGATGCTATGAAAAAAATGAGCAATACAGCGCAATAGGGCGCGTGCTGGTAAGTAAAAGTGCGCGTGGCAAAGGCGACGCCACTGTACTTGTAAGTAAAGCTATAGAATGCTGTAAAGAGCGGTGGCCTGAACGAGATATTTATATTGGCGCACAAACCTACTTACTTGATTTTTACCGCTCCTTTGGCTTTGAAGATTACAAAAGTGAATATCTAGAAGACGGTATACCTCATCAAGATATGATTTTAAAACTCACTCAATAAATCCAATTTAAGCAGCTATAAAAAAGCCCACTAATGTGGGCTATTTTATTTAAAACTATTTTAAGGCTAAGGTATCATTTAGCTCAATAGTGAGTGTAAAAACACCATGCCAATAGCCAGTGGACATACAAACTTAGTATACCAAGGCCATATTTTCCAAAACAATGTATTGTGAACCTCTGGGTTACCCTCTTGAATTGCTTTTAGTAATGAGCCTCTATACCAAATCCAGCCAACAAATATACAACACATAAGACCAAGTAAAGGCTGAGCTACTTTTGTAGTGAGAGTGATTACTAAGCCAAATAAGCTGCTAAGGTTACACACAATTGTAATGCTAACGACAGCGATTAGCGCCCCAATTAACCACGTTGCTTGAACGCGTTTCATCCCAAAGCGCTCTACGGTGTATGATACTGGCGCCTCTAACATTGAAATAGATGATGTTAAAGCGGCAATACTCATTAACGCAAAAAATGAAAAACCCACAAATAAGCCAACTTCGCCCATTCCATCAAATAATGCGGGGAGTACCTGAAACACTAATGTATCTTCAGAGAGTAGCTTACCCGTTTTGGCCGAGAATATTTCAACGCCTTGAGCTTGTGCTACGTACATAGCCGGAATAATCAGTAAACCTGCAACAAAGGCTATGAATACATCAATAAGGGTCACATAGGCACCTAAAGAAACAAGATTTTCTTTTTTACTAATGTACGAGCCGTAAATAATCATTACGCTAGTGCCAAGCGATAAAGAGAAGAAAGCTTGCCCTAGTGCACTTACTAATAGTTTTGCGTCAAAAATAGATGAAAAGTCAGGAACTAAGTAGGCTTTTAAGCCTTCCATAGCACCATCTTGCGTCATCACATAAGCAATAAGTGCAAATAAAATGCCTAAAAGTGCAGGCATTAAACGCTTAGACCACTTTTCAATACCGTTTTCAACACCTCTACTTATAATAGCGACAGTTAGTACGATAAAGATCATAGTGAATATAATATTTCGAGTAAGTGATTGCTCGCTTAACCATGTAGATGCTGTGTTGGCACCAACTAAAGTGGCAATGGGTTCAGCTGTGGCGCTGAGCATCCAACCGGCAACAATGGCGTAAAAGCTTAGTATAAAGCCAGCGCATAAAATACCGCCAAAACCAACAGCAAAAGCAAAGTGTTTTTGCCATGACTTATTAGATATTTTTTGAAGTGATGACACTGCGTTTGCTTGGCCATGACGTCCAATCATAAGTTCAGCCATTAAAGCGGGGTAGGCTAAAAAGAACGCAAGCACTAAATATGCGACTAAAAATGCAGCACCGCCATTACTTGCTGTTTGTGTAGGGAATCCCCAAATATTGCCCAAACCAACGGCAGAACCCGCGGCGGCCATAATAAAACCAAAGCGAGAGCTAAACTCGCCTCTAACTGCGCTCATATTATTGTACTTCTCTATTGTGTGACGGCGGTGACAATCTACTGGAAATGTAAAAAAATAAAAAGTGCTTATTTGCTGATCTAGCACAAATTAATAAGTAAAGTGTATGTTATAACCATCGATTTTAATTGTTGTTATTAAGTCGTTTAAAATAACGAGTTGATTTTGTTTAATAATTGTTAATTACAGTCTGTAACTATTGCTTTACGGATTATGGTGCTGTGCAATAGTGAGAGTAAAGCACGCCCCCCCTAACTGGGTGCTTTTACTTACTTTAACGCTGCCATGATGCCAATCAGCTACCTTGGTAACAATGGCTAGGCCAAGGCCATAACTCTTATCGGCTCTGTTACGGTGATCTTCCTCTCTAAAAAATGGGCTAAATACATTACTAAAGTTCTCTTGTGCGATACCAGGGCCGTCATCTTCTACCGTTATTATAAGCTGTTGCTCGTGTAACTTTGCACTGAGGTAAATATGTTGGTTTGCAAAATCACATGCGTTAGTTAATAAGTTAGTAATTGCACGAGCCAGCCAGTGAAGATCTGCATTTATTATTTTATCTGTACTATTGAGCTGTACGTTGAGCATTTGCATTTCAAGTTTTGGTGCAAGTTGAACTAAAATATCTTCAAGGTAGGATTTAATATTGGTTGATGAATAGGTTAGTTTATTCGCGTTTTGCTCTAAAGTAGCAAATGCTAAATAGCTACTAAGCATCGATTCCATATGATCTAAATCGTTTTCCATACGGGTTAAATACTGTTTTACTTTTTGCTCATCATGGCTATCTAATGCCGCATCTAAACCAAATCGCAGGCACGCGATAGGAGTGCGTATGTCGTGAGACAAGCTTGAGGCCATTAGTTTGTTTTCGGCGACAAGTTTCTCTATTTGGCTAGCCATGCGGTTAAAAGTAAGTTCCACATCTTTTATATAGGTAAAGTGCGATACCTTTATTCGGGCATGAACATTACCAGAGGCAAACTTTTTAGCGGCTTCATTTAAGACAGTTAGCCGTTTAGCTAAGGGCGCGATAATAAACCCCATAAATACACATAGGCCTGCGTAAAATAGTAGAGTTAATATAATGTCGTTATGCTGCTCGCTATCAAAAATTTTATCTAAGCGCATTGATAAGTGAAAAGGATTTAAAACGTCGCTACTATAAAGCATATAAAAGCCTTGCTGATCTTCTAAAATCAGCCCACCTGGCGTGTGCATTTGTAATAATAAAGAAGGTGGTAAAGCGAGTGACTCATTTGGCTTGTAGTCAATTAAAACATCAAACTCTCGGGCTAGTTGTTTTACATAATCGCTGCGCTCAGATGTAGGTATGTTAGCTAACTGCTTATTAAAACCCATGATCATTTTACTTTGCTGACTAAATTCATCTTGTGGGGTATGCGCTTGTTGACTAAAAGCATCAATAAGCCAGCCCAATACCACAATAGATAAAAGTGCACTGCCTAGAAGCGATATATAAAACTTTTTCATTTATTTATTCATCGCTCTATTACCACGCGGTAGAAACAAGTAAATATCCACGGCCCCAAATAGTTTTAATTTTTTCAGGGTTTTGTGGATCATCATTAAATTTTTTACGAAGTGCAGAAATAAGTACATCAACACTTCTATCAAGCCCATCGTATTCTCTACCTTTCGTAGCTTTAAATACGGCATCGCGTGAGACAACTTGACCTGCATTGCTTGCAAGGTAGTGTAATAATAGATATTCGGCGCTTGATATGTTTATATCTTGCTCGTTAAGGGTCACATTTCTAGATTCGGTATTAATACTAAGTGCACCAACTTGAATAACGCTTTGGCTAACCTGCGGCTTATTTGGCTCATTATTTTGACGCAGTGCTGCTTTTATTCGCGCTAGCAATGCACGTGGACGCACCGGTTTCATTATGTAATCGCTTGCGCCAACTTCTAAACCAATAACTTCATCCATCTCTTCATCGCGTGCGGTGAGCATTATAATAGGCGAATTATAAAAGCTACGAAGCTCTCTACATACGCTAATACCATCTTGCCCCGGGAGCATAATATCAAGGAGCACAATATTTGGGTTTAACGTTTTGACCTGGCTAACAACTTCGTCACCACGATGACAAACATGCGTTGTATAGCCTTGCTCTGTTAAATATTCAGCAACCCATTGCGCTAGTGATGCATCGTCTTCAACAAGTAAAATAGTGCCGTAGTTATCCATAAAATATCCCTAATACGATTGGTATTAAAATAGTCGCCAGCGGCGTTTTTTTTGTCTGTTTTGATAAACCCATTGTAGTTTTACTTCTGCTGTACTGATGACTTTGGATGTATTGCTATCAAATAGTTCAAATGAAATGCTTTGCTGTGAGTCAAAAGCATAATTAAAAGTACCACTTTGTTGCTTTAGCCAACATTGCATAATGTACTTTGAAGTTGCATCGCGTAGGCAGTAATTACCAATGATAGGCTGCTCCCACGTAAGTGTAACATCGGCATAGCAATTACGCCCTTCGCGCAGTGCAACGCAAGTGTCGGGTAGTGCTATGAGTGCTTCAGGGGGGTCCTGCGCTTTAACAGTAAAGGTACTGGGAAAGATCAGTAATACCCAGATCCATCTAAAATACATAACGTAGGCCTACCTTGGCTTTATGTTGATATCCTTGGGAAATAATTGGGCTGTCGTCAATTTCTTTTGAAAACCATGTAGTAAGCCAACCGGATAAAAACACCCAATCTTGGCTTATTGGATATTCAGCATGGAACTCAAAGATGATACTAGTACTGGCATTGCTGCTATAAATCGGGCGAAGGCTGGTGGCTTCATCGCTATCAATGCCAAAGTAATAATTGGTAAAGTCAGCAGAGTAGGCGCTTAAACCAACACCAGATCTAAACTCCCAGTTTCGCCATGGCAAAATGTGGGTAAAAAAGCTATTTATAACCCAGCCATTATGGGCACCAGATACGTCATGAAGGTATTCAAAGGAGAATTGTGAATTTTCAAATCGGCGCGAGAGCCTAAGACCAACATCAAAATCGTAATTACGTTTTTTAATACCTTGGAGTTCTTTTATAACACCGTGGTTATAAAACCCGAGGCCTTTTTCGTCAAACCCGGCTTGAGTATTTGTGCCAAGTATATCTAAGCCCCAATCAAATTTATCTATAAGGCTGTAACCAATTACAAGACCACCGCTGAGTTGATTGTGATCAAAATCAAGATAAAATTTATCGTAAGAAACAGCAAGACTTAAATCAAGCTCAACGCCTTTATCGTAAGATTCGATACCGATTAGGTAAGAATCTTCAATATAAAAGCCCGCACCTGCACTCCAATCCCAGGCAAAGCCTTGGGTTGGCTCTAACGTATTGTCTGCATAATAGCGATTACTTGCCATACTTGTGGTGCTAAAAATAAAGCAAAAAAGCAATGTTATGCTAACTAAAGTATGGTTAAGCAAAGTGTTTCTCATCCCTATGGGGCCTAATTATTATTTGTTATTAGGCGTAGTATATTGTTAATTCGTTCCTTTAATCTGTAAAAAAATGTAGTAAGTGTTAGGTCTGTTGAACTTTCAAGGTTAAATTTTCAGCAGTCTGTTTGGTATATAGGCAAGGCAGAGCCTATGCAGTGTGGCTATTCCCCATAAATGGGCGATAACGTAGCATTAATGCCAAACAGGCGCTGCCCAATGGGTTCTTCCTATGGGCTATTTACGCTTTGTTGCTCGGTTTTTACTTATTCTTACATGGATGTAAGCCATTAGAATAACGCAGGAGCAGTTATCGAGCCCACTAGGCTACAAACCGAGCGCCGCGATTGAATAGCCCCTAGTTTGAACAAATTTTAATCCGTAAAGATCAACAGACCCTAATTTACTGAACTTTAATTTTATCGATTAATATACTGCTTAAGTAAAACTGCATCATAGGCGTTAATGCGCTTACTTCTGTTCTGTTACATGGACCACTAAGCTTGGCAAGGCTAGATAACTTTGACAACGTTTTGTACTGAGGAATTTGAATGTCTTTTCCAAGTCTTTCCATGCGGGCTTCATCAGTATTTTGCTGATGGACAAAAGCGACAACCTCAAGCTCATTAGTTATTTTTTGCTCTTCGGTGAAACTATAAACTAGTGGCTCACGATGAAAACTTGCACTATCAATAGAAGATTTAGCAAACCAAACAACATCACCTGATGCTTTGTGTGTGAGGCGCATACTTACTTGTGCAAATATTGCAGCGCATTCCTGAGTTGGGTATTGCTGAGCAATATCTGAATATAATGTAAAAGGGTTCTCAGGTTGCTTTATTGCGTACTTAACATCGTCAGTGAAAGTTAAATCAAGTTGCTGAATAGTTAGTGTGTAGTCGCTGTTATTTTTAGTGGTTACTTTTAGCTGTTTATCGTTAAGTGCTTGGCTAATTTGCGATAAAAGTTTATCGGTTACACTTGCCTTATCGGTAATAATTTTTACAGTTTGGTTTCTAACTACCTTATGTGCAGGAAGTTGAACGGATTTAACTTTTGGGGATGAGTGTTCTGTGGTGTACTCAAGCTGGTAGGTCTGACTTTTTAATGTTGGCTTTAATGGCATAGCCAGTGGCTCGGCCGGCTGCTTTGTAAGAGTACAACCAGTTGATAATATAACAAAAAGTGACACAACTAAAAAACGCATAAGTACTAAACACTCACTAAAAACCAAATAATCGTCGTATTGTACGTTAGTCCAAACAAAACTTCATGATATTATCTACATAGATGTAGTTAAAAAGATAAAATTTATAAAAATGAAGTATCTCAAATCTTTATTGTATAGCCTACCTGCTTTGTGTTTGTTGTTTAGCTCTGTGAGTTATGCAGCAAAAGCAGATCCTGATTGGGATGCATTTGTAAAAAAGTACGGCCGTTATACGCAAAAAAAACTGAAAAATAAAGGTATACCAGGCGCTGCACTTTCGATTGTAAGTACAAATAACTCAGACTACATACATACTATGGGTGTAACTAAAACCCGAAATGGACAAAAAGTAAATAAGCATACCCGGTTTAGGCTCGCGTCTGTTTCTAAAACATTTGCAGGCTCGTTATCTGCTAAATTAGCCAATGAGGGTTTACTTAAATTAGATAAAGCTGTTAGCGATTACATAACTGAGTTCAAAGGGACTGTTTATCAAGATGATTTAAAGGTATTTCACCTTCTAAGTCATGCAAGTGGTTTAGTGCCTAATGCGTACGATAATTTGATAGAGTCTCGTATGGATTACCCCAGTATTGTTGAAAAATTACTTAGTGTTAAACCTATTTGCAAACCAGGCGAATGTTATGGTTATCAAAATGTTATGTTTAGCCTTATAGGTAATGTGATATTACAAAGCAGCGGTAAAAGTTACGCGCAGTGGTTACGAGAAACTATTTTTGCGCCTTTAAAAATGAGTGATGCCAGCTTAGGTTTTGAATCTATGGTTCAGGATGAAAATTACGCATTACCACACGTGCGCGGTACAAAACGTTGGTATAGCGCTAAGCTTAAAAAAAATTATTATAAAGTGGGACCTGCAGCGGGTGTAAACGCAAGTGCAAGTGACATGGCCATTTGGTTAAAAGCCCAGCTAGGGCAATACCCTGATGTTTTGTCATTGGATACTCTAGCAAAGCAAACGCGTCCTTATACACATACAAAAAAAGAAATGCATCGCAGGGTGTGGAAAAAACACCTTAATGAGGCTTATTACGGACTAGGTTGGCGGGTTTATAATTATGCTGATGAAACGCTTTACTATCATAGTGGCTGGGTGCAAGGATATCGAAGCGATGTGGTTGTGTTTCCCCAATTAAATGTTGGTTTTAGTTTAATCGTTAATGCTGAAACCGGTGTAATAAATGAATTAACGACTGAATTTATCGACAGGCTATTAGAATACAAACGAGGTAAAAAAATATGAATAAAATAATATTAGCAATAACTTTTTTAGCCTTGTCATTTAATTGTAGTTTGGCATTTGCCGCACCTGACGAGGTATATTTGTTTCGTCATAGCGAAAAGTTAACGGGGAAGAACCCAGCGCTCTCAGAAGAGGGGAAGGCACGTGCAAATAATTTAGTTACTTTGTTTAAAGAACATCAAAATATACATCTTTTTAGCAGCAACTATAAACGCACGTTGCAAACAGCCGCACCTTTGCAGGCACATTTTAATACCAAATTAAATGTGTATAACGCAGGTGAGCTAGGTGATTTAAAAAATGAGTTACTCAAACTAAAGGGTGTAGTTGTTGTTATTGGGCACAGTAATACGACGCCGCAACTGGCTGAACTACTCTCCAATGAAAAAGTGCCAGCTATGAGTGAGACACAATTTACTCAGTATTTTATATTGCATAATAAGCCCAGAAGTAATGGCACTGATTATGATGTAACGCACCATACAATGAGCTTTTAAATTAAAAAGTGTTAGGTAACAAAAAACCAGCATTAAGCTGGTTTTTTAATTTAAACGTACTAAATCCTTTAAATAGGATTAATTAATTACGTGGTAAATGTATTTTTTTCTCAACACTTTGACGATAAAGCACAATAGTGTGACCTATCGTTTGTAGCTTAGTCGCACCAGTTTCACGTACGATTGCTTCAAAAATAAGTGCTTTTGTTTCACGATCATCAGTTGGAACTTTAACTTTGATTAATTCGTGAATTTCTAATGCACTTTGAATTTCGACTACTACGCCTTCGGTTAAACCGTTAGAACCTAGTAAAACTACAGGCTTGAGGCTATGTGCCTGACCTTTTAAAAACTGCTTTTGTTTGTTTGATAATGTCATGTTTATACAAATTTTGCTGAATATGGCTTGAATTAAAGGTATTCTAACGCCATCTAGAGAATATTACTAATTAGTTGCGTGTTAATTTATGACAAATAAAAAACAGTCAGCCAGTTCACAGCGATGGCTGAAAGAACATTTTGATGATAAATATGTTCAAGAAGCGCAAAAAAAAGGCTGGCGTTCACGAGCGGTTTTTAAATTAGATGAAGTACAAAATAGAGATAAGTTACTTCGCCCTGGTATGACCGTTGTTGATTTAGGAGCAGCTCCAGGAAGCTGGTCACAGTATTTGGCAGAAAAAGTAGGTGACAAAGGTCAAGTAATTGCCTGTGACATATTACCTATGGACTCACTTGCGGGTGTTGACTTTTTACAAGGTGACTTTCGTGAAGAAGCTGTGTTAAATGCGTTGCTAAAACGTATTGATGGTAAAAATGTTGATGTGGTACTCTCTGACATGGCACCAAATATGAGTGGTAATAACTCAGTAGATCAAGCGGGTAGTATGTATTTGGTAGAACTTGCGCTGGATATGTGTAGTCAAGTACTAAAGAAAAATGGCGCATTTATTGTTAAGGTTTTCCAAGGTGAAGGCTTTGATCAATACTTGCAAGATGTACGTAATAGTTTTAAAGCAGTGAAAATACGCAAACCTGATGCCTCACGTGCCCGTTCTCGGGAAGTATATATAGTAGCGACTGGATACAAACTGTAGTACAGTTGCTTGGCGTTTAGTTGAATTTAAATTAATTGGATACAAGAGGTTAACCCCTTGAGCGATATGGCGAAAAATTTAATACTATGGCTGGTGATTGCAGTTGTGCTGATGTCAGTCTTTCAGAGCTTTAATGGTGGCGAGCAAGTTGATCGTCAAACAAGTTACACTCAATTTGTTAAAGATGTCCGCAGTGGCTCTTTACAAGAAGTTATTATCGACCGCGGTACAGGAAATATTACTGGTACTAAGAGCAGTGGTGAACGTTTTCAAACAACGATGCCAATGTACGATGAAGACTTAATAAATGATTTACTTAAAAATGATGTAAATGTGAAGGGTGTACAACCTGAAGAGCAATCATTCTTAGCAAGTATATTTATTTCTTGGTTCCCGATGATACTGCTTATTGGTGTATGGATATTCTTCATGCGTCAAATGCAAGGCGGCGGCGGTAAAGGCGCTATGTCATTTGGTAAGAGTAAAGCTCGTTTAATGAGCGAAGATCAAATTAAAACAACGTTTGCAGATGTTGCTGGTTGTGATGAAGCGAAAGAAGATGTTACCGAATTGGTAGACTTTTTACGTGACCCTTCTAAGTTTCAAAAGCTTGGCGGTAGTATTCCTAAAGGCGTACTAATGGTTGGTCCTCCTGGTACTGGTAAAACGTTACTTGCAAAGGCTGTTGCGGGTGAAGCGAAAGTACCGTTTTTTACAATTTCTGGTTCAGATTTTGTTGAAATGTTTGTCGGTGTGGGTGCGTCACGTGTACGTGATATGTTTGAACAAGCTAAAAAAGCGGCACCTTGTATTATCTTTATAGATGAGATTGATGCGGTTGGTCGTAAACGTGGCGCAGGTATGGGCGGCGGTAACGATGAACGTGAGCAAACACTCAACCAAATGTTAGTAGAAATGGATGGTTTTGGTGGTAACGAAGGTATTATCGTTATCGCGGCAACTAACCGACCAGATGTTCTAGATCCTGCATTACTTCGTCCAGGTCGTTTTGACCGCCAAGTAGAAGTAGGTTTACCTGATATACGTGGTCGTGAGCAAATACTTAAAGTACACATGCGTAAAGTGCCATTAGGCGATAACGTAGAGGCGGCTCTTATAGCGCGTGGAACACCAGGTTTTTCTGGCGCTGATTTAGCGAACTTAGTAAACGAAGCTGCACTTTATGCTGCACGTGGTAATAAACGTGTTGTAAGTATGGCTGAATTTGATGCTGCTAAAGATAAAATCATGATGGGCGCAGAGCGCAAAACCATGGTGATGAGCGAGCAAGAAAAAGAAATGACAGCATATCACGAAGCAGGCCACGCAATTGTGGGCCGTATGGTTCCTGAACATGATCCGGTTTACAAAGTATCTATTATTCCACGTGGCCGTGCGCTAGGTGTAACAATGTACTTGCCTGAACAAGACCGTGTTAGTCATTCAAAAGAGCTTTTAGAATCAATGATTTCAAGCCTTTATGGTGGCCGTATTGCTGAAGCGCTTATTTATGGTGCTGACAAAGTAACAACGGGTGCAAGTAACGATATTGAGCGCGCAACTGATATTGCACGTAAAATGGTTACACATTGGGGTTTAAGTGAAAAGCTAGGTCCATTGCTTTACGCTGAAGATCAAAACGAGATGTATATGGGTGGTGGCGGAAGCCGTGCATCTAGTATGTCGGATGATACTGCTAAAATAATTGATGCTGAAGTACGCTTGTTTTCAGATCGTAACTACCAAAGAGCAGAAGAAATATTAAAAGAAAATATTGATATTCTTCACTCAATGAAAGACGCGTTAATGAAATACGAAACAATCGACGCTAAGCAAATTGATGATTTAATGGCGCGCCAACCAGTGCGTGAGCCGCGCGATGCTCATGACCGCCATGAAGCTAAGCCGGTAAAAGAGCAAGAACCTCAAGAGCCAGTGCTTGATGAAAGTCAAAAAGCGGATGATTCATCGAAAAAAGATGAAACAAACCTTGATGATAAAGCTGAATAATCGTTAAAATAGTTAGTGAAAGCCCCGAATTTCGGGGCTTTTTTGTATCAGCTATTTAGAAAAAGAATAAAGGTTGGCAATGACTAATATATTAAAGCTTCCCAGAGGACGTACGCTCAATATTGAAAAGCCTGTTATTATGGGAATATTGAATGTAACGCCAGACTCATTTTCTGACGGCGGGCAGTTTTTAGACCCCAAAATAGCGCTAAAGCGCGCAATGCAATTGTTAGGGGATGGTGCGCAAATTTTAGACATTGGGGGAGAGTCTACCCGCCCCGGCGCGCCAGATGTGAGTTTGAAAGATGAACTAGCCCGAGTAATTCCTGCTATTAAAGCGATACGTGAGTACAGTGATTGCGTTATTTCAATTGATACCAGTAAAGCACAAGTAATGGAGCAAGCAATACTCGCTGGGGCAGATATAGTCAATGATGTAAGAGCTCTACAAGAAATAAACGCCTTAGAAACGGTTGCGCAGTATGAAGATGTAGCAATTTGTTTAATGCATATGCAAGGG
Organism: Pseudoalteromonas sp. SG43-3; assembly: GCF_014164385.1. Lineage (NCBI taxonomy): Bacteria > Pseudomonadati > Pseudomonadota > Gammaproteobacteria > Alteromonadales > Pseudoalteromonadaceae > Pseudoalteromonas > Pseudoalteromonas sp. SG43-3. The sequence goes on from NZ_JACJFC010000007.1 coordinate 109,624, forward strand.
CAACCCCGCAGCATGCAGTGCGCACCTCATTACGACAATCTGTTTGCAGATATAAATATGTTTTTTAGTGAACGTATTAAAGCATGTGAAACAGCAGGGATTAAGTTTGAGCGACTTATTCTAGACCCTGGTTTTGGATTTGGAAAAACACTTAGCCATAACTATCAAATATTGGCTAAGTTTGATGATTTTAACAAGTTAGGTTTGCCATTATTGGCCGGATTATCTCGTAAGTCGATGATAGGTAATCTATTAAATAGAGAAACAAATGAGCGATTAGCGGGCAGCTTAGCGGGTGCGTTAATCGCGGCGCAAAATGGCGCAAAAATTATTCGTGTACATGACGTTAAAGAAACCGCAGACGTACTTGGTGTATATCAAGCCTGCGAGAAAGGAATTGCATAATGAAAGAAAGAAAATATTTTGGTACTGATGGCGTACGTGGTCTAGTAGGAACGCCACCTATTAACCCTGAGTTTGCAATGAAGTTGGGTTGGGCTGCAGGGCGCGTATTATCTCAAAGTGGTACTAAAAAAGTCATTATAGGTAAAGATACGCGTATTTCTGGCTACATGCTTGAAACTGCACTTGAGGCTGGTTTAATTGCCGCTGGTATTGATGTTGTATTACTGGGTCCAATGCCGACACCTGCAGTTGCGTATTTAGCGCAAACATTTCGTGCAGAGGCAGGTATAGTAATTAGTGCCTCACATAACCCTTATTACGATAACGGTATTAAGTTTTTCAATGGGCGGGGTCTAAAGCTTGACGATGAAGTAGAGCTTCAAATTGAAGCGATGCTTGATGAGCAAATGACATGTGTTGCTTCAGATAAACTAGGTAAAGCTTCGCGTTTAGTTAGTGCAGACGGCCGTTATATAGAGTTTTGTAAGAGCCAGTTCCCCCAAGGGTTATCTTTAGAAGGGCTTAAAATTGTTGTCGATTGCGCAAATGGCGCTACATACCATATAGCTCCTTCTGTCATGCGCGAACTTGGCGCTGAAGTTATAACACATGCATGCGAGCCTAATGGCGTTAATATAAATCATGAATGTGGCGCTACTCATGTAGATACCCTTAAACGCAAAGTGCTTGAATTTAAAGCTGACGTAGGTATTGCATACGATGGGGATGGCGATCGTGTAATGATGGTTGATCATAATGGTCGTGTATTTGATGGTGACGATTTAGTTTATATTATTGCTTGCCAAGCTGCCGAAGATGATATGTTGGGTGGAGGTGTAGTTGGCACTGTAATGTCTAACATGGGTCTTGAAAATGCTTTAAAAGCAAAAGGTATCGAGTTTGCTCGCAGTAAAGTGGGTGACCGCTATGTAATGGAATTACTACAGCAAAAAGGCTGGAAAATTGGCGGTGAAAGCTCAGGCCATGTATTAAATTTAGATTTAATTAGCACGGGTGATGGCATTATATCAAGTTTGCAAGTACTTGCAGCTATGGTTGCACAAAACCGTACACTACAAGATTTGGGTGCTGGTTTTACTAAATATCCAATGAAAATGATTAACGTGCGCTATACCGCTGGAACAGATCCGACAAAAGCGCCAGAGGTACTTTCAGCTGTAGCAGAAGTTGAGCTTGCTTTAGGCGACAAAGGCCGAGTTTTACTGCGCAAATCAGGCACAGAACCTGTTGTTCGTGTTATGGTTGAAGCCGAGCAAGAAAAAATTGTAATAGACAGCGCTCAAAAAATTGCAGCTGTTGTAGAATCTATGAGCAAACAGACTGATTAATAACAATAACCTCTTGTAACTTTGGGCGAGAAAAGTTAATATCTCGCCCGCTTTCTAATGTGGAGTGGAAAATGGCAATACGCAAGGCGATGGTCGCAGGCAACTGGAAAATGAATGGTTCGTTAGAGCTAGTTAAACAAATGTCTGATGCTATTAACGATGTAAAATCACAAGAGATGGACATTGTTTTATTTCCTCCATTCCCACTTGTACCTGCGATGATAGCTAGTGGTGTTTCTACAGGTGCTCAAACTGTTTCTGAAAATACACCTGGTGCGTTTACCGGTGAAGTAGACGGACAGCTTCTAAAAGACTTAGGTGCAACTTACGTACTCGTTGGTCACTCTGAACGCCGCAGTATTTATAACGAAAGTAATGAAACTGTCGCTGAAAAGTTTGCTAGAGCACAAGAAGTTGGGTTAACACCAATTTTATGTGTTGGCGAAAGTGAAAGTGAGCAAGAAAACGGTCAAACCGAACAAGTCGTTGCTGCACAAATTGATGCAGTAATTGAAAAATTAGGTGTAGCAGCACTGAAAGATTCTGTGATAGCATACGAGCCCGTTTGGGCCATAGGCACAGGTAAGACTGCATCGCCAGAGCAGGCACAAACTGTTCATAAATTTATCCGTGATAAAATTGCTGCACTTGATAGCACTTTAGCACAAGGGCTTTCCATCTTATATGGTGGTAGCGTTAATGAAAAAAATAGCGAATTATTATTTGCACAAACAGATATAGATGGCGGCTTAATTGGCGGCGCAAGTCTAAAAGCAGAATCTTTTTCTGCAATCTGTAACAGTGCAAAAGGGACTGTATAAGATGTACGAAATTTTATTAGTAGTTTATTTAGTTGTGGCTTTAGCTCTAGTTGGAATGGTTTTAATTCAACAAGGTAAAGGCGCAGATATGGGTTCTTCATTTGGTGCTGGTGCTTCAGGCACGGTTTTTGGTTCGTCTGGTGCTGGTAACTTTATGACAAAAACAACCACAAGCTTAGCAACAGTATTTTTTGTTTTAAGCATTGTGCTAGGTAACCTAACTGCAGGTCAAATTAAAAAGACTGACGAGTGGGAAAACCTAGAAGCAGCTCCTGCAGTAGAAACTGTAGTTCCTGTTGAAGAAGATGTTCCGGTAACATCTACGAAAGAGCAAAGCTCTGACGTACCGAACTAATTTAGCGTAATGCTATCGTTAAACGATTTATACTCCTCAAATAAATCATATGTTTAACAAATAAGCGAAAGCTTAAAAATGCGGATGTGGTGGAATTGGTAGACACGCCACCTTGAGGGGGTGGTGCTTTCGGGCGTGGGGGTTCAAGTCCCCCCATCCGCACCAAATTTAGAAACCAGTAACAGAAATGTTACTGGTTTTTTTGTGCCTGCGATTTAAATTGAATGTTATTTGTACTTTCTTTTTTTAAAGGGCAATTAGTTATGTAGAATTTTGAATTGTTTGTAAAAAAAACTAGAAATTTTACAAATTTAGTTAACACTTATGAGTAATAAGCCGATAATAGATTTAGACAATAAAATAAGGTATTCACAATGGCTTCAGGCTTCACTTTTCAAAATCTCAGCATAAGTAAAAAAATACATGCGATTACGAGTATTGCTGTCGTTGCATTTTTAGTGATTGTTCTGATCAACTATTTTGCTATGAATGATAATAGAATTGCACTTGATGAAATGGAAAAATCATCCTACAAAGTTGTTAAGTTAACATCTGCTAATGTTGGCATTTTAGAGAAGCTGGACGAACTTTACACCCAAGCCGTAACATTTGGTGAGCAAGATTTAGTCGAGAAAGCATCTGACACATACAAGCAACTTGAGTTGAATATTATTGCGATAGAAAAAATAAATGCCTCTTACATTCACAGTGACACTAAAGAGCAGCTCGCAAATTACGAAAAAATATCAGCGACTATCGCAAATGGCATGGTAAATGGAACAGCAGATTTTAGTAAAATTCAACAACAAGCACAGAGGAAAACAGCGCTTTATAACGATGTCCTAGAAAAGTTTAAGGCAGCACAAGTCAAAGCTGACGATCGTTTTTTTGAACTTGTTGCAAGCACAAAGGACCGCTCTGATTACGCCCTTACGTTAATGTTAGTTGTTTCTATTGTATCGCTTATTTTATTGCTCTTTATGGCTATTTGGATAGCTAAGCGAATTGCTTCTTCGGCAAGTGATGCGGCAAATAATTTAAGCTTATTAGCAAGCGGTAAAGGCTCGCTAAGCACTAAATTGACAGTTAACTCTGAAGATGAAATAGGTCAAGTATCTATAAACTTCAACTCTTTTATTGGCATATTGAAAAAAACGGTGTTAGAAATTATCGCGGTTTGCGAACCGTTAATGGAAAACTCTACTCGCTTAGTGCAGGGGATGGAACAAGCGGAGCGTGCAACGACTAAACAAACCACTGATGCTGAGATTGTAAAGCAATCGATGGAAGAGATGAAACAGAGTGTAGGAGATATCTCTCAATCAGCTGCAAGTGCTTCTCATGCAGCGCAAACGGCAGAGAAAGAAGTTGAGCAAAGTCGAACTCAAGTACAAACATCAGTAACCGCTTCTCGTACGTTAAGTGATGAGATTAATCACGCTGCTACAACTATCAATAAATTAGCAGACGATACAAAAAATGTGTCGCAAATATTAAATGTTATTACATCAATAGCGGAGCAAACAAATTTACTTGCACTTAATGCTGCCATTGAGGCTGCCCGTGCTGGTGAGCATGGCCGAGGCTTTGCTGTTGTTGCTGATGAAGTTAGAGAGCTTGCATCGCGAACTGCTCACTCTACAAATGAGATTCGAGAGCTGTTGACTACTTTAACTGAAGCGGCTAACGAATCAGTTACTGCAATGACGACTGCAAGAGATATGGCTACAGATAATGCAACTGCAGCAGAAAAAACGGGTATTTCTATAGAGAAAATTGCAGAGCAAATGTTAGAAATAAATGGAATGAACTCACAAATTGCTGCTGCCACAGAAGAGCAAACATCAGTTGCTGCTATGGTTGTAGAAAACGTGACAAATATGCACGTATCATTTGAAGATACAATGGACTCGCTAACGGCTGTGAGGGATGTAGCTAAAAACCTTCATTACCTTTCAGATAACCTATTAGATGCCACGGCTAAATTTAAAATTGAGTAACGTAGCTAAATCAATTCGAAGTAATGCTTATTCAATTTGAGAGGGCAGATCAGACGCTAGCTGTGTTAAAATTTCTATTGAACAGTTTTTCTCCCTCAAAATATCTTACTTAATCGAGCGAATTGTTATTAAAGTTAAGTTATAAAAAAACCACCGATTAGGTGGTTTTTTTAATTTAATAATAGCAATTAAAAGGTAGCAATCACTTTAACTTTGTCAGTTGCTTTACTGCTATCTATATAGCCGATTGAATCACCATTAGCGGCAACAAAGTCAATGACAGCTTGATCTGAATCAAACTTTTCAGGCGGTGTTCCTTTACCTGTAAAAACAAGTTTTGACCAATAGGCATTTAATTGGCTGCTCGATTTACCTACCACTTTAGAATTGAATTCATCAGCAATAGCGGTACCGTTTTGAGTTGCTGGGTTGACCTTATTGCCGTTATCAAACGACTTGGCCTTTCCTAAGTAAATTTTCTTAATAGTCTCTGCATCAAGTGCATTTGCATTACCAGGATTTACAATTACTGCAACTTCAGCCAAAGCACCGAAAGAACATAATGAAAGCGCACTAGCGAGGATTAATTTTTTCATATTCCGCTCCAATTAAAATACTAAATCAACACCAACGGCTACTACATCCGTTTCAGTGTCAGTGATGTCATCATCAAATCGACTGAAGTCAATTTTAAATGCAGCAGAAGGGTGGAAGTCATAACGTGCGCCAATTGTGTATACGTTACTCTCTGCACGCATGCTCTCTAGGGCAAAGTTCACTGTAGTATTTAATAAAGGAATTGATTCAAGAGTATTAAAACGTGATGAATCATGTTTATCATCATTTTTTTCATAGGTGAAGTGAACAATAACATCGTCTATACGATAACCGGCAGAGGCATAGTATTGTGATTGTTCAGCCAAAATACTTCCCTCTACTTCAAACTGTGTATATTCAGCATCAAATAAGAAGTTATCATAGTCAATAGAGAAGCCAATACCAACAAAAGTTGTTTCATCTTCGTCAGTAGTAAGATCATTTGCTGTGCTCGTTAAACCGTTAGTATTAAGTACTTCAACAAGTCCAATTAAACCGCTGTCATTAGATGAAATGCTTGTGTCGGCCACAATATATGCAGCTCGTGCACTGAACCAGTCGTATGATAGGCTCCAGTTTATACCGCCTAAATTATTTAACTCAGCAGGTAAGCTATCTCCAAATACATCTATATCGCCATCAAAAGCGCCATAAAACCCTTGCAAAGTAGAGTCCCAATCTCCTAATTGATTGTTGTAAACAACACTCAAGCCTTCATAAGTCGAAAATGGGATACCGTATACTGAGCGAGGTGGACGTACCCAGCGATAAGCATAGCCAACATCCAAGAAATCTGAGTATTTATAGAAAGGAACACGCATTTTACCAGCGCTAAATTGCAGTTCATCGCTGTATTCATAAGTAACATATGCCCATTCGAATGTGGCGTCAAAGTCGTCCTCTCCACGCGCAATAATTTGAGCCGTAGCCGTTAGCTTCTCTTGAAGATCAGCAGATAGTTGTAAAGCGAACTTACTCTCATTTTTAAATGAGATATCATCGTCATATCCGTATAAGGTTTGATCACTGTCTAGGCTTTTACCACCCACTATAGATGCAAAACCATTAATACGTACTTCAGCGCTTGCATAGCTAGATGCAAGTACAGCACATACAGCTACTGCTACAGATAGCTTTTTCATATGTATTTCCTATTTGTTATTTAGATGTTGATTTCAATAGGATTATAGAAGTGATAGTGTTTTTTATCTAATAAATTTAGGAAGTTAATAAAAATAAATTTAGTAACGGCTTTTTAATTTTGTAACATATATATTTTATGTATGTATTAAAAGCAGAATAGTATGATTTTATTAGAATAAACTTTAAATCTAGTTAATAAGGCTTTTTAAAATGGCGGGAATATTATAACTAAATTTTCTTTTTACGTTCTTTGGTTAAGGAGTTAGACCGAATGTTGCTGGTAATTACAATAGCTATTATCAAGTTTGCTTAATCGGTTTTAACTATTGATCTTATTTAAGTTTTTTTGACACCAAAGCAATGCTTGTTGCTTGTTTTTTACAGCGATTTTTTGATACACCTTGTGTAAATGTACACGAACTGTAGCTTCACTGATAAATAAAGTGTCTGCAATTGCGCTTGAATGTAAGCCAGAAAATAATAAGTTTAATACTTTCATTTCTTTGCAGGTTAAGTTATTTGATTGCAGCGTAGTTTGTTGTTCACTCGCTAGCATTTGTCTCATCCAACCATCAGTTACCGCACGTGGAAACCAAAGTTTTCCTTGTTCTATTGCTTGTAATCCTTGCTGCAGTAGTACTTCGTCAGTGCCTTCATAAAACAAACCTTTTAAATTAGGCCACTCTTTTAATGCCAAAACATCACCGTCTTTGGGCACGTCAAAAATAACGAGGCCTTGATGACCGTTTTCTAGCATAAACTGATTTATAAGTTCATGGTTTGTAATAACATTTAAAGCTTGATGATTAACAAGTAGGACGTTGAAGTCAGCTGCAACACAAAAAAGTGATGTGTAATTTGGGCTGGTGAAGCATGTGGGGCTTTTATTGGCTGTATTTTCAATATTCATAATATTCTATCCATAGACTACATTTTAGCACTATATTCTTATTTTTAGTTAATTTCAATGATACCTGAATGTGTTTTAGCTCTTTTTTTATACACTAAAGTACATGTATGAGTATGTTTTATGCGCTCTTTAAAGTAGTATTTATTAGATTTTTTGTTTTAAAACAGTTCATTAGTGAGGTAAATATTAGAGGGGTTTATTTATGATAATTCATTTAAAGCTAACAATGCTTAAATTACTGCCATTTTCTATGAATTTATTTAAATAATCTTATACATTTATTCACAATAATGTCATATAATACCTGTCCAGAGGAAAGATGCTATTTAGCGTCTTTTTTTATGCCTAAAATTTATATTATTAATATAAAAGCATAACAAAAATCACACGGTATCCTTTGGAGAATATTTTGAAACTACGCACACTCTCACAGTTAAGCCTAGCAATTGTCGCTGCACTATCTACCTCAGTAAATGCTGAAGAAGCTAAAACAACCGCAAAACAAGACGCGTTTGAAAAAATCGAAGTCACAGCTCGTAAACGTACAGAGAGCTTATTTGAATCTCCAACCGCTATCACATCAATTGGGGCGAACCTAATTGATAAAGCCAATATGAGTAATCTTGAAGATATTGGTAAATATGTTCCAAACTTAAACATCACCCGTTACGGTGTTGGTAATGCAGCACATGCGTCTGTGTTCATTCGTGGTATTGGTCTGCAAGATCACATAATAACTACTGATCCAGGTGTAGGCGTATACTTAGATGGCGTTTATTTAGGTCGTCAAATGGGTTCTAATTTATCATTACCTAATGTTGAGCGTGTTGAAGTGCTTCGTGGTCCACAAGGTACTTTATATGGTCGTAATACATTAGGTGGCGCTGTAAATGTAATTACAAAGCAACCTGGTGATGAAGGTATTGTAACTACTTCAGCTAAGCTGGGAAGTCGTGGACGTATTGCTGGTGATGTTTATTTTAATAACTCACTAAACGATGAACTAAGCATGTCTGCGAGTGCATCTTACAAAACACGTGATGGTGTTGGTGAAGCTGTTAATTTAGCAAATCCAGAGAAAGAAATTGGTGAGGAAGAGGAATTCAGTGGTCGTGTAGCCCTTAAATGGCAAGCGAACAGCGATTTAGCATTCACTTTTGCTTTAGATGGAGTTGATAACGAGTCAGGTCAATCGCCTTACACAATTGAATTAACTGACCCGCTAGATGCAAACGATGTGTTTAATGGCGACTTCCCATTATTGACTCAAGATTTAATTCCATCAGACCCTGATGATTTAGGTACAACCGTTGCAGGTATTGAATCAACTTCTTACTCAGGTTGGGGCACATCGTTCTCGGCTGATTGGGCAATTAACGATACTTATACTACTAAGTTTATCTCAAGCTACCGTACATCTGAGTATGAAGGTGGCCTAGATGACGATGCATCACCTTTAAACTTATCTGAGTTTCCAGAAGAGGGCGGAGCTGATCAGTACTCGTTTGAAATTCAACTAAATGCAACATTTGATAATATGGACTTTGTGTCAGGCCTTTACTTTTTTAATGAAGATGGCTTTACACGTTCAGGCCCATTTGTATTCAGCCCATTTAATACACCCAATGGCTTATTGAATGACGGAGTAACAGAATCATTTGGTGGTTACGGCGATTTTGAAATTAACCAAGAAACTAATTCTTACGCAGCCTACTTTAATGCAAGCTACGATTTAACTGACGATTTAACGGTAGGTGGTGGTCTTCGTTATTCAAAAGATGAAAAAGATGCAAATGCTATATTCCCATCATTTCCTACTCGTAAGTATGTAAGTGCAGATTTTGATGCAGTTACGTGGGATGTAAATGCATCTTATCAGCTTAGCAATAATATGAATGTGTATGGCCAGATTCAAAAAGGCTACCAAACAGGTGGTTTTCCACCGCGCCCATTTGGTGGACCAGACCAGTTTGTATCATTTGACGAAACGAAAGCGATTAACTACGAAATGGGTCTAAAAGGCCAAGTACACGAAAATGTATCTATGATGCTTGCGGTATTTGTGACTGATTACACTGATTTAGCATTACCGTTTTCAGACCCAACAGCTGGTGGCGGTTTCGTAACAATTGTAGAAAATGCGGGTCAGTCTAAAGCACAAGGTATTGAGCTTGAAACAACCGTCGCTATTACTGATGACTTTACTATTCGCAGTGCAGTTGGTTATTTAGATTCTGAAATAACAGAAGTGGCTGAGGGTGTACAAGGTATAGGTAAAGGCGATTCACCAGCACTAACACCACGCTGGACTGTCATGGTTGCACCTTCTTACTTTATGGATTTAGAGAGCGGCGCAACACTTGCATTTAATGCTAACTATTCGTACCGAAGCGAAATGCAAGGGCAATCAGTTTATAACCAAAGTGAGACAATTGACTCTCGTGAACTAGTTGGTTTTAATATTTCCTACACTAATCCATATGGCGATATGGAAGTTACACTGTATGGTGAAAACGTTCTAAACGAAGTTTACGACGTTGGTCGTCTTCAACAATCAGGTTTTGTTGGCGTAATGCGCAGTAATGATCGAAGTGAATTTGGTTTGAAATTCAAAAAAGATTTTGAGCTATAAACTAAAATCAAGTAAATAAAATATAATGTAATTGAAGTTTATTTTGCATAATAAAGGCCGAATCATGCTGTGATTCGGCCTTTGTGTATTCAATAGTAAAGTTATTATTCGCATCGTTTAAATTCCTAATTTAAATTGCTGATTTAAAACAATCCACATCCCCATTTTTGAGTGTTTGTATTAACTAAAATGCGCCTTTTTAGTTTGTGTAAAGGCTAGGTTGTTCGCTACAATGGCGCCTCTTAATTGCCAAACGGACTCTGTAATGAAAATTCTTGCCGATCAAAATATGCCTTTAGTTGAGCAGTACTTTGCAGACTTTGGTGAGGTTGAGCGTTTTGATGGTCGTAAATTAACGCCTGAACAATTAATAGATGTAGATGTTCTTCTTACTCGTTCGGTGACAAATGTTAATCATGAACTTTTGGTACAAGCTAACAAGTTGAGCTTTGTAGGTACTGCCACAATCGGCATTGACCATATTGATACGCAATTACTGCATGATAGAAATATTGCTTTTACAAGTGCACCTGGTTGTAATGCTGTTGCTGTAGCTGAATATGTAATTAGTAGCTTATTTGCATTAAGCCAAGAAAATGCGCGTCCATTGTGTGGTCAAACAATTGGTATTGTAGGGATGGGCAACATTGGTACATGTTTGGCGCAAAAATTAAAAGCATTAAACGTAGTTGTACTGCTGTGCGATCCGATTAAGCACGAACAAGGCTTATTACAAGAGCATGTAGCGCTTGATGAGTTATTAGCGCAGTCAGATGTTGTTACTTTTCACGTTCCCCTTGTTAAAAGTGGCGAGCATAAAACACTGCACATGATGGGTAAAGAGCGTTTAAAGGCACTTAAGCCAGGAACCACGCTAATTAATGCAAGCCGTGGCGATGTAATTGATAACCAAGCATTACTTGAGGTAATGGAAGCTGGGGCTGATTTAGATTTAGTACTTGATGTATGGGAGAAAGAACCCAATATTTTAACTGAATTACTAGAGCATGTTCGTTACGCTAGTGTGCACATTGCAGGGCATACACTTGAGGGGAAAGCTCGTGGTACACAAATGTTGTATCAAAAACTGTGTCAGCTCAAAGGTGTTGAGGCGATTAAATCGTTGGATGATTTTTTACCAACACCAGCCGTTACAAATGCAACTGTTACGCAAAGCCTTAATGAGCAAGATATTGCCCGTTTAGTGCATTTAATTTATGACGTTCGCCGCGATGACGGAATATTACTTCGTCGTCTAGAGAGCGACGGCTTTGATAGTTTACGTAAAAACTATCCTATAAGGCGAGAATTTAGCACTTTATTTCTACAAGGTGATAGCTCACAACTAGCAGCACTTAGCCAGCTTGGCTTTAGCATAGCTGAATAATTATTTAACTAACGATGTTGTTTTAATGTCGTTTATAGAGGAAGAAATATGTCGCAAAAATATAACGTTGCCGTACTTGGCGCTACTGGTTTAGTAGGCCGTCAAATCATTGAAACGCTAGCAGATCGTAAGTTTCCTGTTGATCAGCTTTTTTTACTTGCTAGCAGCCGCAGCGCAGGTGAAGATATAAAGTTTCGTGGTGAGACCATTGAAGTACTTGACGTTGAAGGCTTTGACTTTAGCCAAGCGCATATAGGTTTGTTTTCTGCTGGTGGCAGTGTATCTGAAAAATATGCTCCTATTGCTGCTGAAGCCGGCTGTATTGTAATCGATAATACATCGCACTTTAGAAATGATTTTGAAATACCACTCGTGGTGCCAGAAGTTAATGCTTCAAGCCTAGCTGATTTTAGAAATCGTAATATTATTGCTAACCCTAACTGTTCAACTATTCAGATGATGTTAGCACTTAAACCAATTTATGATGCTTACGGAATAGACCGTATTAATGTATCTACTTACCAAGCTGTATCGGGTGCAGGTAAAGACGCGGTTGATGAACTTGCAAAGCAAACAGCTAATTTGATGAATGCACGCCCTATGGATAATAAAGTATTTCCAAAGCAAATTGCATTTAACGTTATTCCTCAAATTGATAGCTTTGAAGATAATGGCTATACGCGCGAAGAAATGAAAATGGTAAACGAAACTCATAAAATTTTGGGTGATACCACTATTGCAGTGAACCCAACGTGTGTACGTGTTCCCGTATTTTTTGGGCACTCAGAATCAATTAATATTGAAACGCGCATGCCTTATGACTTTGAACACGTTAAACAACTTTTAAAAGACGCGCCTGGTGTCGAGCTAATTGATGATGAAGGTGACTACCCAACAGCAGTGTCTGACGCTAGTGGTAACGATACTGTGTATATAGGTCGATTACGTGCTGATATTTCTCATCCTCATGGATTAAACATGTGGGTTGTAAGTGACAACACTCGTAAAGGTGCTGCAACTAATAGCATTCAAATTGCAGAAGAGCTTATTGCCAATTACATGTAATAGTTAATTGCGCTAAACATGCTTTTGAAGCGGTAAACAGTAGTTGTTTGCCGCTTTTTGTTTATATGGCTTGTCAAATTTTTGCCGTTTAATTTTAAAAATACAAAAACTGATTGATAACACTCAATAAATTAATATTTATAAAGATGTTTTAAGGCATTTATTTTCAAGGTGTTGCGATGGATATTACGCTCTAACTGGTTTATAGTTTGTAATTGGAATAGAGCTTGCAATAAAAATAGATTGTAATAATAAATGCGAGTCAGTCATTTGGCTGATAATAGCAATAATAAACAATATTTATGCACTTAAGTTTTAGGTGTTTTATTAATATTTAAATATTAAAGGATCAGCATGCGCGGTTTAGCTACACTTATTATATTAGCGTCTGCATTGATAGTAACGCCAGTTTACTCTCAGGACAGTACCCAATTAAAGGGGCCTAAAGGCGTTGACTATGGTGCGCAAGGGCGATCAATTGGGCCAATTAAACCAACTGATACGCTTTGGCGTATAGCAGCTAAAGTGCGCCCAGACAATTCTGTCAGTATTTATCAAGTTATGCAGGCTTTGTATAACAAAAATCCCGATTCATTTTTAGAACAAAATCTTAACCACATTCAAAATGGTGCCTATTTAAAAATCCCTACCTTAGCCGAAATAAAAGCTGTAAATACGCAGCTCGCAAAGCAACGCTCTGAGCAAGATGATGCATTATGGGAAAAGAAAAAAAATGGCACGCTTACACAAAGCGAAATTAACTCAGCGCAAACAAAAGTAACTCAAGCGCGTAAAATTGATGTAGACGATGCTAAAAAAGAGATACAGAAAGAATTAAATGAAATAAAAACAGAGCAAGGTACTAAGCTTGTTGAGTTACAACAACAGTTTAAAAGCTCAGTTAGTAATGTAGAAGAGATTTTAGTTGAAAATAATAATCTTAAAAAACAGTTATCAGGAATATCTAAAGAGCTCGAAAACTTACGTTTGCAATTAGGACAAGACAGCGAAATTCAAAATCAGTTAAAAGAACTCATCGTTAAACAAAACGAGATTATTGCCCAACAAAAAAAACAAGAAGTAATACCAAAAGAGTCATTTGATTTTGGCTCATTATTTTCAAACCCCATAGTACTGGGCTTGTTAATGTTTATTCCTGGGTTACTGATTATTTTTGCAATCGTTATGTTTTTACGCAAACGAGCAAGTAATCAAGAAGAGCCGCAAAACGATGATGACTTTTTACCACAAACCCCAACTTATACTGGCGATGATGATTTAGGCCCAAGCTTAAATGACGATCCAATTGTACCTGACCCTTTAGATGACTTGAGTGTTCAATTAGATGATAGTCTCGAAAGTGATATGTTGCCTAATGATGATTTAGACGACGGCTTAGATGATTTTTCTGGCGACGAAAATTTACTTGATCAGGATGAGCTCGAAAGCTTGCTAAGCGATGACATTGTTTTTGATGATGAAAATACCGATGACGATGATGAGCTCGATATTTTTATGCAGCAAGGGTTTGATCAACCTTCAGATGAAAACGCTGAAGATATAGATTTAGACTTATCTGATGACTCAATTAACAATGATGAAATCCTAACTAATGACGATTTAGATAGCTTGTTTGATGAAGACGATAGTCTACCTGAGTTTGATGCACCGCAAACAAGCGAAGCTTTAGAGGATGACAGCTTAGAATCTCATGATGAAATGGCGGCTTTAAGTGAACAGCTTGCAGATGAAGATAATTTTGATATAGATGAATTATTAGATCAAACATCAACAGAATTAGATACCTCAAATAACACTTCAGCTGAACTTGATACAAGCGACGACTTTGATTTAGACGATATAGATAGCTTAATTGATGAGGCGAATGACCCAAAAAGTGATGTGGTAGATGACTCACTTGATGCAGAGTTACTCGACGAAGATGAACTTCTAGAAGAAAGCGACGACTTTGATTTAGACGACATAGATAGCTTAATTGATGAAGCAGCAGTTGATACTGCAGATGACTCATTAGTTGAGGAAAGTGACGACTTTGATTTAGACGATATAGATAGCTTAATTGATGAAGCCGCAGTTGATACTGCAAATGATTCATTAGTTGAGGAAAGTGACGACTTTGATTTAGACGACATAGATAGCTTAATTGATGAGACTGCGGTTGATACTGAGAATGACTCTTTAGTTGAGGAAAGTGACGACTTTGATTTAGACGACATAGATAGCTTAATTGATGAGGCAGCAGTTGATACTGCAAATGATTCATTAGTTGAGGAAAGTGACGACTTTGATAACCTAATTGATGAGGCAGCAGTTGATGCTGCAAATGATTCATTAGTTGAACAAAGTGATGGCTTTGATTTAGACGATATAGATAACCTAATTGATGATGAAGTAAAAAATTCAGATGTAAGAGATTCAGAAATTGATAATGCATTGGCAGACTCAGTTGAGGATTTAGCAGATGCTCAAGAAGAATTAAATGTTGATGATATTGAGTCGCTTGCTTCATCATTAAATAAAGAGCCCGAGCTTGACGATGAGCCTGAACTTGCAGAAGAACCTGAGCTTAAAGAAGAACCTGAACTTATAGATGTAACGGTTGATGATTTTTCAGATACATCAGAGTCGCTTCTTGATCCTGAAGATGCGCTTGAAGAATATACAGATGATACTTTAAAGAGCGTTGATGAGCTTTTAAATGAGCTACAACAAGCGACGGATGATGACTATATAGAAACACCAGATTGGTCTTTAGATGAGCTTGAAGACGATCTTGAAGAGATAGAAGTAGATCTTGGTGACGATCCGTTAGCGGGCGACGATGACTCAGATCTTACAAAAATTGAAGAGCAGCTTGATAGCGATCTTATAACGCCAAGTGAAGAGTTAGATGAATATCCTGAACTTGAATTAGACGATGATCATTCATTATTGGAGAATGAATCTTCGTTTGAGCCGCAAGAACCTAAAGAAAATGCACCGAGTGAAGAAAATGCAGTAGCACTTAGTCAAACAGAGAAAGATCTCGCAAATGCGCTTTCTGAAAATGCTAACTTAGATAGCTTAGAAGATGATTTTGATGATGAACTATTAATTGATAATGACTTCTCTGAATCAGAAGCTAAGGTTGAAGACGAGTCGTTTGATGATGAT
>NZ_JACJFC010000007.1:125561-222039 GCF_014164385.1 Pseudoalteromonas sp. SG43-3
AAACACTAGAAAGTGAGTTGCCATTTACCCCCGAAGAATTACAAGGTGATGATTTAGACGGTGAGGCGCAGGGAGTCGCTTCCAGCCAAGCTGAGCAGGACTTATCAAATGCGCTTTCTGAAAATAATGATTTAGATAGTTTAGAAGACGATTTTGATGATGAAATTTTAATTGAAGACGATTTTTCTGACTTAGATGTTGAGTTTGACGAAGATATTTTAGAGCAAGCGCTAACTGATGAGTTATCAGACGAGCAGCAAGAGCAAACAAATGCAGAGCGCGAAGCACAGTTAACAAACTCAGATGAAGCAGGTAGCACTAATATTAGCTCTGACGATGAACTTGATGAAGAGTTTATGTCAAATTTGACGCAAACTGATTTTGATTCATTACTTAGTGAGTTAGCGGAGCCTGAAGAATTAAGTGCTGAGGATAGCAGTGAATTTGATGTCGACTTTGACAGCTTGCTAAAAGAAGAATTAGAGGAAGATGACTCATTAACTACAAAAGAGCCACTTGTTGAAAGTAGTGATATTGAGCAACTTGATAATGATGAATTTGTAGATATAGATTCATTATTAGAAGAAAGTGAAGAGGCTGAACTTGAACACGAACCTTACACCGACGTTAATATGGATGTCGGTTTGAGTGAGTTTGATGCATTACTTGCTGGTGATAACCCAACCGATGTTGATGCTGAAAGTGGTGGTTATTCAGCTAAACTAGATTTAGCGCGTGCTTATATTGAAATTGATGATTTTGATTCTGCGCTCAAGGTCATTGAGGATGTCATCAACAAAGGCCCAGAAGAAGTTCAAGAAGAGGCACTTAGTTTAAAAGCGAAACTAAAATAACAAATTGTTAAAAAAACCCTTAATTGGTTATTCTAATTAAGGGTTTTTTTTATGGATGTTAGTTTAATTATAACAAGGGAAAGCAACGCATTAATGAAGCGGATTTTATAGTATGTAATTGTTATAAAAGAATAATTTACATCGTAATTATTAAGTTATTTGATTCATTAAAATGCTCATGTTTTTAATAAAAAGGGTATTACCGCACACCTCCTTTTATTGCGTCGAGAGATAGCATAAAATGCCGTGTTCATTAGCACAGTAGGTAAAGCAGTAATTATGCGAGTAGCACTTGGAGTTGAATACAACGGCGTACGCTATAGTGGGTGGCAACGTCAATCACATGTTAATAGCGTACAACAAGAAGTAGAAAAGGCATTGTCGCGTATTTGTAATCACCCAGTTGAAGTAGTATGTGCGGGGCGAACTGATGCGGGTGTGCACGGTACAGGTCAAATAATACATTTTGAAACTGAAGCTTCGCGTGACATGGTCGCATTTACAATGGGTATGAATACCTTATTGCCTAAAGATATTGCTATTCGCTTTGCACAACCAGTTGCTGTCGATTTTCATGCTCGTTTTAGTGCAACAGCTCGCCGATACCGCTATATTATTTATAACTCTCCTTTTCGAGGAGCGGTGTTAAACGAAGGGGTTACGCATTTTCATCACCCATTAGATGAAGTTAAAATGCAGGAAGCCTGTCAGTATTTGATCGGGACACACGATTTTACATCTTTTCGAGCGATCCATTGTCAAGCAAATACACCGACTCGCACTATTCATCATTTATCGGTACAGCGCCAAGGGTGTTACGTTATTATTGATATTAAGGCGAATGCGTTCTTACATCACATGGTACGTAATATAACGGGGAGCTTGATGGATATTGGCATACATAAGCAACAGCCCATTTGGTTGAAAGAATTACTTGATTGTAAAGAGCGTGCTAAAGCAAGTGCTACAGCTAAAGCTGCAGGTTTATACTTGGTTGATGTCGATTATCCTGAAGAGTTTAATATTCCTAAAATGCCTTTAGGTCCATTGTTTTTACCTGACGCTGAAATTTAGTTATGGTTGCCGTTAGTGTTTTTTATGAACACTTTTAACTACTAAGACCAGTTTTTTATACCGCGTTAGTGTAATTCATGTTTTAATTGAAAAAATTTGTCTGCTAATTGCTATTGGCAGGCTCGCGACACAGAACAGCATTAAGAGAGTTGCAAATGAGTTGGCTAGAAAAAATCTTACCTAAAACGACAAAATCATCAGGTCGTAAAGAAATCCCAGAAGGTGTTTGGGCTAAGTGCACATCGTGTGATTCAATTTTATATAAAGCTGAATTAGAAAAGTCATTAAACGTATGTCCTAAGTGTGACCACCACATGCGTGTTAGTGGCCGTAAGCGCCTGGAGCACTTTTTAGATGAAGGTGACCGTCAAGAGCTTGGCACACAACATGAGCCTAAAGACATTCTTAAGTTTAAAGATTCTAAAAAATACTCTGATCGTATCAGTGCAGCCCAAAAAGCAAGTGGTGAAAAAGATGCACTTGTAGCTATGAAAGGCCGATTAAAAGGTATTCCAGTTGCAGCAGTAGCATTTGAGTTCTCATTTATGGGTGGCTCAATGGCTTCTGTTGTTGGCGCTCGCTTTGTTGATGCTGTTGATCAATGTTTAGAGCATAACATGCCGCTTATTTGTTTTTCTGCATCAGGCGGTGCACGCATGCAAGAAGCGCTTATGTCGCTTATGCAAATGGCTAAAACAAGTGCTGCACTTGCAAAAATGACTGAAAAAGGTCTTCCGTTTATTTCAGTCATGACTGACCCAACTATGGGTGGTGTATCTGCATCGCTTGCTATGCTGGGCGATATTAACGTTGCAGAACCTAAAGCATTAATTGGTTTTGCGGGTCCTCGTGTTATTGAGCAAACTGTTCGCGAAACACTACCTGAAGGCTTTCAGCGTAGTGAATTTTTGCTTGAACACGGTGCAATTGACATGATTATTGACCGCCGTGAAATGCGCGATACCCTTGCACGCATTTTAGCTAAATTTATGAACTTGCCTTCTACGGAACAAGAGCATAGAGTAGCGTAAATTTCAGCTTTACTGATTACACGCTATGACAAAAAAAACTCCTAGCCAATCATCAAGCCTTGATGATTGGCTTTTTTATTTAGAAAGTGTTCACCCAGCTAACATTGCTATGGGCTTAGAACGAGTTGCTAATGTTGCTAACAATATTGGCCTGTTAAACACTCCAAGTAAAATTATTCTTATTGCCGGTACAAACGGTAAGGGCACCACAGCACGCTGCTTAGAGTCGCTATTGCTAGCGCAAGGTTTCAATGTGGGTACTTACGCATCTCCACATTTAATTCGTTATAACGAGCGTGTACGAGTTAATGGGGAAGAATTGGCAGACCAATTTCATATAGATGCTTTTCACCAGCTTGAGCAAGGCCGTAAAGACACTGCTCTGACTTATTTTGAATATGGTACTTTGGGGGCGTTGGCAATTTTTAAACGCTGTAACGTCGATTATGTATTACTAGAGGTTGGTTTAGGTGGACGCTTTGACGCTACAAATATAGTCACTCCCTTTGCAAGCGTGATCACCACTATAGACTTAGACCATAAAGAGTACTTAGGTGATACCCGTGAGTTAGTGGCTTATGATAAAGCCGGTATTTTTCGTGAAAATACGCCCGCTATTATAGGGGATTTAAATATTCCTCACACAATGACTGATTACGGCAAAGAAATTAATGCCAACATGACGCTGTCGGGCAGTGACTTTATTTTTAAAGAAAATGCTGAGAGCTTTAATTGGCAATATAAAGAACATAATCTTGAAATAGATAAGCCTGCAATACCGTGTCAAAATGCAGCTACCGCATTAACTACGCTAAGTGTTTTAAACTTATTACCTAGTGAATCAATTATACGAAGTTGTTTAGCTAATTTAGTTGTCGAAGGGCGCTTTCAACAGTTAAGTGTTGAGCCTTTAGTCTTTACCGACGTAGCACACAACCCTGAGTCGGCGCGTTATTTAGCCAATAAGTTATCAAGCTATAAAGATAAAGGCTTTAAAATTCATGCATTAGCCGCTATGCTTGCTGATAAAGATAAAGCGGGTGTATTTAAAGAAGTAAGTCACTTGGTCGATGAGTGGTCATTAGCGAGCTTAAGTGGTCCGCGAGGCGACACTGCAAGTAATTTACAAAATGCACTGCACGAATTGTCTCATCATAATACTATTAATAGCTATGATAGTGTGGCACAAGCACTGAATGTAATTTTACCAGAACAACAAAGTGATACTATGTTGATTATATTTGGTTCATTTTTCACAGTTGCTGGCGCTATTAATTACTTTAAAAAATAGAGAGGATGTCGGTGAACTCAAGTTTTATTAATCGCTTAGTCGGAACAAGTATAGTGGTGATCGCAGCAATTGTGTTTATCCCTAATATACTCGATGGCGAAAAAGTGCATTATAAAGAAGGCTTTAAAGCGATCCCAGACCGCCCTGAGTTCAAAACAATCGATCTTCAAGAGTCAATTGATGAAAATATGGCTAATGCTGAGCCACTAAAGCAAGATGAAATTGAAGACATTCAAGCTGACGATGAAGCTTTTGAGCAGCAAAGCGCGATGGATGAGAGTGATTACGCTGTGGAAGATAAAGTTGTTGAAGCAACTATAGAACCCAAAGCTACACCAATTACAAAAGCGCCTGTTCAAGCTAAGCCAGAGCCAATTGCACCACGTAAAAGTGATGAAAACCTAACGAGTATGGCCTATGTTATTCAATTAGGTAGTTTTTCACATGTTGCAAACGTTAAAGCATTACAGGCTAAATTAAAGGCTGAAGGGTTTAAAACGTTTACTAAACCGATTAAAACCCCAAATGGGACACTAACCAAAGTATTTGTTGGTCCTTCGCTTGATAAAAGTGAATTACAAAAGCAGCTCCCCCAGCTCAAAGAGCTTACTAAATTAAATGGTAAAGTTACGCAGTACGAAGTAACAAAATAATTTTAAAAAGGCTTGTATAACAAGCCCTTTTTTTATTTATTTATTTTTTTTTCATCATTATCTTTATCTCACAATACCTACACTAGAATGTTAATTTTTTGTATTAACTACAACCCAGTAATCTCCCGTTTAAACTTGCATACTAACGATGTTTGGGTATAGAATGCGCCCCAAATTAGCGACTAATTGGTTCTTATGATCTGGGTTGATTACGCCATTATTGGCATCATTGTATTGTCTACCATCATCGGTTTAATACGCGGCTTTGTAAAAGAAGCAATGTCATTAGCGGTATGGGCTGGCGCCTTTATCATCTCTAGCTTATTTTACCAATATTTAGCTTCCTTCCTAACAACCATTTCTGAACCCCTTTTAAGAAATGCGGCGGCCATAGCCATATTATTCTTTGCGACGCTACTGTTAGGCGGTTTACTAAACTACATTTTAGGTGAACTTGTACATCGTACTGGTTTATCGGGTACCGACCGTGTCTTTGGCATAGTGTTTGGTGCTCTACGAGGCGTGTTGGTCGTGAGCGCGTTACTCTTCTTTCTTGATGCTTTTACTGGTGCACCCAATACGCACTGGTGGGGCAATTCTATTTTGATTCCAGAATTTGGCTTTGTTGTTGAATGGTTCTTTTCGTACCTAGAAAACAACTCGAGCTTTTTAAATTCAGTAAACCGTTAATCGGCGAGGATAAATTACATGTGTGGTATCGTTGGAATAGTCGGAACATCCCCTGTCAATCAGGCGATTTATGATGGCTTAACTGTTTTGCAGCACCGTGGTCAAGATGCCGCGGGTATCATTACCATTGAGAATAATACGTTCAGCTTACGCAAAGCAAATGGCTTAGTGAAAGATGCCTTTCACACTCGTCATATGAAACGACTACAAGGTACGATTGGTCTTGGCCATGTGCGCTATCCTACAGCAGGGTCTTCAAGCTCATCTGAAGCACAGCCTTTTTATGTTAACTCACCGTTTGGTATAGCACTTGCCCATAATGGCAACCTTACTAATGCAGAAGCTTTAAAAGAGCAGTTATTCTCAGAAGCACGTCGTCATGTAAATACAACATCTGATTCAGAAATCTTACTCAACATCATGGCACATGAACTAAGTAAATCTGATAAGTTGCATTTAGACCCTGAAGATATATTTACTGCGGTAACCGAGGTAAATAATAAAGTAAGCGGTGGTTATGCAACAATTGCTATGATTATTGGTCACGGTATTGTTGCTTTTCGCGACCCTAATGGTATCCGTCCACTTGTATTTGGCAAACGTGAGACTGCAAAAGGCACTGAGTACATGTTCGCCTCTGAAAGCGTTGCGTTAAAACCGGACGGATTTGAGTTTGCACGTGATGTTGCCCCTGGTGAAGCTATATATGTTACAGAAGAAGGTGAATTTCATTCACTTAGTTGTGCAGATAAAGCATCTTACTCGCCGTGTATTTTTGAATTTGTTTATTTTGCTCGACCTGATTCAACAATAGACCGTATGTCTGTTTATGCAACACGCGTAAACATGGGGACAAAACTAGGCGAAAAAATTGCACGCGAATGGGCTGATAAAGACATTGATGTAGTTATCCCAATCCCAGAAACTTCATGCGATGTAGCACTGGAAATTGCACGTGTACTTGATTTACCGTATCGCCAAGGTTTTGTTAAAAACCGTTATATCGGTCGTACATTTATCATGCCTGGCCAAGAGATGCGTAAAAAATCAGTGCGTCAAAAGCTAAACGCAATTGATCGCGAGTTTAAAGGTAAAAACGTATTATTGGTTGATGACTCAATTGTTCGTGGTACAACATCAGCACAAATTGTTGAAATGGCTCGAGAGTCTGGTGCTAAAAATGTTTACTTTGCATCCGCAGCGCCTGAAATACGCTTCCCTAATGTGTACGGTATTGATATGCCTTCAGCAGCTGAGCTTATTGCTCACGGACGTGAAGTTGAAGATATTAATGCAAGTATTGGTTCTGACGGTTTAATCTTTCAATCGTTAAAAGATTTAATAGCTGCGGTTAGCCAAGAAAATCCTGAAATTACTAAGTTTGAAACCTCAGTATTTGATGGGCAATATATTACAGGCGACATTGATCAAAACTATTTAAATCGTATTGATGAGCTACGTAACGATTCAGCAAAAAGCACCCGCGAAAGTGCGATGTCTTCAAGTTTAGAGATTCACAACCAAGACGAAAACGAAGCTGATTAATAATTAGTTAATAAAAAGTCGTTACATAAAAAAAGGAGCTAATTAGCTCCTTTTTTGCGAAGGAAAGAAAGGGAACATTTCTATCAAACACGACTCTTTTTTAGCTAAACTTTATTAAGTAAACATTGGACTAACAATCCCATTTGTCCAAAGCATAGCTGTTACAGCTAAAATAATAACTAATAATATTAATCCGCACGTTACAACCGAGCTGGCATAAATAAAACCACGCTCTTCTGGAATATGCATAAGTATTGGTACGCCGGTATAAAGTAAGTAGACCGAGTAAGCTAGTGCAATAATTCCAATACACACTACAAACCAAAGTACAGGCCAAAAGGCGGCAAGCGCCGACATAAACACAGGTGTTGCAGTATAAGCTGCAAGTTCAAGTGTTTGTGTAAATGTAGGCTTAGAGCCAAATGTAACGGCCATCCAATGAGCCAAATACGCCAATGCAAAAACACCAGCTATTAAAGCAAAATACATTGCAACTGCAATTAATAGCGCACTATCGTGCGTTAAAAATACAGGATCGCCTGCGCCTATACTCCATCCTAAATAAACAGATGAGTAATAACCCATTATTGAAGGAAACAAAGCAATCAGTAAAATATGCGACAAACTATAGGTTAGACTTTCATGGCGATTATCTATTGTTTGCCATTCTTCAAGTGGGTGAGCATAAATGCCCCAGAGGTGATTTAGTATCATAGTGCTTACTCCATAAAAGGAACGTATTACTGTTTTGGTTGGTTTATTTTTATACAGTCTACGTACAGTTATGGTTCACTTATTTTGCAAAGTCAAGTTAACTCACTATTAACATTTTTGCACAGGTTAGGGCTTTGATTTATCCCAAACAAAATTTCGTGTTAAAATAATGGCATATCAAATTTATTTAGTAATGAGCAGTCAACGTGCCACATAGCCAACTTTTAGAGCCGATCAATAACTTTTTAGTGTGTACAACCCCACAGCAGTGGGTGGAGCAGGCAATTAAAAAAGAGAACTTATCAGTAATCTTAATCGATCACTTAATTTGTGAGTTAAAAGCGGCTCAAAGTGCGATGTTTTTAATACGTAAATACGCTGTTGATAAAGAGGGCAGTGATGCCTTACTCGAGTGGCTAAAGCCATTTGAAACGCTTATTTATAAGCGTGAAGGAAATTGGCGTGATCTCGCCGCTAAAAATAAGCTAACTAAATCAATAATTCCTAAATCTAATTCGCCATATGGACAAGATTTAATTGATAAAATGGTATTGTTGATAAAAGAAGAGTTGCATCATTTTTACCAAGTGCTCGAAATTATGGACGAGTACGGTGTAGAGTACCAAAGCATTACACCATGTCGTTATGCAAAAGGCATGCTTCGTCATGTTAAAACGTTTGAGCCAAACGCCCTTGTTGATAAATTAATTGTAGGCGCTTACATTGAGGCGCGTTCATGTGAGCGTTTCGCAAAGCTTGCGCCGCATGTTGACAAACGTTTAGGTGATTTTTATATTTCGCTGCTGCGCTCTGAAGCCCGTCATTACCAAGATTATCTAACTTTAGCGCAAGAAATTGCTGATTTTGATATTACCGAACGAGTTAAAGAATTTGGCGAGATTGAAGCCGAATTAATTTCATCACAGGATGAAGATTTTAAGTTTCATAGTGGCCTGCCAATAGCAGAAAGCTAATTTTCTTTTAAAAAATTAATGTATTCAGCTGTTTTTTGATTGCTGAAATTGTGTTTCTTCATGATTTCAGCAATGCTTTCGTTTTCAATTATTATATCAATCCCTCTATTAAACTTTTGTAAGTACTCTTTTGCCCTGTAATTTGATTTAGAGACAACTAAATATAGTTTATGAGAAGCAATATCTGGCAATAAGTACTCAATTTTATTCTTATCTAAATCAACTTCGTTATTGTGCTCAAGCCAATACTTCCCTACTTCTTTAGTGCCTGCGACCAAATCAATACGTCCTTGTTGTAGCAGGTATAAACTTGTAGGAAGGCTTTTAGTGGATGTTATTGCCAGCTCAGTATTTCTTGTAAACTCTTGGCTTACAAAGGCATTGTCTTCTGTACCAATACTATAAGGTATTAATGATTTAACTGTACCATCGAAGTTAATAGCACTCTCTTTGCGTTTAAAAATTCCTGAATGAGCAACTGCAAGTGGGCGAGAGTAGTAAAAAACTTCATTTCTTTTTATTGAATAAAAAGCGCCTAAAATAGCTGTTTTTCTCTTTTTTTCTAATAGCTTTAGGGCGCGGTCCCATGTCGTAAACTCGGCTTCGCTATTAATGCCTTGAGTTTTAAGGGCTGATTGAGTGATTTCATATAACCAACCGTTATCAGGAAGGTTTTCGCTAAAATAGGGAGGGTAGTTTTCAGTAACAATTTGCCATGTTTGCTCGCTAAATACTTTGGTAGGAATGGCAATTACTACGATGAAAATTAACAGCTTAATCATTAAACCTCTCACTATTATTCAAATATATAGTTAAATAATAGTCAGGATTTTAAATTATGCGAAAGGCGTGCTAATTAATTCTTGTGATTGAGGGGTAACGACTAAATAAGAGCCTTGGGTATACCAGTCACCTAGCACTGTACGAGTAAGCGTTTGTTCATTAACTTTATAGGTATGAACATTAGGGCGGTGAGTATGACCATGAATCATATTAGTAACGTTATGTTTGGCAAAGGTGGCAAGCACGGCTTCATCTACAACGTCTAAAATTTCGATAGGTTTATCAGCTTGGCTCAACTTACTTTTTTCACGGGCATTACGCGCTATTTTTTTACGATACCAAAGTGGCATTGCAAGCATTAATTTTGGCCACCACCAACCACGGCTTTTTTTACGAAATTTTTGATACTCAGTATCTTGAGTACACATTTCGTCGCCATGTAAAATAACGGTAGGCGTACCATATAAATCAATGACTGTTTGTTCATCGAGTAAAGTCATTGCGGCCATGTCTGCATATTGCTTGCGCATGATGAAATCACGGTTGCCATGTATAAAATAAACAGGTGTCCCACCATCATTAACGGCGCTTAAATGCTTTGCTACATCGGCACTCAGCGCTGTAATGTAGTCATCTCCAACCCATACTTCAAAAAAATCACCCAAAATATAAAGTGCATCTACATCTTTATTTAGTATATGCGTATTTAAAAAGTCAAAAAATGCAGCGCTAATGTCGGGGCGGTTTTCGCTTAGGTGTAAATCTGCAATAAAGTAAGTTTGGCGAGTCATAGGTCAGTCTTTTCGATATAAATAAAGCGGGCGTATACACATTGGTAAATGCCCGCTGATACTCCACATTACGCGGGTAAACTTACTATTAGCTAACAGTAACGCTTTCGATGATCACATCTTCAAGAGGCACGTCTTGGTGAAAACCAGTACTACCTGTTGCTACGCCTTTTATTTTATTTACTACGTCCATGCCTTCTACTACTTCAGCAAAAACACAGTAACCCCAGCCTTGCGATGTTTCGCTGCTGTGGTTTAAAAAGTCGTTGTTATTCACGTTAATGAAAAACTGCGCTGTAGCTGAATGAGGATCAGGTGTACGTGCCATTGCTAAAGTACCTATCTTGTTAGATAGGCCATTATTAGCTTCATTTTTAATTGGGTCGTTAACTTCTTTTTGTTCCATACCTGGTACAAAACCACCGCCTTGAACCATAAAACCATCGATTACACGATGAAAGATAGTGCCGTTGAAAAAATCAGCATTTGCATACTCTAAAAAGTTTTTAACAGTGTTTGGAGCTTCTTGCTCAAACATTTTAATGGTGATGTCACCAAAATTGGTGTGTAGAACAACCATGTGTTTTCCTATATCTGGTTTAAATATTGGCGCTATTTTATCGTAGTTGGCTAAGATTAACAAAGTAGATGTTTGGTTTGTTATAAAGCGCTAGAGCAGGGGCTTTTCAAGTGGTAACATAACTGTTCAAGTAAATAGTCAAGGACTCAAAGTAAATGGTAAATATATACAACACACTCACGCGACAAAAAGAGCAATTTAAACCTATGGTCGAAGGCAAAATCGACATGTATGTGTGTGGTATCACCATTTATGATTACTGCCATATTGGACACGCTCGTACTTTTGTTGGTTTTGACGTTATTGTGCGCTACTTACGTCATATTGGTTACGATTTAAAATATGTACGTAACATTACAGATATCGACGATAAAATAATTAAACGTGCAAATGAAAATGGTGAGTCAATAAACGACTTAACTGTGCGCATGACTAAAGCGATGCATGAAGATTTTGATAGCCTAAATATGCTACGCCCAGATGTTGAACCAACAGTTACAAGCCATATGGATGAAATTATCGTTATGGTTAAGCGCTTGATTGAAAAAGGCCATGCCTATGTTGCAGCTGATGGCGATGTTTTGTTTGATGTATCAACGTTTGAGCAATATGGTGCGCTTTCTCAGCAAGATTTAACTATGTTGCAATCGGGCTCTCGCGTAGAAGTGGCTCAAGATAAAGACGATCCGCTTGATTTTGTGTTATGGAAAAAAGCCAAAGCAGGTGAGCCATCATGGTCATCACCGTGGGGTGAAGGGCGTCCTGGTTGGCATATTGAATGTTCGGCAATGAGCTCAAAACACTTAGGTGAGCATTTTGATATTCACGGTGGGGGGTCTGATTTACAGTTTCCACATCATGAAAACGAAATTGCCCAGTCGTGCTGTGCAAACAACGGCAAGTATGTAAATACATGGATACATACTGGCATGGTGCAAGTAAATAAAGAAAAAATGTCTAAGTCGTTAGATAACTTTTTTACTGTGCGTGAAGTTTTAAAAGCATACGATGCCGAATCTGTTCGTTACTTTTTAATTTCAGGGCATTACCGCAGCCAATTAAATTACTCACAAGAAAATTTAGACCAAGCGCGTTCATCACTTGAACGCATTTATACAGCGCTTCGTGATGTCGTACCGGTAGAGTGCGACTTAGAAGGCAATGAGTTTGTTGCTAAGTTTAGAAAAGCAATGAATGATGACTTTAATACACCAGAAGCACTACCTGTGTTGTTCGAACTTGCTAAAGAATTAAACCGCGTAAAAGAAAGTGACGCAGGTCAAGCTGGCAAGTTAGCGTTTATACTGCGTAGCCTCGGTGAAGTGTTAGGTGTTGCTCAACAAGCACCGGAAGCTTTTTTACAAGGTGGGCAAGATGACGACGAAGTTGCGACAATTGAAGCATTAATTGTAAAACGTAATGAAGCACGTGCTAGTAAGGACTGGGCTGCTGCTGATGAAGCACGTGATGCACTTAATGCATTAGGTGTAATACTTGAAGATTCAGCTGGTAAAACAACGTGGCGTAAAGCGTAAGCGTTTAAAGTTATTCAGGTCAAACTAAAAAAGGGTTGCCAAATGGCAACCCTTTTTTGATTTTTTAACAGCTTAGCTGTGATACTTTTCACACGCTTCAAGTGTGTTTTCAATTAAGCTTGCGACAGTCATCGGGCCAACGCCACCTGGTACAGGTGTAATAAAATGCGCTTTTTGTTCGGCCACACTGTATTGAACATCACCGACTAATTTACCCGTATCTAAGCGGTTAATGCCCACATCGATAACAATAGCGCCTTCTTTTATCCAATCTCCCGGTATAAATTCAGGTTTACCGACAGCCACAACTAATAAGTCAGCGCGGCGAACATGTGTTTCTAAGTCTTGAGTAAATTTATGGCACACAGTGGTAGTACAACCTGCTAATAAAAGCTCTAACGACATTGGACGACCAACAATATTTGACGCGCCAACGACAACTGCATGCATCCCTTTATAGCGTACACCCGTTGAATCAAGTAATGTAATAATGCCTTTAGGCGTACATGGGCGAAGGGCAGGCATACGCTGTGCTAATCGACCAATGTTATATGGATGAAATCCATCAACATCTTTATGTGGGGTAATACGTTCTAAAATCTTTTCAGCATCAAGACCTTTTGGCAGTGGTAACTGCACTAAAATTCCATCAACTTCGGCATCATTATTTAGCTCGTCAATTAAATCTAAAAGAGTTTGCTCTTGTGTGTCTGCTGGTAAATCAAATGATTTAGAGATAAAACCGACTTCTTCACAGGCCTTACGTTTTGAACCAACATAAACTTGGCTTGCTGGATCAAGTCCTACAAGTACTACTGCAAGTCCTGGTGCACGTAAACCATTTGCTACACGTTCACTTACGCGTTCTGCTACAGCGCTACGTACTTGTTTTGCGATTGCCTTACCATCAATGATGTTTGCCGTCATGGGTGACCTTTAATTGGGGTTAATTAACTAGATACCGATACTCTAAAAACGAATGCATAATAAAATAGGGGTAAAAATGCTAATAAAGAAAAATACGCTCTTTATTTAACTCGTTTTATAATGTGCCTACTATTTTCGCAGAAAAGCATAGCAGCGCCAAGTTGCTTTTAAGGTATATAACGTTTGAGCTGTTAAATAGTTTAAAATTCAGCCGACTATTGTAATATTTAACCATTGTGCACTAAAAATGAGCACTTGATTGGTTTTCTTAAAAAAACGTTTGACCTAACCCCGTCAAATCACTATTATGCACCCCGTTGTCAACGAGGTCACTCGCTAGCAATAATAAGTTTCGGCGATTAGCGCAGTTTGGTAGCGCACTTGGTTTGGGTCCAAGGGGTCGCAGGTTCAAATCCTGCATCGCCGACCATTTTTTTATAATTTTTTATAATCGAATAGCTTATTGGTAAACTATGAAGTTTTCGATGCGCCCATAGCTCAGCTGGATAGAGCAACGCCCTTCTAAGGCGTCGGTCGAAGGTTCGAATCCTTCTGGGTGCACCATTTGAAAACATGTAAATATAGCGGTGATTGTAGCTCAGTTGGTAGAGCCCCGGATTGTGATTCCGGTTGTCGTGGGTTCGAGCCCCATCAGTCACCCCATTTACAACGAATATCGGCGATTAGCGCAGTTTGGTAGCGCACTTGGTTTGGGTCCAAGGGGTCGCAGGTTCAAATCCTGCATCGCCGACCATTTTCTTAAAATGGTCTTAAACTCTCAGTTTAAGTGTTCAGTATGAAAAAAGAAGTTAACTCTTCAATGTCGGCGATTAGCGCAGTTTGGTAGCGCACTTGGTTTGGGTCCAAGGGGTCGCAGGTTCAAATCCTGCATCGCCGACCATTTTCTTATCCAATAAGAACAATAAGTAAACTCCTCTAAGTTATAAATCTAAATCTGTTAGCCTATAATTCTATTAAATAATTTCTATTTTATTCTATTTAGTCCGTAGTTAGCCTGTTTTTTATTCAGTTAGTCTTTATAGTCCCTTATCTAGTCCAAATAATTGCCCCCTATACTCGACTATCATAAATATTAGGTTATAATGCCGCGTCTATTGTTTAACATAGTGCCCGAAGGGCAAAGCAGCAATGGTGTCTCATGGTAGCGACGGATGCTTTTAAGTGTGGAAAACCGCTTAAACTTTATCAAGACTCATGCAGAACACTTTGTTTGTAAAGGAAGGCGAACAGTCGCCAAAATTGAATATTGAGGTAAATCATGCAAGTTTCTGTTGAGACGACCCAAGGCCTTGAGCGCCGTATAACTATCACCGTTCCTTCAGAGAACGTTGAGACCGAAGTAAAAAAACGCCTACAACAACTGTCAAAAACACAGCGTATAGATGGTTTCCGTGCTGGTAAAGTTCCAGTATCTGTAATTAACAAGCGTTTTGGCCCTGCAGTTCGTCAAGAAGTTGCTGGCGAAGTAATGCAACGTAATTACATTGAAGCAATCGTTTCTGAAAAAATCAACCCAGCTGGCGCGCCTACATTCGCTCCTAAATCACTTGAAGCAGGTAAAGATTTAGAATTCTCAGCAACGTTTGAAGTTTACCCTGAAGTTGAAGTTCAAGGTTTAGATAAAATTACTGTTGAAAAACCAGCAGTAACAGTAACTGACGAAGATTTAGCTAACATGCTAGAAACACTTCGTAAGCAACACGCAGCGTGGGCTGATGTTGATGCAGCTGCTGGCGAAAACGACCGTGTAACAGTTGATTTCGTAGGTACTATCGACGGTGAAGTATTTGAAGGCGGCAAAGCTGAAGACTTCCCATTAGAACTTGGCCAAGGTCGTATGATCCCAGGTTTTGAAGATAACATCGTAGGTAAAAAAGCAGGCGAAGAAGTAGTTGCTGATGTAACTTTCCCTGATGATTACCACGCTGAAAACTTAAAAGGTAAAGCGGCTCAATTCACTATCACAGTGAAAAAAGTTGAAGCGCAAGAATTACCAGAATTAAGCGAAGAGTTTGCAACTAAATTCGGTGTTACCGAAGGCGGCGTAGACGCGCTTAAAGAAGAAGTTAAAAAGAACATGACACGTGAGCTAGACCAAGCGGTTAAAGCAAGCGTTAAAGACCAAGCAATCAAAGGTCTTTTAGCTAACAACGAAATCGAAGTGCCTAAAGCACTTGTTGATCAAGAAGTTGATGCTCTACGTCAGCAAGCAGCTCAACGTTTTGGCGGCGACGCTCAAAACATGCCAGAGCTTCCAGCTGAATTGTTCCACGAGCAAGCTGTAACACGTGTAAAAACTGGCCTTTTATTAGGTGAAGTGATTAAAGCTAACGACATCAAAGTTGATGATGCTAAAGTTGAAGCATTAATCGCAACAGTAGCTTCTGCATACGAAGATCCAACTGAAGTAGTAGAATACTACAAAGGTAATGATCAACTTATGCAGCAAATGCGTAATGTAGCAATGGAAGAGCAAGCTGTTGAAGCTATTTTAGCTAAAGCAGTTGTTACTGATGTTGAAAAAGCATTTGATGACATCATGAATCCACAGCAAGGTGCTTAATAAGTCATTGACTTAAGCTCTCGCTAACGATTAAATGGCTCGTGTTACTCTGTTTATACAGCGTGCCCGGGCCATTTTAGTTTTTGGCTCTAAATTTGCGAAAAACGATAACTATGCTTCCTTATAATAAGGATAAGTATAAGCGCATAAGGAATTAAATAAGTATGAATACTGGTATTACAGATCCCCTAAATGCATTGGTCCCAATGGTTGTTGAACAAACACCAAAAGGCGAGCGCTCGTATGATATTTATTCGAGATTATTAAAAGAGCGTATTATCTTTTTAACAGGTCAAGTTGAAGACAACATGGCAAATCTGATCTTAGCGCAAATGCTATTTTTAGAATCAGAGAACCCTGATAAAGATATCTTTTTATATATCAACTCACCAGGTGGTTCAGTAACTGCGGGTATGGCTATTTACGACACAATGAACTTCATCAAACCAGATGTAAGTACAATATGTGTAGGTCAAGCTGCAAGCATGGGTGCTTTTTTACTTACTGCTGGTGCTAAAGGTAAGCGTTTTTGCCTACCAAACTCACGTGTGATGATTCACCAACCATTAGGTGGTTTCCAAGGTCAAGCATCTGACTTTGAAATACACGCTAAAGAAATTCTGTCTATTAAAGATAAGCTTAACCGCTTAATGGCTGAGCATACAGGCCAACCATTAGATATTATCTCTAAAGACACTGATCGTGATAACTTCATGAGTGCTTCGCAAGCTGTAGATTACGGCTTGGTAGACTCTGTGTTTACAAATCGCGACAAAAAGTAAGCGCTTGGTAAGCAGGACTACCTGTTTGCCACTTTGAGTTACTATGCGAAAACCAATAAATTTTGGTATAGTTAAAGCGTATTGAAATAGCCGCCAATAGTTTTGGTGGCCAACGTAATAAAATGAGGTAGCTGAATGTCTGACACTCCTACAGACGGCGACAAAAGTAATAAATTGTTATACTGCTCTTTTTGTGGCAAAAGCCAACATGAAGTGCGTAAATTAATTGCAGGCCCTTCAGTATACGTTTGTGATGAATGTGTAGAGTTGTGTAACGATATTATCAGGGAAGAGATCAAAGACATTGCTCCTAAGCATGATACGTCTGACAAACTACCTGTACCAAAAGAAATTCGTAAACACTTAGACGATTATGTTATTGGTCAAGATCATGCTAAAAAAGTATTGTCTGTTGCCGTTTATAACCATTATAAACGCCTACGTAACCAGTCGACTAAGCAAGACATTGAATTAAGTAAAAGTAATATTTTGCTTATCGGCCCAACAGGTAGTGGTAAAACATTACTTGCAGAAACATTAGCGCGCCTACTTGACGTGCCGTTTACTATGGCCGATGCCACTACATTAACCGAAGCAGGTTATGTAGGTGAAGATGTTGAAAACATCATTCAAAAGCTTTTACAAAAGTGCGATTACGATGTTGAAAAAGCACAGCGCGGTATTGTCTACATCGATGAAATTGACAAGATTTCTCGTAAATCAGATAACCCTTCAATTACGCGCGACGTATCAGGCGAGGGCGTTCAACAGGCGCTACTTAAACTGATTGAAGGCACCGTTGCTTCTGTTCCACCGCAAGGTGGTCGTAAACATCCACAGCAAGAGTTTTTACAAGTAGATACATCTAAAATCTTGTTTATTTGTGGTGGTGCATTTTCAGGCCTAGATAAAGTAATTGAGCAACGTAGCCATAAAAACACCGGTATCGGTTTTGGCGTTAGCGTAAAAGAGTCTGCGGCGAGTCGTTCTTTAAGTGAAACATTTAAAGATGTAGAGCCAGAAGATTTAGTTAAATATGGCTTAATTCCTGAGTTCATAGGCCGTTTGCCGGTAGTGGCTACGTTAACAGAACTTGATGAAGCAGCTCTTGTACAAATATTGAGTGAACCTAAAAACGCGATTACTAAACAGTTTTCAGTATTGTTTGGTATGGAAGACGTTGAACTTGAGTTTCGCGATGATGCCTTAGCTGCAATTGCCCACAAAGCAATGGAGCGTAAAACAGGCGCACGTGGTCTTCGTTCAATTGTTGAAGGCGTATTACTTGATACTATGTACGAGCTTCCTTCAATGGATGATGTAAGCAAAGTAGTTATTGATGAAACCGTTATTAAAGGTGAGTCAGATCCAATCTTGATTTATGAAAATAATAAACAAGATAAAGCTGCATCAGAATAGTTTTTAAGCTATTTGAATGGAAAAAGGAGCCTTAGGCTCCTTTTTTTATAATTAATTTAATCGAGTTAGGGAAAATTGTTGAACTTTAATTAGGTTATCCCCATATACTTGAGTAATCTTTAAAATAAATGAAGTGCGAAGAGAAACTATAATGACGCTTGAGAGAACCGACCGAGTCGAAATCCCAGTCCTTGCACTGCGCGATGTTGTGGTATACCCGCACATGGTGATCCCGCTTTTTGTTGGCCGTGAAAAATCAATAAAATGCCTAGAAGCGGCAATGGACAAAGACAAACAAATTTTCTTGGTTGCACAAAAAGATGCAACTGTAGATGAACCAGAGCAAGATGATATTTATCGTATCGGTACTATTGCCACTGTACTTCAGTTATTAAAATTACCAGACGGTACAGTTAAAGTTTTAGTCGAAGGTACACAGCGCGCACAAATTGAAGAATTTGTAGATAACGATGACTTTTTTGTCGCTAATGCTCAATTTATTGAATCTGATTCTGTAGATGAACAAGAGCAAGATATTTTTATCCGAAGCGCAATTAGCCAGTTTGAAGGCTATGTAAAGCTAAATAAAAAAATTCCACCTGAAGTACTAACTTCGGTTTCAGGTATTGATGAGCCAGCACGTCTTGCCGACACAATGGCAGCGCATATGCCGCTTAAAGTACCTGAAAAACAAAAAGTGCTCGAAATTTCAAGTGTCACAGAACGTCTTGAATATTTAATGGCACTAATGGAAGGCGAAATAGACTTATTGCAAGTTGAGAAGAAAATTCGTACCCGCGTTAAAAAGCAGATGGAAAAATCTCAGCGCGAGTATTACCTCAATGAGCAAATGAAAGCCATTCAAAAAGAACTTGGTGAGCTTGATGATGTGCCTGATGAATTTGAAGCGCTTAAAAAGCGTATTGAAGATTCTGGCATGCCTGATGAAGCTAAAGAAAAGGCAACTACAGAGCTCAATAAGCTTAAAATGATGTCGCCAATGTCTGCAGAAGCGACTGTAGTGCGTTCATACATAGATACATTAATTAATGTGCCATGGAAAAAACGCTCTAAAGTGAAAAAAGACTTAGCAGGCGCACAAAAAATTCTTGATAGCGATCACCACGGCTTAGATAAAGTAAAAGAACGCATTATTGAGTACCTCGCAGTACAACAGCGTACTAATAAGCTCAAAGGGCCAATTTTATGTTTAGTTGGACCACCAGGTGTTGGTAAAACATCACTTGGGCAATCTATTGCACGTTCGACTGGTCGTAAGTATGTTCGTATGGCGCTTGGCGGCGTACGTGATGAAGCTGAGATTCGCGGTCATCGTCGTACATACATAGGTTCAATGCCAGGTAAGCTAATTCAAAACATGACAAAAGTGGGCGTTAAAAACCCATTATTCTTATTAGATGAAATCGATAAAATGTCATCAGACATGCGCGGCGACCCAGCATCAGCATTGTTAGAGGTGCTTGATCCGGAGCAAAACAGTCATTTTGCCGATCACTATCTTGAAGTCGATTACGATTTATCTGACGTTATGTTTGTAGCAACATCAAACAGCTTTAACATTCCTGGCCCATTATTGGACCGTATGGAAGTTATTCGCTTGTCGGGTTACACCGAAGATGAAAAGCTAAACATTGCAAAAGAGCACTTAATTACTAAACAAGTTAAACGTAACGGCTTAAAAGAGTCTGAAATAGTTATCGAAGACAGCGCAATTATTGGCATTATTCGTTATTACACACGTGAAGCGGGTGTACGTAACCTAGAGCGCGAAATTTCGAAACTATGTCGTAAAGCAGTTAAAAATATCTTACTTGAAAAGGACACTAAAATAGTGACCATCAATCAAGATAACCTAGAAGACTTTTTAGGTGTGCAGCGCTTTGACTATGGCAAAGCTGAAGATGGTGACCGTATTGGTCAAGTTACAGGCTTAGCATGGACAGAAGTTGGCGGTGATTTGCTAACAATTGAATGTGCGGCAGTGCCAGGTAAAGGCAAGTTAAGTTACACCGGCTCTCTTGGCGATGTAATGCAAGAGTCGATTCAAGCGGCAATGACGGTTGTGCGTAATCGAGCAGATACTTTCCGTATTAACAGCGACTTTTACGAAAAACGTGATATTCACGTACACGTACCTGAGGGCGCAACACCAAAAGATGGTCCTAGTGCGGGCGCAGCAATGGTAACGGGTCTTGTATCTAGCTTAACGGGTAATCCTGTACGAGCAGATGTTGCAATGACAGGTGAAATTACACTACGCGGTGAAGTACTTCCGATTGGTGGTTTAAAAGAGAAGTTATTAGCGGCGCATCGTGGTGGAATTAAAACAGTGATCATTCCAAAAATTAACGAACGTGACTTAAAAGAGATACCAGACAACGTGCTGGCAGGTCTTGATATTCACCCAGTTACTTGGATTGACGAGGTGTTAAAGCTTGCTTTAGTGCATCCTGTTGAGAGTTTTTCGGTCGAAACACCTAAAAACCAAGAAAAAACATAAAAAAAGTGCTTTTTAGGGCTTTTCAAATCTAAACGGTATGATAAGTTAAGCACTGGTTTTCAAGCCTAGCCCTTACGGGGCCTAGGCTTAAGAAAAATATAATCATGTGGGCATTAAAAGTTTGCTCTAAAATTTTCAAAAAAGTGATGTTAGTTTAAAAAACCATCGCTCTTGATAATAACAATGAAAGAGGATGATATTGTGAATAAATCTCAATTAATCGATCAAATCGCAGCTGATGCTGACATTTCTAAAGCGGCTGCAGGTCGTGCACTAGATTCATTCATCGAATCTGTATCTGGCGCGCTAAAAGATGGCGACTCAGTTGCACTTGTAGGTTTTGGTACTTTCTCAGTACGTGAACGTGCTGCACGTTCAGGCCGTAACCCGCAAACTGGTGAAACTATCCAAATTGCTGCTGCAACTATTCCAGCTTTCAAAGCCGGTAAAGCGCTTAAAGACGCAGTAAACTAATCACTGTTTTAAACACATTAGTTATGGCGAGTGTAAAGTTACTGATTCACCACAACAGATGAGTTAAGTAACTTTTCCGCCAGTTACTTCAAGTGAAAAAGCGTATCTGGTAAGATACGCTTTTTTTACATGTGACAAGGTAAAATACCTTGATCAAAAAGAGATAAACAAATGCTTGAGAAAATCAGAGAAGGTTCGCAAGGACCTGTAGCCAAAATAATTTTAGGCGCGGTGATTTTATCTTTTGCCTTAGCAGGGATCGGTAGTTACTTAGGTCAAACCACAGAACAACCCGTTGCTGAAGTAAATGGAATTAAAATTAGTCAAACCGATTTTAACCGTGCTTATCAAAATGAACGTAGCCGTTTAGAGCAACAATTTGGTGAATACTTTACACAAATTGCAGCTGATCCAAATTACATGGCACAAATTCGTCAAGGTGTAGTTGACCGCTTAGTACAACAAGAATTGCAATCACAGCTAGCGGCTGATTTAGGCCTTCGCGTAAGCGACGAAAGTGTACGTAAAACAATTTTAGAATTACCGTACTTTCAAATTGGTGAAAAATTTAATAACGACCGTTACCTACAAGTAATTCGTCAAATGAATTTTCAACCAGATGCTTTTCGTGAATATTTACGTAAAGATATGACACGCAGCCAGGTAGTATCTGCTGTTGCAGGTACAGACTTTGCTCTAGAGAGCGAGCTGAAAAGCGCAATTGCTCTTCAGCAGCAAACTCGTAGTATTGATTACGTAGTTTTAAACAAAGAGGCACTTGCCGCGAATGTTGAAGTATCAGATCAAGAAGTATCTGATTACTACGACTTAAACGCATCTCAATTTTTATCTCCAGAGCTTATTTCAGTAAGTTACATTGAGCTTAAAGCAGCAGATATCAATGTTGAATCGGTAACCGAGGATGACGTTAAAGCGTATTATGAGCAAAACAAAGCACAATACGTTGAGCCAGAAAAGCGTCGCGTATCACATATCTTAATTGATAACAGTGAAGACGATGATGCAGCAAAAGAAAAAGCCAATGCTCTTCATGCACAGCTAGAGCAAGGTGCAGACTTTGCTGAGTTAGCACAATCATCGTCTGACGATATCGTTAGTGGCGAAATGGGCGGCGATCTTGAGTGGATTGAGCGTGATGTAATGGACCCTGCATTTGAAGACGCGGCTTTCGCGCTTGAAAATAAAGGTGATATTTCTGACGTTGTTACTTCTGAGTTTGGTTATCACATAATTAAACTTACTGACATTCAACCACAACAAGTTAAAGCGTATGACGATGTTAAAGCTGACTTACGTGCTGAATTAGAACAAGCTGAAAAAATAGATGCATTTTACGAAAAGCAAACTGAAATGGGTGCACTTGCATTTGAAATTTCAGACCGCTTAGATGATGCTGCAGAAGTTGCTGAAGTGGAAGTTAAATCTACACCTCTTTTAGCACTTAATGCTCTACCAGAGCCGTTAAACAGCCCTGCAGTTGTTACAGCATTAACATCAGTTGATTTACTTGAAGATAAAGTAAATTCTGAAGTTATTGAGCTTGGCGATGAGCATGCAATCATTGTTCGTATTAACGAGCATAAAGCTGCTGCTACTAAGCCGTTAGACGAAGTAAGCGAGGAAATTAAAGCGCGTTTAGTGAATGAAAAATCATCTGAGCTTGCTAAAGAAAAGGCACGTAGCTTATTTGCAGAAGTACAAGCAGGTAAGAGCTTAAACGATGTTGCTAACGAGCAAAGCTTAACACTTCGCCAAGAAGCGCAGTTAACACGTCAAAGCTACACTGTTTCACCTGCTATTGTGACTCAAGCTTTTAAAATGGCTCACCCAGCGGATTCTGCGGTAGTCGATCTCGTTAATTTAAATAATGGTGATGCAGCAATTGTAGCGCTTAAGTCGGTAACGGATGCACAAGTTGCAGCTAATATTGACCCTCAAGCAAAACAAAGCATTACTATGGCGCAAGCTAATAAAAACTACATGGTATTTATTGAAGCGCTTAAAGCCAATGCTGAGCTTAACTTACCAACGGCTACACAAACTGTTGAGTAATTAATTTTAGCTCATAAAGAAAGGCGCTTTTAAAGCGCCTTTTTTATTGTCTTTTAATTACCTCTGGCAATAAACTCAATCCGATTGCCGCTAGGCTCTCTTATCATCATATGTTGGGTTGGGCCGCTACCTAAGTTTTCGGGTGCAAACTCTATAATAATATTATTTTGCATTTTTAAGTGTTCATGTAGCTCGCTTAACTTTTTGATACTTTCAACACTGAGTGCTAAATGGTGTAAGCCCACATTTTCTGCTCGATTAAACTCCACACGTTTTGCATCGCTTTTCACGCGCCATAATGTAATGGTTATTTTATTGTTTGATAAAAAATAAGCAGGATAGGCTGGGTCATTCCCTAGCGTTTTAAAGCCAAGTACATCAGTAAAAAATGCTTTGGATGCATCTAAGTTTGATACGGTTAAACCTAAATGATCAACGCCACCAACCCAATTTGTATCAGCAATAGCTGAGGCTGATAGAAGGAGTAATGGGGAAAGGCTAAGTAGTAACTTTTGTTTAAGCATGAGATCTCTTGTTAATTAAATACAATTAACAAGAAGACCTAGTTAAATACGGTTACCTTACAAAAAAGTTAGGTATTTATAATCTGCTTTAGCAGCTTAATAAACGCTGCGTTACTTTTGATTGAGGGTTTTGAAAAACATCTTCAGTAGGACCGTATTCAACCACTTCGCCTTTATCAAGAACAACTACAAAATCACTAATGTGGCGTACTAAACTTAAATGATGAGTGATCATCACATACGTAAGGCCTGTATCGCGCTGCAGCTTAAGTAACAAGTTTACTATTTGCGCTCGTATAGAGGGATCTAAAGACGAAACAGCTTCATCAAGTACAATCACCTTAGGATCTAAAATTAATGCACGAGAAAACGCTACACGCTGTAACTGCCCCACGCTAAACATATGCGGGTAGTAGTGTTTATGATCGATTAACAAACCCACCTTAGAAAGCGTTGCATCAATCTTTTCAGTGCGTTCACTAGCATCAAGCTCAGTATTATATTGCAGGCAATCATCAAGCATTTCGCCAATGGTTAAGCCCGGGTTGAGCGATGCAGCTGAATCTTGAAAAATCATACGAATATGGCGACATTGATTATCGCGTACGCCATTATCTTCGATAATATTATTCTCGAGCAAAATTTGCCCGCTATCAGCGCTATCAGCTCCTGAAAGTAGTTTTGCCAACGTACTTTTACCTGCGCCTGTTTCGCCAATTATGGCAATGCTTTCACCTTTACCTACGCAAAATGAAATGTTTTTAAGGACTTCAAACTTTTTACGTGAAAAAAGCCCAGCTCGTACATTAAAGGTTTTACAAAGCGCTTGTACTTTTAACAGTGGCTGCATTACTTCATGTCCTTAATTAACGGAAAGTGACACGCATAACTATGCCCATGATGTTTAGTCAGGGCTGGTGTAACCACGCAGGCTTTTTGTGCTTGTGGGCAACGCGGCCCAAGGCGACAGCCAATAGGCAAATGTTGCAGGGTAGGGATAGTCCCTTTAAGTGCATAAAAAGGTTCTTTATGTGCTAATCCTTGCTCGTAGTCTGGCAAGCTTTTTAGTAATGCTTGCGTGTATGGATGGCGAGGCTGTTTAAATATTTCATGGGTTGGGCCTGCTTCAACCATTTGCCCGCAATATAAAACATGAATGCCATGCGACCAATGTGCAATCTCTTCCAGTTCATGAGAGATCATCAAGATAGACATGTTTTTAAGTTGGTTTAAGCTTTTTAGTAACCTAAATACTTGTGCGCGAGTTGTGCTCTCAAGCGCTGTAGTGGGCTCATCAGCGATTAAAAGTTTAGGCGTGCGAGCAATGGCCATCGCAATCATTACTTTTTGACATACGCCTTCAGAGAGCTCATGAGGGTAACTACTTAGTACCGCTTCGTGGTTTTTAATACCCACCTTATGAATAAGCGCCTTTACTCTGTCTTTTCTCTCTCGGTTGCGTTTTAAAAAGAAACCTTTAGTTGCGACCTCTGGGAGTGTTTCGGCAATTTGGTCAAATATTTTAGCGGTTGGGTCAAGGCAGCGACTTGGGTCTTGATAGATCATCGCTATATCTTGGCTTACTATTTTACGGCGTTTCTCTGGGCTTAAACGCATTAAGTCTACGCCGCGCCAATGAATACGGTCGGCAGTAATATCCCAGCGCTCGTTTAATACACCAATAATCGCTTTTGCTATTAAGCTTTTGCCAGAGCCAGACTCGCCCACAAGCGCATGTACTTCACCTTCTTTTAAGCTAAAGCTCACTCTGTCTACAGCTCTAATTACAGTTTCAGAGGTACGTAGTTCAATTGTTAAGTTACGAACATCGAGTAATTGCATTTAATCAGCCTTACGTGCTTTTAGCACTTGTCGCAGGCCATCGCCTACTAAATTAGTAGATAACACGGCTAAAAATAACAGTACACCAGGTAGCGCTACAGTCCACGGCGCTAAATAAATAAGGCCTAGATTTTCGGCTAATATTGCGCCCCATTCGGTCGTTGGTGGCTGAGCCCCTAATTTTAAAAATCCCAGTGCTGAAATATCTAATATCGCAGTAGAAAGCGCCATCGTGAATATAACCACAATATGCTCATAAATATTAGGGAAAATACCGCGCGATATTATATGCCAATTAGATGCGCCATCGAGTCTAAACGCAGTAATGTAATCTTTACTTAATTCATCAACAATTAGGTTGCGCACCGAGTGAATAAATTGCGGTAGTAACGCTAAAATAATTGCCCATACGGTATTCATTAAACCAGGACCGAGTATGGCGATTATTATTATGGCCAATAACAAAGAAGGAATAGAAAGTGTTATATCAAGTAAATGATTTAAAAAGCTTGAACGCAACCCTTTACTAATCCCGGCAAAAGTCCCCACTAATACACCAAACAGGGTCGTGATTAGGGCAGCTACAACAGAAAGTCCAAACGTATATGTTGCACCATTCATTAAGCGCGAGAGTACATCACGGCCTAAATCATCGGTGCCTAAAATAAAGCGTACATCGCCCATTTCTCGCCATGAGGGCGGTATGAGTAGTGCATCACTATGCTGTTGGTTTACGCCATAGGGCGCTAAAAAAGGAGCTGTGGCGGCCAATAATGCAAACGCCATAAATATCCATAAACCAACCAAAGCTGGGTGATTGTTTTTAAATTTGCGCCAAAATCGCGCAAGTGGCGATTTATTCGACTCTTCAGAAAATAAATTAAACTTTGCCATGGGCCTGATTCCGCGAGAGTGGATCGAATAAAGTGTAAGTAAGCTCAGCTGTAATAGAGGCTAAAATAACAAATAAAGACACCGCCATTAATCCGCCTTGAATTGCAGGAAAGTCGCGCTGATAAATACTATCGATTAACCATCGGCCAATACCCGGCCAAGAAAAAATAACTTCAGTAATCATCGCAAGTGTTATCAAGGTGCTAAATTGCAAACCAATTTGCTTAATTACCGGTAGTAGAGCATTACGCAGTGCATGGTGCATGATAAGTTGACGGCGGTTAAGGCCTTTTGCCCTAGCTGTTTTAATAAAGTTTTGATCCATTACCTTAAGCATAGACTCGCGAGTAAAGCGCACTAATACCGTGGTTGGATACATGGCCAATACAATAGTAGGGAGTGTTAAATGACGCAGCGCATCAACAAAGGCCATCCCTTTATATGGAAATCCAGCTAGAGCAATATCAATTAATATAAACCCTGTACTGGCGGGTATTTCGTAAAGGAGGCCCATTCTGCCCGACATAGGAAACCAGCCAAGCTTTAATGAAAAAACCATTATTAACAACAATGCGAGCCAAAACACAGGCATTGAATAACCTACCATAGTGACAGAGTTTATAAGTTTGTCGGGCCAGCGTTTATGATAGCCAGAGCCTAAAATGCCAGTAGGTACACCAATAACAACCGATACAATTAATGCATATACGCTTAGCTCTAAAGTAGCCGGTAGTAAGTCAATAATATGGCTAAACACGCTGTTACCAGAGGCAAATGAAAGCCCCCAATCGCCTTGAAATATTCTCCCTAAAAAGGCAATGTATTGCATAAAGTAATTGCTGTTGTATAAATATTTATCCTCAAGCTCACTATGCTGTGCAAAGTTACCACTTGGTATGCCACTTAAATTACTTAGCGGATCACCGGGAAATAAATACGCCAGTGAAAACGTAAATACGCTGAGCATTAGTATCATAAAAAAGAACAAACCAAGGCGACGTAAAATATAATCTAAGATCATTATTTTTTCCTCGCATTAGCAAGCGAAATAGCACCAAACGGGCCAAGTGTTATGCCTTCCACATCAGCGCTACTTGCTTGAAAGCGCAAGCCATGAGCAATTGGTAATAACGGCAACTCTTTAATAATTAAGCTTTGTGCATCTTCGTAGTATTTTTTACGTTTGTTTAAATCAGTGGTGTCTAGTGCTTTAGTAAGCAATAAATCAAATTGGGGATTACACCAGTTTGCAGGGTTTTTGCCACTAAAAGTAGCGGTGCAACTCAGCAGCGGGCTAAAAAAGTTATCAGGGTCGGGTGTATCTGCGGCCCAACCAAGTAATACACTGTCGTGCCTATGCTCGCCAATACGTTGAATAAACGTATTCCACTCATATTCTACAATACTGACGTTAACGCCTACTTTGCGTAAATCACTTTGCATAAGCTCAGCCATTTTACGTGCGTTGGGATTATAAATACGACTCACAGGCATAGCCCATATCGTCATATCAAAGCCATTAGGCAACCCTGCTTCAATAAGTAATTTTTTAGCAAGTTCTGGATCAAACGTAGGTATATCTTCTTGTGGCTCAAATGCCCAAGAGGTTGGCGGCAAAATAGATTGTGCGCGAGTACCGTTACCGTAATAAACCGCCTGCATTATTTTATCTACATCTATTGCGTGCGCAAGCGCTTGGCGTACGCGTAAGTCGTCAAACGGAGCACGCTCTGTATTAAATGCCCAATAACCTATGTTTAAGTTTGTTTCTTTTTCGACGTTTATATCATCACGTTGCGCTAAAATGCTCAATTGCGCACTACTTGGATGAGCCGTTACATCGCACTCTTTAGTCAGCATTTTTGCTATGCGCGTAGTGCCGTTAGGGGTTATATCGTAAACCAATTGCTCAAGTGCAACGTCATGCTTCCAATAAAGTGGGTTACGGTAAAAGCGCACAAGATGATCTCGGCGGTATTCTTTATAAATATACGGGCCGGTGCCAATAGGGTACTGATCAAATAAGTTCTTTTGATTATTTTTCTTAAGTTTCATGGCGTATTCTTCTGAAAGCACCACGGCAAAGTCGGTAGCCATATTAGCTAAAAAACTACTTTCAGGATTAAACAATTCAAAACGGACTTGGTAGTCAGACACGCGCACAATTTTGCGAATAAGTTGATCAATTCCTACACTTTGAAAATACGGGTAATCGGCATCGCCCACAAAGTGATATGGATTATATACATCGAATAATCGGCTAAAGGTGAATATAACGTCGTCGGCGTTAAAGTCCCGCGATGGGGTAAAATAAGAAGTTGTATGAAACTTTACATCTTTACGCAGGGTAAAGGTAACCGATTTACCATCTTTGCTAATTTTCCAATCGGTCGCCAGCTCACTTTGAAACTCTGCCGTAACAGGGTCAATGCTAATTAAGCGGTCGTATAATTGGTTAGCAATTATATCAATAGTTGAACCGGTGGTCGTGACTTGCGGATTAAACGACACAGGGTTAGCTTCAGCGCAATAAACTAAGCCTTGGTTTTTTTCTTCTATGATTT
Source organism: Pseudoalteromonas sp. SG43-3 (assembly GCF_014164385.1). NCBI lineage: Bacteria > Pseudomonadati > Pseudomonadota > Gammaproteobacteria > Alteromonadales > Pseudoalteromonadaceae > Pseudoalteromonas > Pseudoalteromonas sp. SG43-3. Next base: position 154,681 of record NZ_JACJFC010000007.1, read on the forward strand.
CTTCTTTGCTATCAAGGCAACCAACTAAAGTGGTGGTAAGCAAAACAAGTAATAATTTATGCACCCGCATAACCTCTGACTATTGTTGATCCAACAAGTTGTATTTTTTAAGATAACCACGTAATTGATGATACGTTAAACCAAGTACTTCTGCAGTTTTCTTTTGATTAAATTGGCTATGTTCGAGTGCTTTATTAATCATGTTTATTTCAAAGTCGTTTGAACGCTCTTTTAAGCTGCACGGAAATTGAATATCAACGGCTGAATCATTGCTTGTTTGAGTAACCGGCGGCGTAACAACAATAGGCTCGGCATTAACCGTTTGAGCCGCTACAGGTGCTTTAATACGCGCTTTTGGTCTAAATGGGCTATCGAATGGGTCTAAAATAATCTGGTGAACGGGAATGTGTTCACTACCGTGGCGATACAAACTGCGTTCAACCACATTTTTAAGTTCACGAATATTACCAGGCCAATCATAACTAAGCAGTGTTTCTGTTGCGCTTCGGGTAAAACCGCTAAACAGTTCCCACTCTAAATCGCGCGCCATATTCATCGCAAACTGCTCAGCAAGAAGCATAATATCGTCTTGGCGTTCGCGCAGTGGTGGCAGGGTAATTACATCAAAGGCAAGGCGATCGAGTAAATCACTTCTAAATTCACCTTGCTCGGCCAAATAAGGAAGATCTTCGTTTGTCGCACACACTAAGCGGGTATCTACTTTTACAGTTTGTTTGCCGCCAACACGTTCAAACTCACCGTATTCTATAACGCGCAGCAGTTTTTCTTGTACCATAGCTGAGGTATTAGCTAATTCATCTAAAAACAGTGTGCCGCTGTTAGCGCGTTCAAAACGACCTTCGTGACGTTTACTTGCCCCCGTAAAAGCACCGCTTTCGTGGCCAAATAACTCACTTTCGAGTAGGTTTTCGTTAAGCGCTGCACAGTTAAGCTTTACGTAGTTTTGATCCCAGCGTTTTGATAAAAAGTGTAAGCGTGCTGCTATTAGCTCTTTACCTGTGCCGCGTTCACCAATAATAAGTACCGGTTTATCTAAATTAGCCAGTTGCGATACCTGATCTAATACAGACAGAAAGCTATCTGATTGGCCGAGTAAATTATCCTGTTGGCGATATTGGCTCATATTTCCTAACTCTTGGTCATTTTTACTAACAGTTAGTGTATTTCATAATTAGGGATAACTAAAGAAATTTGTATATTTAGTTTAACGTAATGAAAATAAAGTGTATTTTAACTTTTAAAAAGTTGGCAAGCATATTGATACTAGTTATAGCAGACTAACTAAGTTTTAATTACAGAGGTAAATGTTATGGGAATTTTTTCACGTTTTGCAGATATTGTTAATTCTAATATCAACGCCATTTTAGATAAAGCAGAAGACCCAGAAAAAATGGTTCGTCTGATTATTCAAGAAATGGAAGATACGCTTGTTGAAGTACGTTCTACATCAGCTAAAACATTGGCTGAGAAAAAAGAAATTGTACGCCGCTTAGATACACTTAAAGCACAGGTAAGTGATTGGCAAGATAAAGCCGAACTGGCTTTAAGTAAAGACCGCGACGATTTAGCGCGTTCAGCCCTACTTGAAAAGCAAAAGTCGGCAGATGCCGTTGCTTCAGTAGCGAGTGAACTTGAACATGTAGAGTCTCATATTGAGAAACTACAACAAGAAGTCACGACGCTACAAGAAAAGCTAGCAGATGCTAAATCTCGTCAAAAAGCGATTATACTTCGCCAACGTTCGGCTGAGTCGCGCCTTGAAGTGAAAAAGACACTTGATAGCTCAAAAGTAGAAGAAGCACTTAACCGCTTTGAACGTTACGAAACCAAAATTGATGGACTAGAATCTCAAATTGAGTCGTACGATTTAGGTAAAAAGACGTTAGCGGATGAAATTGCTAATCTACAAAAAAATGAAAAGATAGATGATGAGCTAGCCAAACTTAAAAAGAAGTTAGCTGATAAATAATTACATATAAAAATATATGGGGCCCTTGTGCCCCAGCTTAAAAACATCAAAACGGATTGTCAGGAGAGGATTATGTTTGATCCAGAGATATTAGTTGCACCATTTATCTTGTTTATGATTTTTGTTGCTCCGCTGTGGCTAATTTTGCACTACCGTAGCAAAAAACAAGTAAGCCAAGGTTTAAGTGAGCACGAACATCGCCAATTACTTGAGCTTGCACACAAAGCTGAAAAAATGGCTGATCGATTAGAAACACTTGAAGCATTGCTTGATCAAGAGTCACCACAATGGAGACGCAAAGTATGAGTGCCAAACGCGAATTATTAAGAGACCCACAACGCGGTAAAATAGCCGGTGTATGTGCGGGATTAAGTGACTACTTTAATATGGAGTTATGGTTAGTTCGCATTATATTTGTTAGTGCGGTACTGCTAACGGGTGGCCCATTATTTGTGGTAGCGTATATTGCAGCCTGGTTCATTTTAGATAAAAAAGAGCCCGCAACAGCGCAAACTAAAAACTCAACTAAAACTGACGATCCGCTAGAAGTGAAATTTAAAGTATGGCAAAAAGGCGAGCCGCCGCGCCGCGCATTGCAAGACTTAAAAGAGCGTTTAACGCGTGTAGATACTCGCCTTCAAGATATGGAACGCCATGTAACTTCAAGCGAGTTTACGGTGAGCCGTGAAATTAACAAACTTTAAAGGATTTAATAGCACCTTATTTGCAGCGTGATAAATTACGGCAAATTAGGTGCAAGACACTTTATGAGCCAATCATTTGCAAAAAAGACCTTTAAAAGCATTAAAGGCAAAGCACAAAAAGCCCTTCATCGCAGTTTAGACCAACACGTAAAGCTTGCCGTAACTGGCCTAAGTGGTAGTGGTAAAACTGCCTTTATTACCGCGCTTGTTAAACACTTAACAACCCAAGCGGACGATAAAAACTTACCTTTTTTTGATGTAATGCGCGAGCACCGCCATGTGGCCACTAAAGTTGTGCCGCAAGAGGCGTTAAAAGTCCCTACGTTTAATTACCCTCGAGCACTCAATGCTTTATTACCAAGCGATGGGGTGCCTACATGGCCTGCATCTACCGAGCGTATTAATACGCTACGCTTAGCAATAAAGTATCAAAGTAATGCAGGGCTGCGCGGCCACTTTTCACCGCAATCAACGCTTTATTTAGATATTATTGACTACCCGGGTGAATGGCTCCTTGATTTACCTATGCTTGAGCAAAGCTATTCTCAATGGTGCGAGCAGCAATATCCGTTATTAACTCAGCCTTCGCGCGTAAACACATCAAGTGATTTTTTAATGGCCGTTGAGCAACTTGACTTAAACGCTCCCGTTGATGAAAACGCACTTGCTCATATTGCTCAGCTTTATCAAAGCATGTTAGTCGGGCTTAAAAAAGACACCAAACTTGCCATGTTGCAACCTGGGCGCATGCTTATGCCTGGCGACCTACAAGGCGCGCCATTGTTATTGTTTTTTCCGGTATCAGGTGAAATAAACAGTGACGATGTCGTTGCGGGTTCTAATTTAGCGCATTTAATTAAGCGTTTTAACGCCTATATAAAAGAAGTTGTAAAACCATTTTATAATGAGCATTTTAGGCACTTTGATCGCCAAATCGTACTTGTAGATGTACTTAGTGCATTAAACGAAGGGCACGAAACACTCCAAGAGCAAAGCAGTGTAATAAACCAATTACTCGCACATTTTAACTATGGCGAGTCGGGCTTTTTTAAACGTTTATTTAAGCCCAACATAGACAAAATATTATTTGCAGCTAATAAATCAGATCACATAAGTGCTAAGCACCATAAAGATTTAGCACTGCTACTTGATTCGCTCGTGCATGAGCAAAGCAATCATTTAAAGTTTGATGGTGTAAAAATAGAAACCATGGCCATGTCGTCAATTACAGCAACGCAACCGCGCCAAATTACCGACAAAGGCCAAACGCTTGACTGCATTTACGGTAAACCATTACACGAGCCTGATTGGCTTACGTATCTACCGCCGCAACCACCCTCGCGGATGCTTAATAAAAATGAGTGGCCAGCACAGGGATTTGAGTTTTTATCGTTCTCTCCAATGCCGAGCCCCGATAAACAACTAAAACATATTCGATTAGATCATGTCATGCAGTACCTGCTAGGAGACAAATTAACATGAGTGAGTCAAACCAACCATTTCAAGCAGGGCGTCGTATAGATACGCAAAGCATTGAGCAAAACGAACCCGTTTTAGCACCTGCAAAAATTATTCAGCACGGACAAAGTGGTTACGAAGAACTTGAAGATGAAGCACTAGAGCCAGAAATAGATCTGGAACCTGTGTACAAAAAGTCAAAGTGGCAAACGCTTAAAGGTGTTTTTGCTATTAGTTTTATAGTACTGGTGCTTTTAGAGTTTGCGTACTCGTTAGTATTTGCTTTCGAGCAGTCAATTATTTTAGGCAGTGTTTATTTAACCGCGGTTGTAAGTGGCGTGCTGCTAATTGGGCGCTTATTGTGGCGAGAGTACCGAATGCTGCGCAGTTTAAAGCGGAACCAACTGCACAGAGTTGAAGCCGACAGGCTTTTAAACAGCGAGCAAGTAGGCGGTGCATTACCTTGGCTCGAAAAGCTTAATAAACACCAAGAGCTTGATAACTTTGAAACCTTTAAAAACCAAGTAGCGATGCATCACAGCGACAAAGAAATAATGACGCTGTACGCCAATAGTTTATTAATAACCCAAGACACCAAAGCTAAAAAGCTTATAAATCGTTTTGCGACTGAATCTGCACTGCTAGTTGCCCTAAGCCCACTTGCGCTGGTGGATATGATGGCTGTGCTTTGGCGTGGTACTAAGTTAATAGAACAAATTGGTAAAATTTACGGCATTGGTTTTGGCTACGCGAGCCGTATAAAGCTTTACCGTATGTTGATAAAACAAGTAATGTTTGTTGGCAGTGCAGAGCTTGTATCTGACCTTGCTGCAACTGCACTAAGTGCTGAGCTTTTAGGTAAGCTTTCGGGACGAGCTGCGCAAGGGGTCAGCGCCGGTATTTTTACAGCGCGTATTGGTTACAAAGCAATGGAGCTTAGTCGCCCATTACCACGGCTTGAAAACAAACGCAGCTTACTAAAAGGCACTGTGCAAAGCATCGCAGGTAAAATTATGAGCCGTAAAAAGGCGGAGTCAACGTAGTAAAGGTAGTGGCAATATTTGTGTACAAACGTGCGCTGCACGGTTTTTGCACAAATAGCCATCTGAGCATCCGGCATGCTTGCTGTTTGTAAGCGCATACGTTTTGATTGTTGAATCGCAAAAACATAATAATCAAAAAAATGAGCCTACAATGAGCAAGCATCATATAAACACCCAGTGTATTCACGGACCACAAAAAGCAAACGACCCGCACGGGGCACTCACTTCTCCTTTGTATCAAACCTCTACCTTTCATTTTGAAAACGCCGCACAAGGTGCTGCGCGTTTTGCAGGCGACGAACCTGGCTATATTTATACGCGCTTAGGAAACCCCACAACCACAGAGCTTGAACAAAAAGTTGCTCAACTAGAAAGTTGTGAAGCAGCAGCTGCAACCGCAACAGGTATGGGGGCTGTATCTGCCTCAGTACTGAGCTTTTTATCGCAAGGAGATCATCTTGTTGCCTCAAGTGCTTTATATGGTTGTACCTTTGCGTTTTTCTCGCATATGTTGCCGCGCTGGGGAATCGAAGTCACTTTTGTTGATATGACCAACGAGGACGAACTACGCGCTGCCATCAAACCTAATTCAAAAATGATATTTGTAGAAACGCCAATCAACCCCACTATGGCGGTTATTGATTTGGCACTTATTGGCGCAGTTGCTAAAGAGCACAACTTAATTAGTGTGGTCGACAACACCTTTTTAACGCCGCTCCTGCAATCACCAAAAAAATACGGTATCGACATTATAATGCACAGTGCGACCAAGTACTTAAATGGTCACGGAGACGTAGTCGCCGGTATTGTATGTGGATCGCTTGAGCACATAACACACATTAAAATGACCGTACTAAAAGACATTGGTGCAACCATAAGCCCGCACGATGCATGGCTAATTAATCGAGGCCTAAAAACACTCGCCATTAGAATAGAACGCCATTGTCAAAGTGCACAAACAATAGCGCAATATCTAGAAGCGCACCCACAAGTAAGTACCGTATATTACCCAGGGCTTAAATCGCACCCAGGTCATAAGTTTATTGGCAACCAAATGAAAGCCGCTGGTGGTGTTATTGCATTTGAAATAAAAGGCACGCTACAAGATGGCGCACAATTTATTGATAGTATGAAACTTTGTACACTTGCAGTAAGCCTCGGCGACGCTGAAACACTGATTCAGCATCCTGCATCTATGACTCACTCGCCTTATACGCCAGAGGAACGAGCCGCCGCTGGAATAAGTGATGGGCTGATCAGACTCTCGGTTGGGCTTGAAGATGTTAACGACATTATTAGTGATTTAGACCAAGCTTTTACTGAAATTGGTTAGGTGTAATTAATTGTATACACATAAAGACAAGCTACAGGCCTTTATTTAAAGGTCTGTATTTTTAGATTGCCATAGGTGTAATTATAAATTTACGATAGTGGTGATCATCCCAAATACTGATGTTAGTCTATCTATTAAACTTTTCTTCACTTTTGCATAGTATGGGGTCATTCGATATTCAATAGATTTGAGTATCACACTGACACCGATTTAGGGCTCACACCCAAGAAGGTACTTATGGCTAAAGCAAGTAAATACACATCCAAAACACCAGACGAAAATGGTGTTATACACTGGAGTGATGAAGAAAATAAAATTTGGTCTGAGCTTGTAGCGCGTCAACTTGCATGCATCGAAGGCAAAGCCTGCAACGAGTACATGCAAGGGTTAAAAAAGATTAACCTGCCGCACGATCGTATTCCGCAGTTAAGCGAACTAAACGAAGTGTTACTAGCCACTACCGGTTGGCAAGTCGCGCCAGTACCTGCGCTTATCGACTTTGATGAGTTTTTTAGATTACTGGCAAACAAGCAGTTTCCGGTAGCTACATTTATTCGTAGCCGCGAAGAATTTGACTACCTACAAGAGCCAGATATTTTTCATGAAATATTTGGCCATTGCGCCATGCTAACTAACCCTGACTTTGCCGAGTTTACGCACAAGTACGGACAATTAGGTTACGCAGCGCAGAAAAAGGACCGTGTATACCTTGCGCGTATATACTGGTTTACAGTTGAATTTGGTTTAATGCAAACCGAAGACGGCCTGCGTATTTACGGCGGCGGTATTTTATCAAGCCCAGGTGAAACTCAGTACGTATACTCAAACACGCCAGAAATTAGCCCAATGAATGTGCTTGATGTACTGCGTACGCCGTACCGTATTGATATTATGCAGCCACAGTACTACACCATAAATTCGATTCATGATCTGTTTGATATATCGCAAATGGATATTATGACTTTGGTTGAGCGAGCTAAAGAGCTTGGTTTGCACGACCCAAAATTTCCACCAAAAGAAAAATTAGCCAGTTAAATATTAATGCTAAAAAAGCAAAAGTAAGGATTTAGAATGTCTTCATTAAGTGCACAAAAATGCGAAGCCTGTCATGTAGATGCGCCAAAAGTATCTGACGAAGAGTTAGCGCAATTAATTACTAAAATCCCAGACTGGGTACCAGAAGTACGCAACGGCATTATGCAGCTTGAGCGTGTTTATAAATTTAAAAACTTTAAGCAAGCTATCGCGTTTACTAACAAAGTAGGCGACATGGCAGAAGATGAAGGCCATCACCCAGGTTTATTAACCGAGTGGGGCAAAGTAACGGTTACATGGTGGAGCCATTCAATTAAAGGCTTACACAAAAACGACTTTATTTGCGCAGCTAAAACAGACGACGTATTTAACGCGCTGTAAACTTTTTAAAGGTTTAACCTTCGCAACAAAAAGCCCGCTAAAGTTATTTAGCGGGTTTTTTTATATACCGTTGTCACTGGCATTTATAGAAATTGAATGAACTTTTAGTTGCTTATCTGAAAACTTACTTTTAAGCATGTCGATGGTTTTTTCTTGTTGCCTACAAGGCGGACAGGGGCCTACATCTTCATCTATTGAGGTGTAAAACAACGTATACTTTTGCTGGGTAAAATCGGGCAATGTTGTTAATAGCTGCTCTAAATTACTTTTAATTAAATCAGAATCAGGATGGCTTTGTTTATTTTTAAAAATGGATAAAATATTTGGTAAATATTTATCAGAGTAATGCATCAACTCGCCTTTGCTGTTAAATAAAAACATTTGCGGTGCGGTATTATTAATGGGCGATTTAACCATTTGGTAATGAGAGAAACTGTACTGCTCAGCGTATGTATTTCCACCATATATAAGTAGTGTAGCTAGTAGTAATTTATACATGCTTATCCTTAAGTTAAGTTATTCCACGAATTGTTAAGTGTTTTTTTAATCTCTATAGCAATAATACATATAACCGCTAACAAAATGACTAAATGCACTGTAAGTATCGTGTTTAGGTCAAAAACGGATTGTTGAAATAAAAAAGTTTGTAGTTTTTCATGTTGGGTGAAAAATAGCGCAATAATAACTATGTGGGTTATCACAAATGCAGTGAAAAATAGCTTTAAAAATAAATAGCATATTTGGTAGCTGCGAGCGCCCATAGCACGTCTTAATGCAAGCTCTGTAGATGATTTAGCAGTAAGCTGTTTAATACTGCTGTAGTTGTATAAAAACGCAGAGAGTAGAAGAATTGAGGAACACACAACGGTAATTATTAGTAATGCATTTCTAGGGGCTTGCTCATTTTTTACTAAAGATGAAAGGGGGGTAAGTGATAAATCGTTAAAGTTAACACTTAATGCTCTTACTGCCCTTTGGAGTTCACTTTCAACTTGTGTGATGGGCGCATGAGTTTTAATTATAATTGTTTCAAAACCTGTCAGGGCACTTATTACATTATATACAGTTGGCTGAACCGGTGTGTCGGCCCCTTCATTATAAATATCATTAACAACGCCAACTACTTTATGTTTTACTTTTCCAGTATCAAATTGGGCTAATAAATAAGCTTGGCTTAGTTCTGTGCCTGCAAAGTATTGATCCCATAAAGCGCTGTTAACGACAATGTTTTGGTACTGTTGCCATTGCACACTTTGCCCAAAAATAAGCTTAGCGCCAATAGTTTTAAAGTAATGCGGGCTCACTCTATGGCTTGCGGTACTGGCGCTTTTAACCGAACTGATAGCTTGTCCGGTAACGGTGTACCATGCACTAAACCCACTGCGATCTGATAGTGGCGGGGCAGAGCTAAGTGATACTTCTTCAATAATGGGCAGTGAATTTAATTGCTGAATTAATTGTTGAGCAGAGTTATTTGCATTAAAGGCCTCGCTAGGTGATTGTGGAAAACTAAAGCTGGCAATTAGAATATTATCTGCATTAAAACCCATACTTTTATTATTTAAATTAATCTGGCTGTAAATAACCAAACTACTAATGTAAACACTTGTAATAGCAAGGCTAGTAAGTAACGAAAGCAATGAGAACACTTGTACTTTTTCGCTTGTTGTTGCACTTTGGCCGCGTCCAATACTGCTGTGTACCCACCTTCGCTGAAAATAACTAAGCGCCGATAAAAAAGTAATAATAACTATGTAAAATACCGCCAGCGTAAATAATGAAAAAGAGCTGCTTAGCTTATTCAGGCTTGGTAATAAAATTGCGCTAATGCGGTCGCTCAGTGGATACAAAACGCACATTACAATAATAAGTAGTAGGCTTGTGAGTGCAATATCAATAATTTGCTGCACAAAAATGTGTGTGTTATTGGCTCCACATAGTTTGCGTATAGTTTCTTCTTGTTGCTTTTTAATTGACTCTGCACAGTAAAATGCACAAAAGGCAATAAAGCTAAATGAGAGTAAAATATAATAAAGTAACTGCAATAAGTTTAGGCGCTTTATTATTTTATTAAAGTGAGTAGGGCTAACGCCAATACCATCACTAAACTTAAGTTCGGTGTTATCAAATATAAACATTTCGTTTTGTAAGTGCTTATTTAGCAAGCTTAAAAAGAGTGTTTTATTTTTAACGTTTCCTAAAATATACGTAAAAGTATCTGGGGTCAGGCTACTTTCTTGAGGCAAAATGCGCTTGAGTTGCGAGTAAGAAATAAGGAGTTTAGGTTCATAGGCACGTTTAAAGCTTTTAAACTCTTTTGGCATTACAGCAACAATGTTTATGCTTTTATTATTAACAACAAGCTGTTTGCCAATAATATCAGTGACACCTTTAAAATGAGTATGCCAAAACGAATAGCTAATGGCGGCACTTAGTGCGCTGCCTTGTTTTGGGAAATCTAGCTTCTCAAAGCTGCCTAAAGCAGGAATGATACCTAATTGTTTATAACCCCCGATATAAAGCTTACCTTAACAGGCTCGCTATCATGATTAACCGAAAGCTTTAATGATAAATCAATAGAGCGTTCAAAAACGCCGACTAAATCTTGGTGCAATAAGGTTATTTCATCAAAAATGTACTCATCAACGGGTAAGTCATTTTGAGTGTCACTTAAGTAAACTTGTTTAATGTTGTGGATGTTATTTATTGCCGTGTGATCGGCTGATAAAAACTGACTATGAATATTATTTATATTTAAAATTAAACACAAAGGAATACTCAGCAACAAACAGCTAAGCCATAATTTAGTATTTTGCTTAGCATATTTTAGCCAGTTTAAGGTCAGATCAGTAATTAAGTTCAGCATCAAAAACCTTGCGCACTAAGCTGTCCGTCTTGAATATACAAACGCGTTTTTGCTGTTTTAGCATGGTTTTCATCATGTGTTATTAAGCAAATTGTTTTGCCATCGTCGTTTAGCTTATTGAGTAACTGATATATTTGTTCGCTATTACTCGAATCTAAATTACCCGTTGGCTCATCGGCTAAAATAATAGAAGGCTCATTTATTAATGCTCTAGCAATAGCAACTCTTTGTTGTTGCCCGCCTGACAATTGGCTTGGCTTTCTATCAATAAATTCAAGCATATTTACTTTATTAAGCGCAGCTTCTACTTTTTTTTGGTAATCCTTCCTAGGCACCGATTTGTTGTAACTGAGTGGCAAAGCCACGTTATCAAATACGCTTAAATGATTTAATAAATTAAAGTTTTGAAATATAAAACCAAGTTCTCTGTTTTTAATGGCTGCAATAGAGTCGGGTGTTAAGTCTGCTGTGTTAGTGCCTAAAATAGTGTATTGCCCTTGGCTAGGTAAGTTTAGTAAACCTAAAATAGAAAGTAGGGTACTTTTACCACTGCCAGAAGTACCAGTTATTGCAATGTAGTCACCACTGTTTATTTTAAAACTTACAGCTTTGAGGGTATCAATTTTGGTATTAGGGTATTGATAAAAAATATTATTAAACTCTATTAACGGATAACTCATAACTGACACCTCATTAAAATACTTCTTTCAAATCAAGGTAACTTTGAGTGGCATAAGCTGCTGGTAGTAATAAAACATAGTTACCTTGTAGCGACTCATCAAAGCTTAAAGTGTCTTGCTCAGTCGTTTTGTAATTTATATGAGTAAGAATAGCTTTGCTGGAGGGCGTTATTTCATATACTTTCCACAGACTGTAGTTATCAAAATCATTCGGTTTTTTAATGTTTTGAGCTACTAAAGATTGCTCCAAATAAATATGAGCTTCTATTGCTTGGCTGCTTCTAAGCCATGATGGAGGGGAAGCGTCTAATACTAAAAATACATTAATAGCGCCATTTCTTATTACCGTATCAATATAATCAACCTTAGCTGCAATTGTGCCACTGGGTGTAACTATGTCTGCTTTTTGGCCAATTTTTAACTGAGTGGATGAATACTGAGGGACTTGTATTTTAGCCAGTAAGTTGTCGGTCTCTATTAACTCAAACAGCGATTGCCCTTGAGTAACCGCTTGACCTAATTTAGCTAAGTTTTGGCTTACGGTACCGTCAAAGTTTGCTGTGAGTGTTAGTTGCTCTTGACGCCTTTGTAAATAGCTAAGTTTGTTTTTTGAGATGTTTACTTTGTTATCAAGCGCAATTAATTGCTGATCAAATGCCTCTTTAAATAGACTAAGTTCACCATTTTTGGCATTAACTTCAAGTTCACTTTGCTTGTAAAGCATTTCGCTTTGCTTAAAGCGAATTGCAGAAATAATACCTTGTTCCATTAAGACTTTATTAGCATTTAATTCAAGCGCTTGCTGCTGCAATGCCATTTTAGCTTTTGATAAGTCGACTTTAATTTGCGAGAGCTTAATTGCTAAATTACTTTTATCAATAGCTACTTGGGATTCTAAATTAAGCTGCTCATAACTCGCATTATGTATATCTTGTTCCAATTCGTAGTTAGTTAGCTTTGCTAATACTTGGCCTTTTTTTATAGCTTGCCCTTCACGAATTGTAAGTGTGTTGATATTGCCTTTTAGCGGCGCAGACAAAAGCTCTCTTTGTGTAGGCTCTATTGTACCAATCCCTTTTAATACATTGGGTAATGATACTTGAGAGACTAATATTGGCTTTAAATAACGTTCAGGAATATCATTTGAGAAAAGTAGTATCTTAATTAAATAACCCAAAGCCAATAACAACAATAAAGCCGCAATAGCGATAGGGTATCTACTTTTTTGTTTAACGATTAAATACTCTTCCATTAGTACAACCTACTTGTGCTTTTGTTATTTTAAAATGTGGTAAACGCTGTTTTAGTTAGGATTTTTATTTTCCTTAAGTAAAGGGTGTAAGGGTAAGCTAGCTGAGTAATATTTTTTAGCTGGCAGTTAATGGTTTGATTTATCACCAACTCCGTTCCCAAAACACATTCAGTTATATCACCACTAAGTTAACTATGTAAATTTTATTTTAATGGAATTTAGTGGAAGAAAGGTTTGATTATCTTGTTTGTTGATGAAGCAGGGCAAGGTAATTACTACGTTGCTACATAAAAGCACTTTTTTTATAAGTGATCTTAGGTTTAGGGGGGTATTGCTAACAATGAGCAGTAGCTCGGGATTAATTTTATCGACGTAGGTAGGGTTGAGTGAAACGAAACCCAACGGTTATCTGAAAGTTGCCTTTGAACTTAAAACTTTAGGCTTATATGGGTTAGTATCAACTCCTAACTCGTAGAGTTTTTTATTAAAAAATAAATTGTCTAACATATCATTAAAGACGGGGTCATTAGCTGCAAATTTACAACACGGTCCAAGTATAATTGTGTCAATTATATTTATTCGAAAACTTACTTCAAGATAGCTTTTAATAAAGCCATTAGAGTTTATGAATTTCACATCTTGAGGTGGTGGCAGTTTTTCAATGAAAGAAACTAACCTTACTTCACCTTCGTCTATAAAAGCCTCATTTTTACCTGTTGTTATAAATGCGATAAAGTTATCAAGAAAGTTACTTCTAGCCTCAAATTCAAATTGATCACTATCAAAAGTTGAGGCTAATTTTAATAAGTTTTGTGCTTCTGTGTTTAATTCTCCTTGTTTGTAAACGCAATTCCCAGCAATGCGGTAAGTATTATTTAGACAGTGTCGTAATGCTGATAAATTGATACTAAAACATATTCCTGTACCGTTATCTGCATATCCCCGCCACTGGCTTAAAGAATCTGGGTTTTTACTAAAGCTCATTATATGTATATAGTGATTTTCAATATGCTTTTTGAAAAACTTAATATTTTTAATGCCTTTATTAAACCCTTCATTTGAAATATTTAATTTTTTCATTAACTCAGGTTTTTGTTTTTCTAAATTTAAAAGAAGATTAATATTATGATCTATCTTTGTATAGTCATTCATTGCTCTTGCGTCGCCAAACCGAAAGGTTCTGCTATTCACAATAGAGATAAAAGCATCCAAAGATGTGTAGTGATAGACTAGCTCGTTACTTTCTTCAGTATCCATATGATCAACTCTCCATTTAATAATAGAAAACGTTCAGATAACAAAAAAAGCTCTAGACCCAAAGGGCTTAGAGCTTTTCTATATACAATTAAAGTTTAGCTAAAACACTTAACTTCAACGTATCGTTGGGTTTCGTTTCACTCAACCCAATCGACTATTACTCATCAATTGAGCGTAGTAGGGCGTTTATACCTACTTTTTCACGTGTTTGCTTATCTACTTTTTTTACGATGATTGCAGCGTATAGGCTGTGAGTACCATCTTTTGACGGTAGTGCGCCTGGTACAACTACTGCGCCTGCTGGTACGCGGCCGTAGTGAATTTCGCCAGTTTCGCGGTCATAAATACGGGTGCTTTGGCTGATGTAAACGCCCATTGAAATTACTGCGCCTTCTTCAACAATTACGCCTTCCACAATTTCAGAACGAGCGCCAATAAAGCAGTTGTCTTCAATGATGGTTGGGTTAGCTTGTAGAGGCTCTAAAACACCGCCTATGCCAACGCCACCCGATAAATGTACGTTCTTACCAATTTGTGCACACGAGCCTACAGTCGCCCATGTATCAACCATGGTGCCATCGTCAACGTATGCGCCAATATTTACATAAGATGGCATAAGTACTACGTTTTTACCTACAAAGCTGCCTTTACGTGCTACAGCGTTTGGTACTACGCGCATACCGCCTTGTTGAAATTGCTCTGGCGTGTAGTCGCTAAATTTAAGCGGTACTTTGTCGTAAAACTGATTTACGCCGTCGTTCATTGGTTGGTTGTCGCGAATACGAAACGACAGTAACACTGCTTTTTTAAGCCACTGGTGTACAACCCATTCACCTGATATTTTTTCAGCAACGCGTGCTGCGCCGCTATCAAGTAAATCAAGTGCGTCGATAATAGCTTGTTTTACGTCGCTTGATACTGTGCTTGGGCTAATGCTATCGCGGTTGTCCCATGCGTTTTCGATCATCGTTTTTAAATCTGACATGTGTGTCCTCTATTCTGTTTCGGCGTTGAATTTTTTACGTAATGCCTGATGAATTTTTGCTTGCTCTTCATCAGTCAGCGCTTGGTATTCGTTATTAGATACAACAAAGAAATCCTCTGCACGTTCACCTACTGTTGTAATACGGGCAGCGTGAATGTGTAGTAAATGCGCTTGGAAAACTTCGGCTATTTTGGTTAGTAAACCTTGTATATCGACGGCTTGAATTTCTATTAAGCTACGGTCTTTGCGTGCATGTGGGCGCAACACAATTTTAGGTTTAATATTAAAATCTTTAAAGCGTTGAGAGCGGCTCTTTTTAAAGCGAATTTTTTTACGTGGATCGCTAAGTGCTTGCTCAAGCCCGCGTTTAATTGATTGCGCTCGACCACTTGCAATAGGGTCGCCACTTACTTCAAGTATTACAAAACTAAACAGGACGTAACCATCTTTTGTGGTCAGTACTTGCGCGTGCTGTATTTGTGCTTTTTTAGAGCCAATTACACTCACTAATCTCGCAAATAGCGCACCAGAGTAGGGGCTGTATACAAATACTTGTGTACCACCATGCATTGCTTTGTTAGATACAATTACACTGGGTTGGCTTAAATCGGTGCTAGTTAATAAATGCTCACTTTGCCACGATATTTGCTGTTCGCTAAAGGCGGTAAAGTAATTGGCTTTAAAGCGACTCCAAATTAAATCAATTTTATTCTCAGGGTAACCTAAGTTGAGTAGACGTTGTTTAGCTTGGTGCTTTTTATCGCGAATTTGGTCGCGTTGATCCATTGGGTTTTCGAGCCCTAAGCGCAACGCGCGTTGCGTGTGCAAGTACAATTCACGCAGTAGGGTGTTTTTCCAATCGTTCCATAAGTTGTCGTTGGTTGCACGGATATCGGCAACGGTTAAACAATATAAATAGTCGAGTTGGCGCTCTGTTTTAATACGTGTTGCAAAGTCTTTTATTACAGCAGGGTCGTTAATATCTTTACGCTGCGCGGTAACCGACATAAGTAAATGGTTACTTACAAGCCATGCTACTAATTTTGCATCAGAGGATGAAAAACCATGTAGTTTAGCAAAGGCTATAGCATCAACAGCGCCAAGTTCAGAGTGATCTCCCCCTCGTCCCTTAGCAATGTCGTGAAATATACCGGCTAAATAAAGTAGCTCTGGTTTGTCCATTCGAGTGACTATTTCACTACAAATAGGAAACTCGCTAATGCCAGTTTTATCAAAGTATTCGTAAATATTTTTGATTAATTTGTGAGTATGCTCATCTACGGTGTAGGCGTGAAACAAATCGAACTGCATTTGTCCAAATATATTACGCCACTGCGGTAAGTAGGCGGCAAGCATGCCGTGTTTGTGCATTAACGTAAATGCGCGGCCCATACCATTAGGGTGTTTAACTAAGCGTAAAAAAGCTTCACGACAGGCTGCATAATCTTGTAAATCCCCCAATAAACGGCGGCGTACTTGGCGGATTGTACGAATAGTGCTTGGGTAAATATGCGTTATTGCAGGGTTGTCTGCTATGTGCTCAAACAATACAAAAAGTTGGTCACGTCTAAAAAATACAGATGGATCTTTTACGCGTATTTGATGGCCCACTTGCTCAAAGTTTCTGTCGAGTACTATCACCGTTTTTTCACTACTTTCGGGCATGATACTTTGCTCAAAGTATGAAAGTAGCATTTGGTTAAGTTCGCGCACGCGGCTCATTATTCTAAATAAGCGCTTCATCATACGCTCAACAGAGGCTTTACCGTCGCTACCAAAACCTAAAATTTCGGCGGCTTGTGGTTGATGATCAAACAATAAGCGGTTTTCAGCCCGACCTGCGGCTAGATGCAGTGCAAAGCGAATATTCCATAGGTTCTCTAGGCACTCTGAAAGCTCTTGAAACTCTTCATGGGTTAAGTAGCCGTGACTTATTAACTCTTGCAGGGTTTCGGTTATAAAGTGCTTTTTTGCGACCCAAATAATGGTTTGCAAGTCGCGCAGGCCACCGGGGTTTTCTTTAATGTTTGGCTCAAGATTATACGCGGTGCCATGGCACTTTTTGTGACGTAAGTTTTGTTCTTGAACTTTGGCAGTAAAAAACTCACCGGAGCGCCATACGGGGGTTTCTAGAATATGCGTTTTGAGTTTTTCAAACTCAATATGATTACCAAAAATAAGGCGGCTTTCGAGTAAACTGGTGGCAAAAGTAACGTCTTCACGTTTTTGCTCAATGGCTTGTTCTATCGTGCGCACGCTGTGGCCAATCTCTAAGTTGAGATCCCATAGCATGGTGACAAACTGGCCTATTTTTTCGCATATTTCTTCGCTTGGTGGTTTAGTTACAAGCAATAAAAAATCGATGTCGGAGTAGGGATGTAGCTCGCCACGTCCGTATCCGCCTACTGCTATTAGTGCTAAATCAGGTTCGCGCGCTAAGTCGTAAACATGAAAAAGCTTAATTAGTAGGCGGTCAATAAACTCAGCCCGGGCATTAATTAAATTCCCAACCGGTTGTTTAGAAAATTCGTTATGTAACCATTTATAAAAATAGCTAGAACAATCGCGATAATCACTAAGTTGCTCTGCATCGCTGAGCAACTTTTTTACTTTGTTGGGTAATGCCACGTGGGCTGGCTCCTAATTTCTTATTTATTATTAGTGTTCTATGATCCTGTCGATAGTATCATCTGATCGTAGCGTTAAAATTTCAACACCATTTTCAGTCACTAATAAAGTATGTTCCCACTGTGCAGACAAGCTGCGGTCGCGAGTTACTACAGTCCAATCATCTTTAAGTAGCTTACATTGGCGTTTACCCGCATTAACCATTGGTTCAATTGTTAAGCACATGCCCGCTTTTAAAGTTTCGCCAGTACCCGCTTTACCGTAGTGCATTACTTGTGGTTCTTCATGAAATCCTGCGCCAATACCGTGGCCGCAATATTCACGAACAATAGAGTAATTAAAACTTTCTGCATATTTTTGAATAGCAGAGCCAATATCACCTAAGCGCACACCTGGTTTTACCATTTTAATAGCAAGGTATAAGCTTTCTTGTGTTACTTCTGCAAGACGCTTAGCTTGGATGTTTGGTGTACCAACGTGGAACATTTTAGAAGTATCGCCGTGGTAGCCATCTTTAATGACAGTTACGTCAATATTTACGCTGTCGCCTTCTTTTAATGCTTTGTCATTTGGAATTCCGTGACAAATAACATGATTAACTGACGTACAAACTGATTTTGGAAAGCCATGATAATTTAACGGAGCAGGGATTGCTTGTTGCACATTAACAATATAATCATGACAAAGTGTATTTAGCTCATCGGTGGTAACACCCGGCACTACATGAGGGCCGATCATTTCAAGTACATCGGCCGCTAAGCGCCCAGCTACGCGCATTTTCTCTATTTCTTCAGGGGTCTTGATAATAGCGCTCATTGAGGCTCCAAAGTTGAGTTTCTAACATTTATCGCCGAACAAATTTTGCACGCGACGTTGAGTATTTAATTTTAATATGGTATAAAGCGCGCCGTCTTTTTACAAATAAATTCTTAAATGATTTTTTGTATTTAAGGCAAACACAATTTTATTTTAACACACACACGTATCGTCACATACACTTGGGTGCATTTGAAGTTTAATTACTTCGGTGTTGGTGCTATGGGATATGTGGAGGCCTAACCCTAAACAACTATAGAGGATCTATAAAATGGCAAACGTTTCAATGCGCGATATGCTTCAAGCTGGTGTTCACTTTGGTCACCAAGCACGTTACTGGAACCCTAAGATGAAGCCTTTCATCTTCGGCACACGTAACCGTGTACATATCATCAACCTTGAGCAAACTGTACCAATGTTCAACGACGCACTTAAGTTTTTATCAAGTGCTGCAGCTAACAAAGGTAAAGTTCTTTTCGTTGGTACTAAGCGCGCAGCAAGCGACGCAGTTAAAGCAGCTGCTTTAGAAAGCGATCAGTTCTTCGTAAATCACCGTTGGTTAGGTGGTATGTTGACTAACTGGAAAACTGTACGTCAATCAATCAAGCGTCTTAAAGACCTTGAAGTACAAAGCCAAGACGGTACTTTCGAGAAATTAACTAAGAAAGAAACGTTAATGCTTAACCGCGAAATGGAAAAGCTTGAAAAGAGCCTTGGTGGTATCAAAAACATGGGCGGTCTTCCAGACGCGCTTTTCGTTATCGATGCTGACCACGAGCACATTGCTATCCGTGAAGCAAACAACCTAGGTATCCCTGTTGTTGCAATCGTTGATACTAACTCTAACCCAGACGGCGTTGATTACATCGTTCCTGGTAACGATGATGCTATCCGTGCTGTAAGCCTTTACACTAGCGCTGTTGCAGCTGCTATCACTGAAGGTCGCGAGAATAACATCGTTGCTCAAGCTGAGAAAGACGATTTCGTTGAAGCTGAGTAATTAGCTATCATCAAGTCTTCATCTTTTTAAGGTGAAGACTTGTTATTCTTGTAGAGCGGGTAACCCGCTTATCTAAACCAGATTTCAGATTTGAGGATTTACTAATGGCTGTAACTACTGCCCTAGTTAAAGAATTACGCGAGCGCACAGGCGCTGGCATGATGGATTGTAAAAAAGCGTTAACTGAGACTGATGGCGACATCGAGTTAGCGATTGAAAACATGCGTAAAAGTGGCGCTGCTAAAGCTGCTAAAAAAGCAGGTAACATTGCTGCTGAAGGTACTATCATCATCAAGCAAAACGCTGGTGTTGCAGTACTAGTAGAAGTTAACTGTCAAACAGACTTCGTTGCAAAAGACGTAAGCTTTTTAGCATTTGCTGATAAAGTTGCTGAAGCTGCAATTGCTGACACTCTTACTATCGAAGACTTACAAGCTAAGTTTGAAGAAGACCGTGTTGAGCTAGTAACTAAAATTGGCGAAAACATCAACGTACGTCGTCTGCAGTACATCGCTGGTGAAAACCTAGTTGAGTACCGTCATGGCGACCGTATCGGTGTTGTTGTTGCAGGTGTTGCTGATGAAGAAACACTTAAGCACGTTGCAATGCACGTTGCTGCTTCACGTCCAGAGTACTTAACTCCTTCTGACGTACCAGCTGACGTTGTAGAAAAAGAAAAGCAAGTACAAATCGAAATCGCGATGAATGAAGGCAAGCCTGCTGAAATCGCTGAGAAGATGGTTGTTGGTCGCATGAAAAAATTCACTGGTGAGGTTTCTCTTACTGGTCAAGCTTTCATCATGGAACCTAAAAAATCTGTTGGCGATATTCTTAAAGAGAAAAACGCAACAGTTACTGGCTTTGTACGTGTAGAAGTTGGTGAAGGTATCGAGAAGAAAGAAGAAGATTTTGCTGCTGAAGTTGCTGCTCAAATTGCAGCTGCTAAAGGTCAGTAAGATTAACTATTTGTGATGCAAAAGGAAATTAGATGCAATTAAAGTACTATTTGGTTTTGCTTCACAGCTAGAAATTCTTTAAAATAACCGCGCTTTTATGTTTAACATAAGCGCGGTTATTTTTTATCCATAATTCAATAAAAGTTGGCCCCTATACTATGACTATCAATCGCAAACCTATTTTTAGACGTGTTCTTCTCAAATTAAGTGGTGAAGCTTTAATGGGAGACGAAGGCTTCGGCATCGACCCTAAAGTTTTAGACCGTATGGCACAAGAAATTAAAGAGCTAGTAGAGCTTGACGTAGAAGTGGGTTTAGTTATTGGTGGAGGTAACTTTTTACGCGGTGGTTCACTTGCAGAAGCAGGTATGAACCGCGTAGTAGGCGACCACATGGGTATGCTTGCAACGGTTATGAATGGCCTTGCAATGCGTGATGCGCTACACCGTGCATTTGTAAACTGTCGTTTAATGTCGGCTATTCCGCTAAATGGTGTATGTGACGCTTATAACTGGGCTGAAGCAATTAGTTTATTGAAAACTGGCCGCGTTGTTATTTTTGCAGCGGGCACCGGTAACCCATTTTTTACTACCGATTCTGCAGCGTGTTTACGCGGTATCGAAATTGAAGCGGATACAGTAATTAAAGCGACTAAAGTGGATGGTGTGTACAGTGATGATCCTGTTAAAAACCCAGAAGCGACGCTTTACAGCCACTTAAGCTACAATGAAATCATTGAAAAAGAATTAAAAGTTATGGATTTAGCGGCATTTACTCTAGCCCGCGATCACAATATGCCATTGAGCGTATTTAATATGAATAAATCAGGCGCGCTAAAACGCGTAATTATGGGTGAAGAAGAAGGAACACTTATTTCTTCACAAGCCTCAGATGAAATAATCAAATAATTAGGATTAAACCGTGATTAACGATATTCAAAAAGACGCGCAAGCGCGCATGCAAAAAAGTGTAACTGCACTAGGTAGCCAATTATCTAAAATTCGTACTGGCCGTGCACATCCTGCAATCCTAGATGGCATTATGGTGTCGTACTACGGTGCACCAACGCCTTTAAACCAAGTTGCTAACGTAACAATTGAAGATTCTCGTACACTTGCTATTGGTGTATTTGATAAGTCTTTAGCGCAAGCTGTTGAAAAAGCAATTATGGCGTCTGACTTAGGTTTAAACCCTATGTCGGCAGGTACTGTTATTCGTGTACCTCTTCCTCCACTTACAGAAGAGCGTCGTAAAGACCTAATCAAAATTGTACGTGGCGAAGTTGAAGGCGGTCGTGTTGCTATTCGTAACATTCGTCGTGATGCTAATGGCGATGTAAAAGGTTTATTAAAAGATAAAGAAATATCTGAAGATGAAGCGCGTCAATCAGATGATGCGATTCAAAAACTTACAGATAAGTTTATCAAAGAAATGGATACTCTATTAGCTGCTAAAGAAGCAGAGTTAATGGAAATCTAAGTAAGTCCCTGTTTATCTTTTGAGGTTAAATTTGCAGTAGTGTGTTTGGCTTTAAGGCAAGGCAGAGCCTACGTAGTGTGGTTATTTCCCATTATTAGGCGATAGCAATGCATAAAATCTAAAAACGCGCTGCCCAAAGGGTTCTGCCTAGATTGAATAAATTACAATCCTGAAAGGTCGACAGGACCTATTAAAATTATTAGTTTTGAAACGCCGTCTAGGGTATACTAGGCGGCGTTTTTTTATGGAATACTCGATATTTATGGTTCTAGATGCTGACACAATTTCACAGCAATGTTTACCCAAACATGTTGCTATCATCATGGATGGGAACGGACGTTGGGCACAAGCTAGAAATAGACCTCGTGTGTATGGGCATAAAAAAGGCGTAGACGCAGTTCGTCAATCTGTTCAGTTTTGTACTAAATTAGGGATACAATCGTTAACCTTATTTGCTTTTAGTAGTGAAAACTGGCGCCGCCCTGAAGACGAAGTAAACACTTTAATGGAGCTTTTCTTATTTGTTTTAACAAAGGAAGTTAAAAAGCTTCATAAAAACAATGTAAAACTGACCATTATTGGAGACTTATCACGATTTTCTGAAGGATTACGTAGCAAGGTAGACGCTGCGCATAAGCTGACTGAAAATAATACCGGATTGCGCTTAAATGTTGCAGCTAATTACGGTGGTCGTTGGGATATGGCTAACGCGGCTAAACAACTTGCTTTGCAAGTTGCGCAAGGCACACTCAACGCAGAAGATATTACAGAAGAGCGCTTAGCACAGCATATGAGCATGGCAGATCAGGCAGAACCTGATTTACTTATTCGCACTGGTGGCGATGTTCGTATTAGTAATTTTTTACTATGGCAAGTTGCTTATGCAGAACTTTACTTTACCGAAACACTTTGGCCTGATTTTAATGAAGCAGCATTTGCTGAGGCTATAGCGTGTTACGTTGCCAGAGAGCGACGTTTTGGTTGTACGGGCGAACAAATAAAACAATTACTCGCTCAAACCTAAATAGAATAAGGGTCACATTTTGTTAAAACAACGAATTTTAACCTCACTTGTGCTTGCACCATCGGCATTAGCTTTGGTTTTTTATACACCGCTTACGTTATTTAGTTACTTTGCCGGTGCAATAGTATTATTAGGCGCATGGGAATGGTCTGCGTTTATGGGTTTATGCGATAAGCTCAAACGTGGTGCTTTTGTTGTATTGATTGCAGCCTTACTTGGCCTGCTTAATTTACATTGGCCTATTGAATCACTATGGGAAAGTGGCAAGCTAGTAGGTGATGCGAATTACTTATTTACGCTTTCGTTTGCTTGGTGGATTGTTGCTAGTTATTTAATTTGGCGCTATCCAGAAATGGCTAAAGCGTGGAATGAAGGTCTAGTAATGCGCGGCATTGCAGGTTTATTAACACTTGTGCCGTTATGGCTTGCACTAAATACGCTGCGCAGTGCGCAATATGCTGAATCAACACATTTTGGCTCTGTACTTATTTTAGTCGTATTGGGTATTGTGTGGAGTGCAGACGTTGGTGCTTATTTTTCAGGTAAGAGCTTTGGTAAGCATAAACTTATGCCAAAAGTGAGCCCTAATAAAACAATTGAAGGGTTAGCAGGCGGTGTAGTCGCTTCTATCATTTTTGTTTTAGCATTTTGTCACTTTACCGATGTTGATTTAGGTGTTTGGCCTATCTACGCGATAATGACTGCATTTATTGCATTGTTCTCTGCGGTAGGTGATTTACTTGAAAGCATGTTTAAACGTGAAGCTGGTTTAAAAGATAGCGGCCGTTGTTTACCTGGGCACGGCGGTATTTTAGATCGCATTGACAGCTTAACGGCTGCAGCTCCAATGTTTGTAATGTGCTATGCGTGGACTCTTAGTTTATGAGCCAAAAGCAATTGCTGGTTATTTTAGGCGCAACAGGTTCAATTGGTTTAAGTACACTAGATGTTGTATCGCGCAATAAAGAGTTATTTGATGTTTTTGTTTTAGCTGCAGGGCAAAACGCAAAAAAAATGGCTGAGCTGTGTATTGAACACGAACCACTTTATGCGATTATGGCTACCCAGCAAGCCGCTGAGCAGCTATCTGCTTATTTAGCTAATACACCATGCCAAACGCTTGTTATGCACGGCGAGCAAGCAATGTGCGACTTATGTGCTCACCCAGATGTTGATGTCGTGATGTCGGCAATTGTAGGTGCAGCTGGTTTACTGCCAACATTAAGTGCAGTCGAAGCAGCTAAAAAAGTACTCCTTGCTAATAAAGAATCGTTAGTTATGTCAGGTCAGTTGTTTATTGATAAAGTTAAACAACATAAAGCGACCTTGCTGCCAATTGATAGCGAACATAATGCTATTTTTCAATGTCTACCTTCTTCGTTACAAAATGCCAAAGGCGATCAAAATTTACAGCAACATGGCGTAAGTAAAATTTTGCTTACCGGTTCTGGTGGCCCGTTTTTAACGCGCGATCTAAACACACTAAAAGATGTAACTGTAAGTGAAGCCGTGGCGCATCCTAACTGGTCGATGGGTCAAAAAATATCAGTAGACTCGGCCACTATGATGAATAAAGGTTTAGAGTTTATTGAAGCTAAGTGGTTATTCAATTGCGACACCAGTGATATAGACGTAGTGATTCATCCACAAAGTATTATTCACTCAATGGTGCAATATCATGACGGTTCTATTTTAGCGCAAATGGGTAACCCAGATATGCGCACGCCAATTGCCCATGCACTTGCATACCCGGAGCGAATGAATGCAGGCGTTAAACCGTTAAACTTCTCTGATATATGTGATTTCTCATTCACCAAGCCTGACTTTTCTCGCTATCCAAATTTACAATTAGCGATTGATGCGTGTAGTGCAGGGCAGGGCGCTACTACAACGGTTAATGCTGCAAATGAGATAGCAGTAAGTGCATTCTTAAACGGTAAAATTAGTTTTACTGATATATACAAAATAAATGCACAAACGCTTGAAGCTGCAACGTATACCAATGTACAAAGCTTAGATGAAATTTTAGAGTGCGATAAATTAGCGCGTATTAGCGCTTCAGAGTTTATAACAAAAGTGGCGCATTAATATGTTTGATTTTTTTTGGAATCTTGGCTCATTTATTTTAGCGCTTGGCATTTTAGTGGCCATACATGAATATGGCCATTTTTGGGTTGCACGAAAAATGGGCGTTAAAGTGCTGCGTTTTTCAATTGGTTTTGGTAAGCCACTGTTAAAATGGCACGATAAATATAATACCGAATACGTGATTGCCGCTATTCCATTAGGCGGTTATGTAAAAATGCTTGATGAGCGTGTTGATGACGTGCCGGCAAACCAACGTCATTTATCGTTTAACGCTAAATCTGTACAAGCACGTATTGCCATAGTTGCAGCGGGTCCAATGGCCAACTTTTTGTTTGCCATTTTTGCTCTTGCTGTAATGTATATGGTGGGTGTGCAGTCGGTAAAGCCTGTGGTAGGTAGTATTACCGAGGGTAGCCGGGCAGAGCAAGCGGGCATTATGCCTTCTCAACATATTATAAAAATTGGTGATGATGATATAACGACCTGGCAAGATGCCACGTTTGCACTTATGTCTAATTTAGGTGAAGAAAGCGTTGAAGTGATAGTGCGCGATAAAAACCTTCAACCACGTGTTAAAACGCTTAATTTAGAGGGGTGGAAATTAGATCAGCAAGACGTGCCACCATTAAGCTCGTTAGGTATTGTACCGTTTAGACCTCAAGCAACTTTAACAATTGCCGCCGTAACTAAAGACTCAGCTGCAGAACACGCTAATTTACAAGTTAATGACACAATTTTGGCTGTAAACGGTGAAACAATAAGCAATTGGCAGCAATTAGTTAATCTTATTACGCAATCAGCTAACAAATCTTTACAATTTAGTGTAAAAAGACAAGATACTATAAAAGCCATTACAGTAACCCCTAAAGGGCGCATTGATAATAACGGTATTGAGCAAGGCTTTTTAGGCGTAGCTCCTGTTGTACAGCAATGGCCTGATGGTTATGTAGAGACTAGACATTACGGTCCGCTCGATAGTATCTTGCGAGGCACAAAAGAAACGTGGCGCTTAATTACACTCAGTTTTGATATGATTGGTAATTTAATTACAGGCCAGGTTTCGGTTAAGAATTTAAGTGGCCCTGTGGGCATTGCAGTAGGCGCTGGAACTAGCGTAAGCTATGGGTTAGTGGCCTTTTTAAGCTTTTTAGCCTTAATAAGCGTTAACTTGGGTGTATTTAATTTATTACCCTTACCAGTGCTTGATGGTGGACACTTAATGTATTACATAATTGAACTTTTTCGTAAAAAGCCGGTCTCTGAAAAGACACAAGAGTTTGGTTTTAAAGTGGGCGCCTTGTTGCTCATTTTTCTAACATGTTTCGCTTTGTTCAATGATGTATCGCGTTTGTAGTTTTACAGCGTGGCAAATTACTAATTAGAACACGATTGTAAAGCACCACTTTAGTAGGGTGTTATGCGGTAATACAGTTGTAAAGGATAAAGATAATAAAATGGCTATAAAAAAACATTTGGCAGTAACAAGTTTATTGGGTGCAAGTTTTGCAGCCCTAGGCCAAAACTCCTTTATTGTTGAAGACCTGAAAGTTGAAGGTTTGCAGCGTGTAGCACTTGGTGCAGCGCTAACACATATTCCTATTAACGTAGGCGATAATGTTGATGACTATACGATTTCAAAAACAATAAAGTCACTTTATCGTTCTGGGCACTTTGATAACATAAAAGCCCTTCGTGATGGCAACAACGTTATTTTTAAAGTAACGGAACGTCCTACCATCAGCTTCATTGAGTTTGAAGGCAATAAAGACATTAAAGACGAGCAGCTTAATGAGTCTCTTGATCAGCAAGATATTCGCCAAGGTGAACCACTTGATAAAACCGTTATCGATAGTATCGAAAAGGGCTTAGTTGAGTTTTTCCACAGTATTGGTAAATACAACGCTAAAGTAGATATCAGCATTACTAAATTGCCTCGTAACCGCGTTAAACTTAAATTAGAGTTTGATGAAGGTGATGCAGCTTCTATCCGACAAATTAACTTAGTGGGTAATGAACTTTTTTCTAATGAAGAGCTTCTTAAACTTGCTGAATCGCAGCAAGATTTACCTTGGTGGCAGTTTATGGGTAGCGATCGCTACCAAAAGCAAACCATTGAAGGCGACTTAGAAAAAATTCGTAGTTATTATTTAGACCGTGGTTACCTACGTTTTAATATCGATTCAACGCAAGTATCAGTGAGCCCTGAACGTGAATCAGTTTACGTTACAGCTAATTTAACTGAAGGTGTAAAATATACCGTTAAAGGCTTTGACTTTATTGGTGACTTGCTTGGCCGTGAAGACTTAATTAAAAGTGTTATCCCACTTAGAGCGGGTGAGCTTTACAATGGCTCAGTCGTTACTTCGTCAGAAGAATTTATTAAAAGCTACTTAGCACGTTTTGGTTACGCTAATGCTGAAGTACGTACAATTCCAGAAATTGACGACGAAAAGCAAGAAGTACAACTAACACTATCGGTTAATCCAGGTAAGCGTGTATATGTTCGTCGTATTATTGTTGGTGGTAACCAAAATACAGCTGATGAAGTACTTCGCCGTGAAATGACACAACTTGAAGGCGCCTGGTTATCTAATCAAAACCTTGAGCGTTCAAAACTACAAATTCAACGTTTGCCTTACATGGAAACTGTTGATTTTAACGTAGTGCCTGTACCAGGTGTGGATGACCAAGTAGATGTAGATTTTACTGTAAAAGAGCAATCAGCGGGTAGCTTTAATGCTGGTCTTGCTTATGGTTCTTACTTAGGTCTGCAGTTTAATATTGGTGTAACAGAATCTAACTTTTTAGGCACAGGTAACCAAATTGGTTTAAACCTTAACACGTCTACAGGTTCTGAAAGCTTAAGCTTATCGTACACAGACCCATACTTTACGCCAGATGGTGTATCGCAAGGCAGTAGCATCTTTTACAGAAACTACGATGCAAGTAAATTCAGTCTTGTTGAGTACAAATCAAAAAGTTATGGTTTAGGCACAAATATTGGTTTTCCAATTGATGCTGTAAATCGTGTTAACTTTGGCGCCCGTTGGATTAAAGAAGAGCTTTCGGATATTGCAGAGTACGAGCAAACGCGTGTACTTCGTGAAACATTCTTAGATCCAGACAACCCAGATGCAGGCTTTGACTTTACTAAGTATGAGCTGAGTGTTGGTTGGTCGCGTATTACAGTTAACCGTGGTTTATTCCCAACAGCGGGTTCGCGTCAAACTCTAAACTTAACAGCAACAACGCCTAACTCAGATCTTCAGTACTTTAAACTGAATTACGATTCGCGTTTTTACTGGCCTATATCAAATGACCACCGTTGGGTATTTTCAACGCGTGCAGCGCTTGGTTATGGTAATGGTTATGGTTCTACAAACGGGTATGAGCAAACACTTCCATTCCAAGAGTACTTCCGTATAACGGAAATGGAACTTCGTGGCTTTGACCGTAATACAATATTACCACGTGCTGTATCGCGTATACCGCAGTCTATTCCAGGTACGCCAGGTGCAGACGGTACTACAACCGGTAGCATTGGTGGCGCATCAGAATTTGATATTCTAGTGCCGCAAGGCCGTATTGGTGGTAATGCTAAAGCAGTGGCAGGTATGGAGCTAATTGTTCCTACGCCATTCTTAGATGAAGAAAATACCAGCTCTGTACGTACTAGCTTCTTTGTTGATGCTGCAAACGTATGGGATACTGAGTTTAACGTAGACCGCTATCAAAACTTAGGCGTTGATGAACGTGCTAAATTAGATGACTATTCAGACCCAATGCGCTTTAGGGTTTCAACCGGTCTTTCATTACAATGGATCTCTCCAATGGGTCCAATGCTGATCAGTTTTGCGTATCCATTGCAAAAAGAAGAAGATGACGATACGAAAACCATCAGCTTTAACATTAGTAACACTTTCTAAAGGAGTTTTTTGTGAAAAAATTATTTAAATCAACAGCTGTAGCAGTTTTAGCAACTTTAATGATGGGTACTTCTGTGAATGCATTTGCACACAAAGTAGGTATTGTTGATATGCAGGAAATCTACAAGCAAATTCCTCAAATGGCTAAAATTGAACAGTCTTTACAAACTGAGTTTGCTGAACGTCGTCAAGAGCTTGAAAAGTTACAAGGCGATATTCGTTTTGAAGCTGAAAAATTTAAACGCGAAAGTACAACTATGAGCCAAGCTCAAAAAGATGCACTACGTGATAAAATTCAAGGCATGCAAAAAAATCTTGCTGAACAAGGTCGTCCTTTAGAGCAAGAAATCAAAGCGCGCCAAAACCAAGAACTTGCTAAAGTTCAAGGTGTAATCATCAAAACAATTGAAGAAATTGCTAAAGACGGCGACTTCGACGAAGTTAAAGTAAAAGACACAACAATTTACTTTAATCCTAAAGAAGTAACTGATCTTTCGTCTAAAGTTGTAGCTGCAGTTAGTAAGAAATAATCACTCTATGCAAAATTATACGCTTTCGCAAATTGCGGAACTTCTAGGCGCCGAACTTCAGGGTGATGGCGCTTTAGAAATAAAAAAAATAGCGACACTTGCAAATGCCCATTCTGGGCATATTGCATTTTTAGCGAACTCAAAATATCGCTCGCAACTTGAAACTACTCAAGCTAGCGCTGTAATAGTAAGCCAAGCCGATGCTCAGTTCTTTAGTGGTAGCAAAATTATTGTTGCTAATCCGTATGTAAGTTACGCAAAATTAGCGCAATTTATGGATACAACACCACGCTCAGCCTCGACGGGTATACATCCAAGTGCCACTGTTCATTCAACAGCGATTGTTAGTGACAGCGCCGCTATAGGTGCTAATGCAGTCATCGAAGCTGATGCGGTGATAGGTGACAATGCGCAAATTGGTCCGAACAGTTTTATCGGAGAACGTGTTAAAATAGGCTCTGGCACTAAGCTTTGGTCTAGTGTGACTATTTATCACGATGTTGAAATTGGTTCAGATTGTTTGTTTCAAGCAAATAGTGTTGTAGGTAGTGATGGGTTTGGCTATGCGAACGAACGCGGGCAATGGGTAAAAATACCTCAGCTTGGTTCAGTGATCATAGGTAACAAAGTTGAAATTGGTGCAAGCACGACAATTGATCGTGGCGCCCTGGACAATACCATCATTCATAGCAATGTTATTATCGATAATCAGTGTCAAATAGCGCACAACGTTGAAGTTAATTCAGGCACCGCAATTGCGGGCTGCACCGTACTTGCAGGAAGCGTTACCATTGGCAAAAACTGTCAAATTGGTGGCATGGTTGCAATTAATGGTCACATGTCTGTATGTGATGGTGTTATAATTACCGGCATGAGTATGGTGACAAAATCAATCACCGAACCAGGTATTTACTCATCTGGTATGCCCCATACAACAAACAAAGAATGGCGTAAATCAATAGCTCACTTGCGTAACCTTTCAGACATGAAATCTCGTCTTAAAGCGCTGGAAGCATTGGCTAAGTCATAACGTTGAACACTAATAAGGATGCTATTTTGGCAAACGAATTAAATAGCCTTGATATTCAAGAAATTTTAAGTTTATTACCGCACCGTTACCCGATGCTATTAATTGATCGTGTTATTGATTTTACACCTGGAAAATCTTTACATGCTATTAAAAATGTTTCTATAAACGAACCTATATTTACTGGCCATTTCCCAAATCAGCCAATTTTTCCTGGTGTGCTAATATTAGAATCAATGGCGCAAGCCACGGGTTTATTAGGTTTTAAAACAGTAGAAAATCGTAGTGAAAACGAACTATATTTATTTGCTGCTGTTGATAACGCACGTTTTAAACAGCCAGTGATCCCAGGTGATACAATGCATCTTCACGTTGAGTTTTTAAAAGAACGTCGCAACATTTGGAAGTTTGCAGCAGAAGCTAGAGTCGACGGCAAAGTAGTGTGTAGTGCCGAAATTATGTGTGCGAGAAGAGAGTTTTAATAGTGATCCATTCTACAGCAATAATCGAACCTGGCGCTAAACTAGGTAACAATGTCTCAGTTGGTCCGTATAGTTATATTGGCAATGATGTTGTTATCGGTGATAACTGTATTATTGAGTCTCATGTTGTTGTTAAAGGGCCATCAACTATTGGCTCTGGCAATCATATTTTTCAGTTTGCGTCTGTGGGCGAAGCCTGCCAAGACAAAAAATACAACAACGAGCCTACCACATTAATCATGGGTGATAACAATGTTATCCGTGAATGTGCCACTATTCACCGCGGTACAATTCAAGACCAAGGCGTTACTAAAATTGGTAGTAATAACTTATTTATGGCTTATACACACGTTGCACATGACGCAGTAATTGGCGATAACGTAATTTTTGCTAACAATGCAAGTGTGGCTGGCCATGTACATGTAGGCGACTGGGTTATCTTAGGTGGTAATTCGGGAGTTCATCAGTTTTGTAAAATTGGTGCTCATGCCTTTATTGGTATGTATTCAGGTGTTAACAAAGATGTACCACCTTTTGTTACTACCATTGGTATGCCAGCAGGTCCTGCCGCTATCAATAAAGAAGGCATGAAACGTCGTGGTTTCGAAAGTGATGAAATTATGGCTGTACGCCGTGCATACAAAGCGTTTTACCGTAAAAGCTTAGGTGCTGAAGAAGCGATTGAATCTCTCACAGAAGATGCTGAAAAGTACCCTGCTGTGAAATTGATGGTCGACTTTGTTAAAAGCTCAGAGCGCGGCATTGTAAGATAATTCGCGCGTTTTGCTTCAAGCATAAAAAACCACCCTAGATGATAAATCGAAGGTGGTTTTTTATTGCCCACGGTTTAGACCTAATTCAGTTAATACTCAGCGAGCTCAAGTTAGTATGCATCTAATTTGTATAATAAAAGTCATCCTATGCGTTTACCTAAGTTAGTTGTCACTCTTTTTATTACTTCAGCTTTAGCCGCTTGTAGTAGCCAACCTATTGTTAAATCATCTATTGGAGAGGTTACTCAAGTTGGTAAAGCATCTTTTTATGCTGACAAATATCACGGGAGAACAACTGCCAACGGAGAGCGCTTTAGCCAACAAGCCGCCACAGCAGCCCATTTAGAGTTCGACTTTGGCACTAAGGTCGTTGTTACCAACCTCGCTAATAATAAATCAGTCACGGTAAGAATTAACGATAGAGGCCCGTATGTGCTAGGTCGTATTATTGATTTATCAAAGAGTATGTTTAAAAAGATAGCCGACCCTAAAGTCGGCGTTATTGATGTATCAGTAACGGTTTTAAAACCGGGTAGTTAGCGCAACATAGTCGGGATAAGTGCTACTGAGCTCTTTATGAGAGCCTTGTGCGACTACTTTGCCGTCTTCTAACCATACAACATTATCCATTTGAGCAAGTAGAGCAGGATCGTGCGTAATTGTCAGCACGCTGGCGTTATTCATAACGTGCATTATTGCTTGCATTACCCCTTGCTTAGATTGATTATCAAGACCCTCAGTTGGTTCATCAAGTACTAAAATAGCAGGGTTTTTAAGTAATGCTTGGGCAATGGCTATACGCCTAGATTGGCCTTGCGACACGTTACGCCCGCCAGTGCCTAATCGTGTTTTTAAACCTTCTTTTAGCTCATTAAACCATGGGCTCAATTGAGCTAATGCGAGCGCTTCAATCATTTGCTCTTTGGTTGCATTTGGCGCGGCATAACGTAAGTTTTCACTTAATGTGCCATCAAAAATATGGTGCTGCTGGGCGAGTATATTTATAACATTTGCGCGTATATCATTATTTAACGAATGTAAGTCAACAACGCTATTTTGATTGTTTAGCGTTATGCTGCCTTGTTGCAAAGGCCATAAACCAGTAAGTAAATTTACAAGCGTCGTTTTACCGCTGCCGCTTCTACCTACAATCGCTACTTTTTGCTGAGGCATTAGTTCAAAACTGATATTAGTTAGCGCTGTTTGTTCACCATATTGGTAGCTAATATTGTTAAGTACTAACGTGTGATTTTGCGCGCTAAAGTTTTCATCAATGTCTACATGTTTACTTTCAATTTGCGTACTAGCTGCTTTATCTTCAAGTGTAAACAATCGCTCTGCTGCTTTTAAAACATTTGGAAGCTCTATAAACGCGTTGGGTAGTAGTAATACGCTTTCAAAGCTTGCCAGTACAAATAAACTTAACATAGCAAGTTCTACATTTACCATACTGCTTGCGTAAACCAGCGGCACAATGGTCACTATGCTAGCAAGCATGGCTAATTGAACAACCAACAAGCTTAATCCATCTGAGTTTGCCAGTGCTTTGTGGCGAATAAATAATTGCTGATTGTACTGCTCGCTTAATTCGTCGCACTTATTAAGTTGCTGCGAACGGGCTTGATAAATACTAAGCTCTCTAAGGCCTGTAAGTGTATCTGAAAGCTCAGAGCGAAGTTGCGCACTAAGTTGTGTTTCTTTATGGCTGTTTTTAGTGAGCTTTATGCTGAGTAGGGCAGGTATAACCACACCAATAAGTATAATGCCAGTAAAGCAAATAAGGGCGACGTTGCCATTATAGGCCGACATAAACAGCATGATGATTGGCACACTTAAAAGAGCGACCAGCATAGGAAGTAAAACGTTTAAATAAAATTTGTCGAGTGCGTCTACATCGTTTTGTAATCGGTTAACTAGATCAGCGCTGCGGCTCATTGCTAAATCAACATTGTTAAGCTTGCTTAACGTTGCAAATACATTGGTACGTATTTCACTTAGTAATAAAAACGTGGCGTTATGAGTAACTAGGCGTTCGCCATAGCGCGATGCTGTTCGCACAATAGCTAAAAAACGAATCGTGCCGGCAGGAGTAAAATAATTCATTTGTACGCCCGCAATACCAGCAGCGGCCATTGATGCTAAAAACCAGCCAGATATAGCCAACAGGCCCACATTAGCTAATACCGTAATCGTCGCTAAAAATGTACCCAATAGCATAGCTTTGTAATGAGGAGCACAAAGTTTTAATAAACGAATAAAATTACGCATGCACCACCCCTTGTTCAGCCGTTTTTAGTAAGTCAGCAAATGCACCATTTTGCGCTGCAAGTGTTTCAAAGTGACCTTGCTCAGCTATTTTTCCATCGTGCATCACAATGATATTGCTGGCATGTTTAACGGTATTTAATCTATGGGCAATAACTAATACTAAGTTGTTTTTAGCATATTCATTAATAGCATCTTGAATAAGCAGCTCTGTTTGACTATCAAGGTGCGCAGTGGGCTCATCAAGCACTAAGACTGGTGCTTGTTTTATAAATGCGCGAGCCAGTGCAATACGTTGTTTTTGACCGCCAGAAAGCCCTTCACCTTGCTCACCTA
The DNA here is from genome assembly GCF_014164385.1 of Pseudoalteromonas sp. SG43-3. NCBI lineage: Bacteria > Pseudomonadati > Pseudomonadota > Gammaproteobacteria > Alteromonadales > Pseudoalteromonadaceae > Pseudoalteromonas > Pseudoalteromonas sp. SG43-3. Next base: position 188,995 of record NZ_JACJFC010000007.1, read on the forward strand.
TCTGGGTGTTAAAACCATCGGGTAGGGTATTAATAAATTCAAGCACACCAGCTTGTTTTGCCGCGTGTTCAAGCTCTTGCTGTGTGGCAGTGGGTTTGGCCAATTTAATGTTGGCAGCAATGGTGTCGTAAAATAGCGTCGCTTGTTGTGGTATCCATGCAATATTATTTTGCAGGTAAGTAATATCGGTTGTACTTAAACTCTGATCATTAATAGATAGGTTGTTAATCACCTCAGGGTGAAACCCTAATAGACAATCAAACAACGTACTTTTACCTGAGCCACTACTGCCCACAACTGCAATTAAGCCTTTATTTGGCAATGTTAAATTTATATTTTTAATCCCTTCGTTACTACCAGGGTATATAAAATTAAGGTCGGTAATACTTATTGAATTAATTGTATTTAAAGTTAAATTGTTTTCAGGTGCGCTTGTAGTTACTGACGCATTTTCGTCACTTGGCAGTGGGGCATTTAAAATCGCAACCATATCGGCCGCCGCACTAATACCTTGTAAACGTGCATGGTAATGACTACCTAGTTGGCGCAGTGGTAAATAAAATTCAGGCGCTAAAAGTAGCACCACAAAGCCAGTGGCAAAATCAAGAGTGCCAAAAAATAGTCTAAAACCAATAATTACGGCAACGAGTGCCACGCTAATGGTGGCTAAAAACTCAAGTGCAAATGATGATAAAAACGCGATTTTTAAAACATCGAGTGTCGCGTGTCTAAAATCATCTGAAATTTTAGCTATTTGTTTAAGCTCGGTACGTGTTGCATTAAATAGTTTTAGCTGAGTTAAACCTTGCACGCGGTCAAAAAAGTAATTGCCCAGTACAGCAAGTTGCTTCCAGCGTTTTTGGTTTAAAGCTTCGGCTTTAGAGCCTACTAAAATCATGAAAAAAGGAATAAGTGGGGCGGTTAATAAAAATATCAGCCCAGCTTTATAATCTGTCGGAAAAATAACTACCAATATTGCCAGCGGAATAAGCGCGCTGTAAGCAACACCTGGCAAGTATTTAGCATAATAGTCGTGAAGTGCTTCAACGCCATTATGCAGGGTATTTAATGTAGCGCCTTGGCCGTGTTGTTCTATATAACTAGGCCCAAGTAAGCTGAGCTTATGGAGAAGTGTTTGGCGCATAGCCGATTTTATTTTAAGCGCAGCAAATGCACTTAAGCGCTCACTTAACGCTAAAAACACCGCGCGCAATAAAATAATGCCTGCTAAGGGCCATAATAAATGAGTGACTTGGGCTAAATTATTACCTTCAAACATTACATTATGAATAGCTTGAGCCAGTAAATAAGCACCTGCAATCATCAGTAATGCGTTAAAAGTACCCAGTGCAATGCTTAACTTTAACCACACTGCAGCGGGTTTACTTTGACGCTTTAAAAAAGCGCGCAGTGATTGCTGCTGCGCGCGATCTGGTCGGGGGTTAGTCGTCATCTTTTGTGTTGTTAGCATCATTTAATAGATCGTGCATGGCTTGTTCATCATCAGCAATGCTGTTTTTATTTTGATGAAATTCGTACCACATTACATTTATTACACCTAAGGTACAGGCCAAAAGTACACCTAAAATCCAAGCGAAATACCACATTGTTTAGTCTCCTTAGTAGCTACCATGAGTGTTGTTTTCAATTTCTTCTACCGTTACTCTGCGCCACATTTTTACGTAACACCAAGTGGTGTAGGACAAAATTAGTGGTACAAAAATACACACTGCAACAAACATTATATTGAGCGTTTTATGGCTCGATACCGCATCCCAAATTGTTAAGCTAATATTAGGGTTGTTACTCGATGGCATAATAAATGGGAACAGAGAAACACCGGCCGTCATAATTACGCCAATTAACATTAAGCTTGTTGAAATAAGTCCAAGTGCAGGTTTATTTAATTTTGAAAACACAAGTGCACTTAATGCCATTGCAAAGGCTAAAATAGGGAAGGTCATTGTCCACGGACGGGTGCTGTAATTACTTAACCAAGCACCTTGCGCTGTAGTGACTACTTTAGCTAGAGGGTCTGCATGACTTTGTGTATCAGCCATAGATACAACTTGGTAACCCGTTAAGTTAGCCACCCAAAAACCAGCTGCAGCAAATAACACGATAAACACAATAAGAGAATAGCGACCATATTGACCCGAACGCTCTGCGACCACACTTGCTGTTCTAAGTTGTAACCACATACCCGCATGCGCAACTAACATGGTAATACTCACTAAACCTGCAAGTAATCCAAATGGGTTAAGCAAGCCAAAAAATGATCCTTGGTAGCTAACACGCATAAGGTTATCAATATTAAACGGTACGCCTAAAAATAAATTACCAAACGCCACACCAAAAACTAATGCTGGAATTGCGCTGCCTGCAAGCAAGCCCCAATCCCAGTTATTACGCCAGCGTTTTGAGTCTACTTTACTGCGGTAATCAAATCCAAGTGGTCTAAAAAACAAAGCAAAGAGTACTAGCATCATGGCAAAGTAAAAGCCCGAAAATGCAGCTGCATAAACCATAGGCCACGCCGCAAATAACGCGCCGCCTGCAGTTATAAACCATACTTGGTTACCATCCCAATGCGGGCCAATTGTGTTTATTACTGTGCGGCGCTCTGAATCTGTTTTACCAACGAGGCGGAGCAACATAGCAACGCCCATATCCATACCATCGGTAATAGCAAAACCAATAAGCAGCACACCAATGATCAACCACCAAAGCATTTTTAATGTTTCATAATCAAAAATCATGATTGCTCTCCTTCAGTTTTATCAGCTTTGTTTGGTAATTCAAAATGATACTTACCAGTATGTAGCGAGCTTGGCCCTTGCTTAACAAAGCGGATCATCAGCCAGCCTTCCACAATGGCTAAACCAGTATAGAAAACAATAAACCCAGTTAAGCTAATTAAAATATCGTTTACTGTTAGTGACGACGTGGCTAAAAAGGTCGGCAGTATTTCAGATATAGCCCAAGGTTGACGGCCATACTCGGCAACAATCCAGCCAAATTCAATCGCTATCCAAGGTAGTGGAATACTCAATACGGCAGCCCATAACAACCAGCGTTTTTGCTCAATAACACGGTGAGCGTTGTAGTAAAATGCCAATATAAATACACCTAGCATGGCCACACCACAGGCAACCATAATCCTAAATGACCAAAACATAGGGCCTACTTTAGGAAAAGAGTCTTTAACAGCTTTTTGAATTTGTTCTTCAGTAGCATCTACAACATCTGGTGTGTAGCGCTTAAGTAGCAAGCCATAACCTAAATCATCTTTTAGAGTATTAAATTTGGCAATATTATCTGGCGTATCTTCACCGTTTCTGAGTTTTGTAAGGTATTCATAAGCAATCATACCGTTGCGAATACGTACTTCATGTTGTTTTTCTAGGTCGTTAATACCCGTTACTTGCTCATCAAGTGAGCGCGTAGCAATTAACCCAAGTGCGTAAGGTATTTTAACCGCCGCATGTGTTACTTGCTCTTCTGAATCAGGAAAACCAAATGCGGTAAACGCAGCCGGAGCTTCTTCTGTGTGCCATTCGGCTTCAATTGTGGCAAGTTTTACTTTTTGGACTTCGCCTACTTCGTAGCCTGATTCGTCACCGAGTAAAATCACACACAAAATTGACGCTAAACCAAAGCCTGATGCGACTGAAAAAGAGCGTTTAGCAAATGCTAAATCACGACCCTTCAATATGTACCAGCTACTAATACCAAGCACAAACATAGACGCTGCTACATAACCTGCCGATACAGTATGAATAAACTTAACTTGGGCTACAGGGTTAAACACAAGCTCTGCAAAACTGGTCATTTCCATGCGCATGGTTTGATAGTTAAATTCAGCGCCTACTGGGTTTTGCATCCAACCGTTGGCAATTAAAATCCACAGCGCCGACATGTTAGTACCAATGGCCATTAAAAAGGTCGCGCCTAAATGTTGGCGTTTAGAAAGCCTGTCCCAGCCTAAAAAGAACATACCCACAAAGGTCGATTCTAAAAAGAATGCCATTAAACCTTCAATAGCCAGGGGAGCCCCAAAAACATCACCTACGTAATGGGAGTAATAAGACCAGTTAGTACCAAACTCAAATTCCATGGTAAGGCCTGTTGCCACACCAATTGCAAAGTTAATACCAAACAATTTTCCCCAAAACTTAGTCATATCACGATAAATTTCGCGACCGGTCATAACATAAACCGATTCCATAATAACTAAAATCCAGGTCATACCTATCGTTAACGGTACGAATAAGAAATGAAAGAGAGCGGTAACAGCAAACTGTAATCGCGATAGATCCACAAAGGTTTCATCTATCATTATTGGCTCCTTGAGAGTGACGGATTAACAGGGCAACATTTAATTGGCAAAGTTAAGGTTTAATGAACTTTCAGTAATTACTGAAAGTTTGTAATAGTATTTACTTTTGTGCAATTTTTGTCAACATACATATTAGTAAAACTTAATATATATTTCCTATGCTACATCAGTATTAAAAACAAACAACATAAAGCCTTAACTTACGTGATAAAAAACCAGTTATTTAAAGCGTTTAACCAAACAGTAAAACACGGTAAACTAACAAGCATGAACGCCTGGTTTACTTGTGAAATAAAATCAAATGAATAAAGATAAAAAACAACTACGTATTGGTATTGTGGCAGGTGAACTGTCGGGCGATATTTTAGGTGAAGGTTTAATTAAAGCCCTTAAGAAACACTTTCCGGACGCTATTTTTGAAGGAATAGCAGGACCTAAAATGCAAGCGCAGGGCTGTAAAACACTTTACGACATGGATGAGCTTTCGGTAATGGGGCTTGTTGAGGTGCTAGGGCGTTTACCACGTTTGCTTAAAATACGTAAACAACTCGTGCAGCATTTTGTAGATAACCCACCTGATGTATTTATAGGTATTGATGCACCCGATTTTAACTTACGTGTAGAAAAACCACTTAAAGATGCGGGTATTAAAACCGTACAGTATGTAAGTCCGTCTGTTTGGGCGTGGCGCGAAAAGCGCATTCATACAATAAGTGCAGCCACTAACTTAGTGTTAGCATTATTACCATTTGAAAAAGAATTTTACGATAAGCACCAAGTCCCATGTACATTTGTGGGGCATACCTTGGCAGACGACATAGCACTTGAGCACGACGATACCAAAGCGCGTGAAGGACTCGGCTTAAGCCTTGATGACAAAGTACTGGCGCTGCTACCTGGTAGTCGAGGCTCTGAAGTTGGTTTGCTAAGCGAGACTTACATTAAAACAGCCGCGCAGTTACAAGCTAAAAACCCCAATCTTAAAATTGTGGTGCCGTTGGTTAACGAAAAACGCAAAGCGCAGTTTAGTGATATATTAAACGCTACCGCACCAAACCTTAATGTTAACCTGCTTGATGGGCAATCAAAATTAGCGATGCAAGCTGCTGATGCTATTTTATTAGCCTCGGGCACAGCAACACTTGAAGGTATGCTTTATAAAAAACCAATGGTTGTGGGCTATAAAATAAAGCCTGTGAGCTATTGGATTTTTAAAACTTTATTTACGTTTAATATTAAGTACTTTTCGCTGCCTAATTTATTAGCCGACGAAGAGCTAGTGCCTGAGTTTTTACAAACCGAGTGTAATGTGACTAACTTAACAAACGCACTTACCCCTATGCTCAACACAGATAACAAAGAGCTAAAAGCACGCTTTTTAGCTATTCACGAAAAAATCAGATTAAATGCCAGTGAACAAGCAGCCAATGCTGTGGCGGAGTTAATAAATGCAGATTGATAGACCCAATGTATCCTTAATTGCTGGTGTAGATGAAGTAGGGCGCGGCCCACTTGTTGGTGATGTAGTCACTGCCGCCGTTATTTTAGATCCCACTAAACCAATTGCAGGCTTAGCAGATTCTAAAAAGTTAACGGATAAAAAACGCCAAGCACTTGCAGTTGAAATAAAAGAAAAAGCATTGTGCTACGCGTATGGACGCTGCAGTCCAACAGAAATTGACGAGTTAAATATTCTACACGCAACGATGCTTGCCATGACTCGCGCAGTAGAGGCATTAAGCACACAACCTGAATTTGTATTTATAGATGGTAATCGATTGCCAAAACTCACTATGCCAGCACAAGCTGTTGTTAAAGGTGATAGCTTAGTGGCCGAAATTTCAGCGGCGTCTATTTTAGCTAAAGTAGCACGCGATGACGAAATGCTTGAACTTGATAAACGCCACCCAGAATATGGTTTTGCAGGGCACAAAGGGTATCCCACTAAAGCGCACTTTGCAGCACTTGAACAATACGGTGCAATTGACGAGCATCGTAAAAGCTTTAAACCTGTGCAGCGGGTTTTGGCGCAAGTCAATGGTGAGGGCTAAGCATGGCTGCTCCTGATTTTGTTCATTTAAGAGTTCATTCAGACTTTTCGATGGTTGATGGCCTTGCTAAAACAAAGCCAATAGTCGCAAAAGCGCAAGAGCTGCAAATGCCAGCCATTGCAATTACTGATCAAATGAACTTTTGTGGTTTAGTGCGTTTTTATGGCGCCACGCATAATGCAGGTATTAAACCTATAGTGGGTGCTGACTTTTGGGTTCGTAGCCCAGAGTTTCCTGATGAGCCAAGCCGCTTAACTATATTAGCCAAAGACAACGACGGCTATAAAAATATTACCTTGCTGATATCTAAAGCTTATCAGCGTGGGCATGTATTTCATCGCCCTGTGATTGACCGCGAGTGGTTAGTTGAGCTAAAAGCAGGCTTAATTATTCTCTCAGGCGCTAAAGACGGTGACTTAGGTAAAGCATTATTAAAAAATAATCCGACTGTAATTGAATCGGTTGTTAGTTTTTATAAGCAGCATTTTAGCGATAACTACTACCTAGAGCTTGTTCGCACCAATCGACCGCTTGAAGAAGATTACTTGCACATGGCGGTAGAGCTTGCTGCTAAAGAGCAGCTACCGGTTGTAGCCACCAACGAAGTGGTGTTTTTAAAGCCAGAAAACTTTGAAGCGCACGAAATTCGTGTTGCTATTTTTGACGGCTACACGCTCGATGATAAGCGCCGCCCTAAACGGTTCTCTGAAGAACAATATCTAAAAACACCTGAGCAAATGGCTGAGTTGTTTAGCGATATTCCAGAAGCCCTACAAAATACCGTAGAAATCGCTAAGCGTTGTAATGTAACTGTGCAATTAGGTACTTACTTTTTACCTGATTACCCAACCGGCTCGCTTAAAATTGAAGACTTTTTAGTTAAAGTGTCACAAGACGGCCTTGAAGAACGACTACAGTTTTTATTCCCCGACGAAGAAGATAGAAAAGTAAAACGTGTTGAATACGATGAGCGTCTTGCAATTGAGCTCGGTGTAATCAACCAAATGGGATTCCCAGGTTACTTCTTAATCGTAATGGAGTTTATTCAGTGGAGTAAAGATAATAATATTCCAGTTGGACCTGGTCGTGGTTCAGGTGCAGGTTCGTTAGTTGCGTACGCGCTTAAAATTACCGACCTTGATCCACTTGAGTTTGACTTACTCTTTGAGCGATTCTTAAACCCTGAACGTGTATCAATGCCCGATTTCGACGTCGATTTTTGTATGGATAGACGAGACGAAGTAATTGATCACGTGTCGGCTTTGTATGGTCGGGATGCGGTTTCGCAAATTATTACCTTTGGTACCATGGCTGCAAAAGCGGTAATACGCGATGTAGGGCGAGTGCTTGGTCATCCTTACGGGTTTGTTGATCGAATTTCAAAATTGATTCCGGGTGACCCCGGTATGACACTTGCCAAAGCGTTTGATGTAGAACCGCGCTTGCAAGAAGCCTACGATGGCGACAATGAGGTAAAAGACTTAATCGACATGTGTCGCATCCTTGAAGGGTGTACACGTAATGCCGGTAAACATGCGGGTGGCGTAGTAATATCGCCAACCACTATTACCGATTTCGCTGCACTTTATTGCGATGACGAAGGTAAGTTTCCTGTAACACAGTTTGATAAAAACGATGTAGAAACAGCCGGCTTAGTTAAGTTCGATTTCTTGGGTTTACGTACACTGACTATATTGCAGTGGGCGGTCGATATGACCAATGTGCGCATGAAGCGCCAAGGTAAAGACCCCGTTGATATAAACACCATTCCACTGGATGATAAAAAAAGTATTGAGTTGTTACTTCGCGCCGAAACGACCGCTGTATTCCAGCTAGAGTCGCGAGGTATGAAAGACTTAGTACGCCGCCTTAAGCCCGACTGCTTTGAAGATATGATTGCACTTGTGGCCTTGTTCCGACCAGGTCCGCTGCAATCAGGCATGGTAGATAACTTTATCGACCGAAAACTGGGCCGAGAAGAAATCTCATACCCAGATGCGCAGTATCAGCACGAAAGCTTAAAACCAATACTTGATCCAACGTACGGCATTATTTTGTATCAAGAACAAGTAATGCAAATTGCGCAAGTACTAGCAGGTTACACGCTAGGTGGCGCCGACATGCTGCGTCGTGCAATGGGTAAGAAAAAACCCGAAGAAATGGCAAAGCAGCGTTCAACGTTTGAAGATGGTGCAAGAAATAACGGCATTGACGGCGAGCTTGCGATAAAAATCTTCGACTTGGTAGAAAAGTTCGCAGGTTACGGTTTTAACAAATCTCACTCAGCAGCTTACGCACTCGTATCGTATCAAACATTATGGATGAAAACGCATCATCCTGCAGAGTTTATGGCTGCGGTAATGTCGGCCGATATGGATAACACCGACAAAATAGTTATTTTGGTGGATGAATGTGAAAACATGAAGCTCACCTTATTACCACCAGACGTAAATGCAGGTGAGTTTAAGTTTACAGTAAACCTTGAAGGTGAAATTGTTTACGGCATTGGCGCGATAAAAGGCGTGGGTGAAGCACCGGTTGATGCAATCCTAGAAGCGCGTGCAAAAGGCGGCCCATTTAAAGATTTATTTGATTTTTGTGCCCGTGTTGATTTAAAACGCTTAAATAAACGTGTTACCGAAAAATTAATTTACGCAGGTGCTTTGGATCAATTAGGACCAGAGAAAACCCAATCTGGGCGTGCTACATTACTAGCTAGTTTAAAAGATGCTATGCGTGCGGCCGATCAACACAACAAAGCTGAGCAATTAGGACAAAGTGACTTATTTGGTTTATTAGCCACTGAGCCTGATGAAGTTGAACAAGCTTTTATTAAAGCCACAGGGCTTACTGATAACGAGTGGTTAGATGGCGAAAAAGAGACGCTAGGCCTTTATTTAACTGGGCATCCAATAAATCAGTACCGCCGTGAGCTTAGGCATTACACTAGCGGAAAAATAGTTGATTTACAGCCAACTAATCGTGATGTGTTTGCAACGGCCGCTGGTTTGGTGATTGCTTCTAGAGTATTAATTAATAAAAAAGGAAATCGTTGGGCCTTAGTAACTTTAGATGACAAGAGTGCACGGATTGATGTACGCTTGTATTCAGACGAGTTTGAAAAGTACCAAGATATGCTCCAAGTTAACAATATCTTGGTAATATCTGGACAGGTCAGCTTTGATAACTTCTCCGGTGGTATTACAATGACCGCCAGAGAAATAAACACCATTGCTCAAGCGCGTGAAAAGCGTATTAAAGCGATTAAAATGACGCTGAACATGGTGCAAATCGAGGCAGGTTTCTTCGATAAATTACAAAAAGTACTCGAACCCTATAAAATGGGAACGTGTCCGATCAAGGTTTATTACCAACGTCCAGATGCGTTGGCGCAATTAACTCTTGGGATCGAATGGTGTGTTACGCCAAGTGACGACTTAATCCATAAGTTATCACTAATGGCTGCGCAAGATGTAGAACTAGAATTTAACTAATTAGGTAGTTTAGAGCATGAGCCTCAATTATCTTGATTTTGAGCTTCCAATTGCAGAATTAGAAGCAAAAATTGAAGAATTACAAAGTATCAGCCGCGCTGGCGAATTAGACCTTGAGTTAGAAGAGGAAGTCAGCAAATTAAAAGAAAAAAGTGCCAAACAAAAACAGGAGATTTTTTCTAATTTAGGCGCTTGGCAAGTATCACAGTTAGCACGTCATCCGTTGCGTCCTTACACTCGAGATTATATCGAGCGCATTTTCACGGAATTTGACGAGTTTGCTGGCGATCGTACTTTTGCTAACGATCCAGCTATTTTAGGTGGCATTGCGCGTTTAGATGGCGAACCGGTAATGGTTATTGGCCAACAAAAAGGTCGTGATACTGCTGAAAAAATTAAACGTAACTTTGGTATGCCAAAGCCAGAAGGTTACCGTAAAGCATTACGCTTAATGGAAATGGCTGAGCGTTTTAAAATGCCAATCATGACCTTTATTGACACACCAGGTGCATACCCAGGTGTTGGCGCTGAAGAACGTGGTCAATCTGAAGCAATCGCACGTAACTTAAAAGTAATGGCGTCACTTAAAGTGCCGACAATATGTACGGTTATTGGTGAAGGCGGTTCAGGTGGTGCATTAGCAATTGGTGTTGGCGACAGAGTTAACATGTTGCAGTACAGCACTTATTCTGTAATTTCGCCTGAAGGTTGTGCGTCTATTCTTTGGAAAAGCGCTGACAAAGCACCGCTTGCAGCAGAAGCAATGGGTGTAACTGCAGAGCGCGTTAAAGAGCTAGACTTAATCAACAACTTAGTTGATGAGCCACTAGGTGGTGCACATCGTAATTACGATGCTATGGCACGTAACTTAAAAGTACGCCTTAAGCGTGACCTAGCAGACTTACAAGCGCTTACGCTTGAAGAAATGCTTGATCAACGTTACAAACGTTTAATGTCGTTTGGTTATTGCTAAACACATTAATTGTTAAAAAAAAGCCGCTTATGCGGCTTTTTTGCTTTAAAATGTTCAGAGTTTTTATATAAAAGTGCGGCCATATGCATACAACAGCAATTTATCAGCAATTAAAAAAATCACTAAATAGCTATATTGAGCAAGGTAACACTGTTTTTACTGTGGCGCTTTCTGGTGGTGTTGATTCTGTGGTGTTGCTGCATTTAATGCGTGCTTTAAGAGCCGATAATCCTGCAATTGATGTATCGGCTATTTATGTTCACCATGGCTTGAGCCAGTATGCTGATGACTGGCAACGCTTTTGCAAGAATGTATGTATTGAGCTTGATGTGCCTTTTAAAGTCGCAAAAGTTGTAATTGAGCAGCAGTCGCGTACGAGCCTTGAAGCCCAAGCTCGCGATGCACGTTACAAAGCACTTGATGAGCTAAGCCCACAAGGCAGCATTGTTTTATTGGGCCAACATTTAAACGACCAAGTAGAAACGTTTTTACTGCGCTTAAAGCGTGGCTCGGGTTTAAAAGGGCTTGGCGCCATGCACCAAGCGCGTTTGCTGCAAAGTGGCCGTGTATGTTTTAGGCCATTGTTAAACGTAAAGCGAAGCGATATAGAAGCGTTTGCGGCGCGCTTTAGTATTAACCACATAACTGATGACTCAAATACAGATGAAAGTTTTGACCGTAACTTTTTACGCTCAAAAATAGTACCTGTGTTAGCCGAGCGTTTTACTGGGTTTGAACAATGTACAGCACGAAGTATTGAGCTACTACAACAACAGCAAACACTACTTGATGAGTACACTCAGCTTGATTTAAATAAGTGTATTAACGAGTACCAAGCACTGTGCATTAGCCAAATAAGCGAATACAGCTCAGCGCGTATTGCAAATATAGTACGTGCGTGGCTTACATTATTTACACAGGTCATGCCATCGCAAAAGCAGCTTGAGCAAATTATTAATCAAGCAATGTGCGCAAAAAACGACGCACAAATGCGTATTGATTTGCTCGATGGGCAAATACGTCGTCATCAAGGTTATTTGTATTTTGTAACACCAAATGAAGTATTAACAGATATTGAGCTAAATCATTCACAGCTAAAACTTGCAGACGGGCGCTTATTAATTAAAAGCATTGGTTTTGGAGTAAGACCTCCACACTCAAATGAGCAAGTAATAGTGCGCTTTAATTGCAATAGCGCACGTATTAAACCATTTAAAAAGCCTGGTAGTAATACAGTTAAGCATTGGTTTAAAGATGCAAAAATAGCGCCGTGGCTACGCGCCAGTGTACCACTTATTTTTTATAATGATGAATTAGTTCAAGTGGTTGGTTATTTTATAAGTGCTAAGCATGTTGATGAAAATGGTATTTTTTGGGAGTGTAAATAAATGAGTAAACAGCCGCATGTTGGCTTATCGTTAGTAACAAAAGCGCCAATGGGTATGCTAATAACAGCGCTTATTGCTGTTATCGCTAATGTTTTACTTGAGTTAAATATAGTCACGTTAGGTTATGCAGTCGCTGGTGGGATTGCATCTGCAGTACTTTTATTAGCTTATTGGTTAGGTAAAGGTGGATTGTTTTTTATTTTAGGCGTGAGCTTGCCACTGCTTTTAGTATTATTTACACCGCTTGCTACTATTACCGCATTACTTAATTTAATTAGCGGATTCTTTTTTGGTTTTTGTGCTGCGTTGTTTATTTATAAATTGGTAAGTGCAAAGCCTAGCGGGGGAAGCTAGGCTTTTTTATTTAATGCAGTTAAGTAAAGGCTAGTATGCTTTTGCGCAGTTTCTACCTGATGCCTTTGCTTTGTATAAACCTTTATCGGCTCGAGCAAATATCTCAGTTTCGCAATCTTGGCTGTTAGCTAAAGTAAAACCAATACTGGTTGTAACTTTGTATTTAGACATTAATGGCGATTTTCTTACTAAGCACATTATACGCTCAGCAATCACTTTATTAGTTGTAAACTCAGGGTCTTCAATAAGTAAAGCAAACTCATCACCACCAAATCTAAATACCGAATCAGTGCCGCGTATACTGCTACACAGTACTTTTGAAAATTCTTTAAGTGTATCGTCACCAATTTTATGGCCGAAGTTGTCGTTAACTTGTTTAAAGTTATCTAAGTCAAGCAACATTAAACTAAATGGGCGTTGATAACGGCGACAGTTTTCAAGCTTTTGAAGTAAAAAGTCATTAAATTGACTACGATTATTTAAACCGGTTAACGCATCCTTTGTGGCAAGCTTTAGTACGCGGCTATACATCATCGCATTACGAAGTGGATAAACCAGCGCACTATGTAATGTATGTAATTTTTTCTCAATTGCGTGACCAAGTGGGAATTTACTAAAATAAATTAGCTGCCCTAAGTGGTCTTTATTAATCGCTAAATCAAAAATATAGGGTGTACTATTTGTATCACTTTGTGATGTTTGAGCAGTACCTAAAGTTGATTGAAACTGCAATCCAGAAAAATTGAGCAATTGTTTTGCAAATTTAGCGTAAATAGCCAGAACATCCTCGATCACTAAGCTTGTTTGTAGCTCTGCGACGAGTTCATGCGTTTCAGTTATTTCATTTGTAGGTGAGTGTTCAGCCGAAAACGGCAAAAAATCACCGCGACCAGACACACGCTGCGTCAAAATATGGACGTTTTCCATTAAATTCTCCCCCGAGGGTGTTACTTTGCAATAACTAAGCTATTTTTGTGCCATATTTTAAAATTGCATGAAAAACATATGGTTGTTATATTTACTTACAAGCTACTAGTTTAATTTAAACGCGAGGCTGCATTTGCAAAGTATTAATGCTCAAATTTTTGGCTTATTAGTCGCGGCAGTTCTTTTTGTGTGGTTTTTTAAGCGCATTGGCTTGCCGCCTATTTTAGCGTACCTAGCAACGGGGGTTTTAGCCGGTAGTCATGGTATTGGCTGGCTTGCACAATCTCACGAAATAGAGTTTGTAGCTGAATTGGGTATTGTGTTTTTGTTATTTAGTTTAGGGCTAGAATTTTCTATTTCTCGACTAATGGCAATGCGAAACCTAGTATTTGGTTTGGGCTCATTACAAGTAGGTATAACCAGTTTACTCTTCATTATTATTCTATATTGCTTAAACTTTTCATTACTCACCAGTTTTACCATCGGCACGATTATGGCGCTTTCTTCAACCGCTGTAGTAGTTAAGCTATTAAAAGAAACGGGTGAGCTTAATCAGCGCCGTGGGCAATTAGCCGTTGGTGTTCTACTTTTTCAAGATATTGCTGTTGTTCCTCTATTAATAATACTTCCTTTATTTGCATCAAGTGACTCTCAAAGTATTGGCTGGGCTTTAGCGTTTGCCCTAAGTAAAGGCGCATTTGTATGTGTGCTTCTTTGGGCAATTGGTAAATGGGTATTGCCCATTGTGTTTAAAGAAATAGCGCAAGTACGAACCGATGAGTTATTTGTACTTACCACCATATTAGTCGCGTTGTTTGCAGGCTTTTTAACGTATATGTTTGGCTTGTCTATGGCGCTAGGTGCTTTTTTAGCCGGAATGATGTTAGGTGAGAGCCATTACAGGCATCAGTTAGAGGCCGATATACGCCCATTTCGCGATATTTTAATGGGGCTATTTTTTGTTACTGTAGGTATGCAGCTGGATATTTTATTTGTACTGGGGCATATCGTAATAATTATTGGCGCCTTGCTGGGTTTACTGGTGTTAAAAATTGCAGTGGTAGCCTTTAGCGCGCGGCTAATGCATGAGCGAAACCAAGATTCACTCGCCTGTGGCATTATGCTGTGGCAAATGGGGGAGTTTGGCTTTGTACTTATTGCACTTGCTGGCCAGCATCAATTATTAAATTCAGAGCAAGCTTCATTTTTAATTGCCCTTGGTGTGCTTTCAATGGCATTTACCCCATTTTTGATTGATAAAACGCCATTTATTTTAGAGCGTTTAGGCATACTCGATCGCCCAAGTTTGGCGCTCGAGAGTGAGCCACAAAGTAGTACGCTTTATAGTGACCATGTTGTTATTTGTGGTTTTTCGCGAGTTGGGCAAACTATAGCGCGTTTTTTAAAGCCCGAAGCAATAGACTATGTTGCGATTGAAAGTAACCCAATTTTAGTACAAGAAGGCAAAGCGGCGGGTGAGCCTGTCATATTTGGCTATGTTAAACAAAAAGATATTTTAAAGTGCGCAGGAGTAGAGCGAGCTCGCTTGGTTATTATTACTTTTACAGAGTTTGATCATGCACAGGTTGTTATTGATGCCATAAAGCAAATAGCACCCAATGTTAAAATACTCATTCGTACCCGTGACGATAGCCAGCTAGATTATTTAAAAGAGCTAGGTGTAACCGAAGTAGTACCTGAGTCGTTAGAGGCAAGCTTAATGCTCGTGTCGCATGTGTTGTCTATGTCGGGCGTACCGATGACGCGTATTGTGCGAAGAGTAAGTAAAGAGCGTCGTAATCGTTATCCGTTAATGCAAAGCTTTTATGCAGGCTATTTTAAAGATAACGAAGATACATCAAGTGACCGGTTAGAGTACTTACATGTGGTTGCTCTGCCTGATAAAGCTTATGCAGTTAATAAAACAATCGAAAATCTAAATTTAGAAAAGCGTCGGGTACTGGTAAAAGCGCTGCGCAGAGAAGGAGCCGAAATAGACACGCCATCAGCACAAACAACCTTATTGGCTAATGACGTTTTAGTGTTACAAGGTAAACCAAGGCGTGTTGAGCGGGTAGAGCACTACCTGCTCGACGGAATAGAATAACGTTTCTGTTTGAGCTTAATCTAGTTCTAAAAACTTGCGTATCTCCGGTAATTTTTTCATACCGTCTTCATAACCAATTTGCATTAAATGTTGGGTGTAGCGTTTTTCAAACAATAGATAACTGGTTAAGCTCGATTGCGAATGTTTTTTAACACCTATGGTACGTAGCAATACTTTAATAGCCCAAGGCATATCGTCGTAATACTGTGCTGCAATAGCATTAAAGTTTTGCGATGGGTTAATTACAAAGGTATCTATTTGTTTAAGTTCTTGATGTTTGTCACGCGCGGGTAATAGCCCTAATGTTCGGTTAACACGAGCCAAACGCTCTAAATCCGATTGCATAGTGTCGGTAAATACACTGTCTAGTAAATGCCCCGCAACAGCAGAGAGTCCAGGATAATGTGGCGAATAACCCGGCGGGTGTAATTCTTTAGGTTGATCGACCCCAATAATAAATATTTTTTCAGCGCCTAAATGAATCGACGGACTCAGCGGAGAAAGTTGATGTATAGAGCCATCACCAAAGTAATGGTTATAAATATTTACACTTGGAAACACCATAGGAATGGCACTTGATGCCATTAAGTGCTCAACATTAATACGAGTTGCGCGGCCTTCGCGTTTAGCACGTTGCCACGATGTTTGCGTATTAGATTGAAAAAATGCAACCGAGTCACCCGTTGTATAACTTGAGGCTGTAATAGACAGCGCATCTAAATAATTACGGTGTAAATTGCGCTCAATGCGGTGTAAATCTAAAATCTCGTTTAATAAACTACGCAGAGGGCGGTTATTTAGTAAGCTCGCTGGTGGGTGGTTAATATGCTCTGACTGAAAGCTCGTTAAGATATTGCGAGCAATATGACCAAACACGCTTAAAAAGTCACTTTTATAGACCATAGAGGTTGAAAAGTTTTTCCAAACTGATTCGAGCTTTCGTACAGCCAAATGCGCACAAGAAGCGTAACATGCCAATGCAGCAGAGTTAATAGCGCCAGCGGAGGTGCCATTTATTACTCTAAATGGCAATGGAGCAGTACGAGGCATACTATGAGCTAGCGCTTTTAGCACACCGACTTGATAAGCAGCTCGTGCGCCACCACCTGTAAGTAATAAGGCAGTTTTAGGTTTTTGTGGATCAACTTGCTTGATTTTCATATTGGTGGTTAAACTGTTCTACGTCTTTACTTTATTTATTAACTGTAAGTCTTTAAGCTAGAAGAATCAAAGGATAACTGCCCTAATGCTTATTACATTATTTAATCACCCAATTTAGTAGGTAACTTACTTTGCTATAATTGCCGTATTATAAAATGTCATAGTATTTGTGTAAGAATGAATTTAATCCACTTAGCGTACTCTAAGTGATATCGCATTTTAATTTTTATGGAGTTCGTATGTCAGATAAACCAGAAGCATCAGATGTTCAAAAACGTCCACCTAATAACAATATTCTTTTCGCCGTTATTATTTTAATAGTCGTAGCATGTGCGGCTGCCTTCGTATTGCTCACACCAAGTGACGAGCAAGAAACACGCACTGAGGTAGAGCCCGCAGTTAAAGAGCAACCTATGATGGAGCTTAAACCCGAGAACGACCCAGTGGTAGACGCGCCATCTGTAATGCCAGAAAAACCAGCCGAGCTTGAAGTACCAGTACAAAGCCCGAGCGAGCCGGAGCCTGAAGTAGAGCCACTACCAACACTTAACGAAAGTGATGCAGTTGTGGTTGCTAAAATGGATGAGTACCTAAGCGACTCAGTAATGAGCCTAATGGTGACCGACGATGTAATTCGCCGTGGTGTTGTATTTGTAGATAACCTAGCTAAAGGTAAGGTAGCTAAAAAGCACACGCCTGTTGTACAGCCAGAAGAGAAATTTAGCGTTAATGAAGGGGATATCCTCACAATTAACCCTAACAGCTACGAGCGTTATACCCCGTATGTGAAAATATTTACCAGTATGAGTGCAGCGCAAGCCGTTCGTATGTACGAAGAGTACAAGCCACTTATTAATAATGCATACAGTGAAATTGGTTATGGCGATGATGAGTTTAATCAAACGCTAACCGATGCAATCGATTTATTACTTGATACGCCAGAGCCTGAAGGTGACTTGCCGTTACTTCGCGATTCAGTGACGTATCAGTATGCGTTTTCGGAGTGGGAGCAATTACCTGCTGCGCAAAAACAGCTTTTACGTATGGGTCCAGAAAACATGAAAAAAGTAAAAGCAGCACTTCGTAATATAAAAGCGCAGTTAGAGAACAATTAATACGCACTAAAACAGCTAAATACGTCGCGATTGTATATGAAGTATGCAATCGCACTTTCTTTTTAGATTATCCCTTGAATAACAGAGCAAAAGTAGAGATAATCCTTCCCGCGCCAACCAAGGCCCTCAATGGTAGTCTTATTGGTCCTCTCGCAACACTAGCAGGCGAACCTGGTCAGGCCCGGAAGGGAGCAGCCACAGTTTGTGACGTGTGTGCCGAGATGTGGCTGGTAAGACTGCCACCCAAATTCCTCATTTGGGTGTTGTTTGAAGTATAAGTTGACATATTTGTACTAAAAGATGGCATAAACCAGAAGCATAAGATGACATAGTTTAGTATTAACCAAATTGTTAAATGGCTCACTCACATTTGCACTTCGGCTTTTTGCCTTTTCCAATAACTTGATAAAGGCTACCACTGACAGTTTTGATTAGCTGGTTCTGAGGTGATATTTCCACTATTCTTGATGTGCTAATATAATCGTTTGTTGCGAATCGGTACGTCATGTCATCGACATAGATATCCCATAAAATTTATCCAAGCATTTTCTTCACCATCAAAAATTGAAACTTAACGGTGTTTAAGTCTTAATGAGAAATATCTATTTCTACTAAATTAATCGGAATTTTTTAGCATTAAAAAACTGGCTTTGGTATCAGGAGCTTTTAATTTAAGAAAACCAGTCACTTTATGCCATTTTATGATTCAACTTTATGTCAACTTACGCTTCCACTTTTGTCGCTGTGGAGCAATAAAACCGAGTTTGGTTATGCCAACTTATACTTCAAGCAACATTGGGTGTATATCGCTAACTCCTTAATATATATATTTTTTCACTAAATTAATCCATAATACCTAATAGTTTCCAGCTCCTTTTCTCGCTAGACAACTTTTAACTTGTACGCAATAATGTAGCAATTATATTAATTTAACACTGCGTGTTAACAAAGTACTCTAGGGTTGAAGTAATGCCTCAAAGAAGTAAGTGGACACTCGCTGTTTTATTAGGGTTGCTAGGGGGTTTAGTTAACCTCTCGCCGTTATATTTTTTCGACAGTTCTGAGTTTTTATTTGGGCAAGTATTTGTATTATGTAGCTTAGTGTTTATTGGGCTGCGTTATGCGTGCTTAAGCCTTGCGATTGTATCTGGCTTTTTACTTTATAGGTGGGGGCATTGCTGGCCGAGTATTGTTTATTTACTCGAGCTTTTTTGGCTTTACACTTTTTGTTTACGCCGCTCTAAACCCATACTCCCTCTTGGTACTGTTTTTTGGCTGTTAGTTGGTTTACCTATAATTTGGGGAATAGGGCAGTTTCTTATTGGTCTGCCATGGTTAACGCTAGTTGTTGCAATATCAAAGTACCTCATAAATGCGTTAATTAGCTTAGCTTTAGTTGATTTATTTAGTGTATTTGTACCCCACGCCAGCCGTGCCTATCAGGGCAGGCCTCTTGCTCGCATTCTTAGCTATGTTGTAAGCGTTATTATTATATTGGTTATACTGCTTACCAGTGTAATTTTAGTGAACGATCACCACTCTCGGTTAGAGTATGAGGTAGACGCCCAGCTTGAAGAAAAAGCCAAATATATAAGCACTCAATTAAGTGATTATTTAACGTTTCATAAAAATGCCATTGTAATGAGTAGCGACGCCATAAGCGCGGGCACAGATAGTGAGCAGCAGTTAAAAAGGCTAATGAATCTATTTCCAGGGTTTGCTACAAGCTTGTATGCAAACCCTAGCGGCTACGTCGAAATAACGTCGCCTAATAACCTTATAGCGGGGCTAACTAAGGCGCAGCGTAATGTCACTGATCGCGAGTACTTTAATCAGGCTAAGCAATATCCTCTCGGTTATAGCGGTGGTGTGTTTCAAGGGCGAGGGCTTGGCAATGAAGCCATTGTTGCGCTGTCGGCACCTATTTATCGTGATGGTGAGTTTTTCGGCGTAGTAGAGGGGTCGTTAAAGCTTGGACGATTAGAGCAGTTTATTCCTAATTTATTTGAAAATACTGGCGAGTTAGTTGTACTGGATGATAAACAAAAAGTGGTTTTTAGCTCGCTTGAGCAGTTTAAAATATTAACCGACTTTAACGAAGATGGTTTTAATGCGCGTAATATGGGCGATAAAAATTTATTTCGCTCCAATAATAATGAGGTCTACCATAGTTCTAGATATGTTAATCCGCAGAGCAAATGGCAAGTAATCACTTTTTATAATCGTAAACATTTGAGTATGGCTGTAGCCAAAGCATGGCTGCCAAGTATTTTGCTAGGCGCTATGCTAATTATTATGGTGGTGCTGTTTGTACGCCAACTTGCAAACTTATTAGTGCAGCCAATTAGTGGTTTAACTAATTTAATGCAAAGCTTTAATAAATCAAAAAAACATACTTTTAATACAGATTCAAGTTGGCAAGAAGTATTGCAACTACAACAGCAGTTTGAAATGCTAGCCACTGCGCTGCAGCATTCAATAGAAAACCTGCAAGCGTCAAATATAAAAAACCAAGACCTAAACAAACAACTCAGTGAGTTTAACCAGCAGCTAGAAAAACAAGTTGCTGAGCAAACTAACAAGCTTAAGCAAGCAGTAGAGCGTGCTAATTTAGCTAATGTGGCTAAATCGCAGTTTTTAGCAAATATGAGTCATGAACTACGCACCCCAATGAACGGTATTTTGGGCATGGGTGAAGTATTGCTGCGTGATAGTTCGTTAACCGACGAGCAAAGAGATCTTTTAGATACGCAACAAAAAAGTGCTCAAAACTTATTAAAAATCTTAAACGATATTTTAGATTTTTCTAAAATTGAGGCTAATGCAATGCAAATTAGCCCGCGTCCTACAAATTTAGCGCCGTTTATCGAAAATATTAAATCGTTGTTTTCACCCATTGTAAGCTCTGACGATGTGCAGTTTATAGTTCAGTGTAGTAACACCTTGCCAGATTGTATTAACGTAGATGATTTACGCTTAAGCCAAGTTATTATTAATTTATTATCTAACGCGTATAAGTTTACTGAGCGCGGGTTTGTGCGTTTATCGTTTGATTACAGTGGCCAGCAATTATTTGTGAGTGTGTCTGATAGCGGCATAGGCATAGAAAAAGATCAGCAATCGTTATTGTTTAGTGAGTTTACTCAAGCTGATGTAGGTGTTGCGCGTAAATATGGCGGTACCGGGCTAGGTTTGGCCATTAGCCAAGGGTTAATTAAAAAAATGCAGGGTGAAATATCTTTAAATAGTGAACCCGGTAAAGGCAGCATGCTTAAGTTTTACATTAATGCGCCTAAAGCTGAGTTTATAAAGCACACAGCCGCAGTACAGTCGCAATCAGTACCTAACCTTGGTAGCAAAAAATTACTATTGGTAGAAGACAACCCCATAAACCGCCAAGTAATTGCAAAAATGTTAGAGCCAACTCATGTACAACTTACAATGGCTAACGATGGAATTGAAGCGTTAAAAGTGCTTAAGGGTAATACCTTTGACTTAATTTTAATGGATTGCCAAATGCCAAATATGGATGGTTACGAATGTACCCAAACCATACGTGCTAACGAAGTAAACACTAAGGCACATGTGCCCATTATTGCAATTACCGCTAATGCCTACGAAGATGATAAACAGCGCTGTTTAAGTGTAGGTATGGATGACTTTGTATCTAAACCTGTAAGCACACAAGGTTTGTACGAAGTAATCGCTAGGGTGATAAACGCGCATTAGCTTAGCGTTTATCACCACAACAAATTTTAGATAAAATCGAGCGTAAGTAATAAGCGTTGCTCATTTTCAGCCACCGGGGGTGAGCGATGTACAAGCCCTGCACCTTCGTTTTCATCCCAGTACTCGCCTTTAAGCAGGGCAACATCACCTTGCTTGAGTTGATTAATATTATTTAGGCTTTTAAATAAACCAGACTCTTCATCGGGTTTACCTAAATTACCAGTACCTAGCTTTGAGCGGTTTACATCGCTGTGATTTAACCACTGCGTAGCAACACCTTGATAGGTAGTAACTAGCCGGCACGGAATTTTGTCTACATGAAAACGCGGGCACATAGGTTTATCTAATATTTTTAGCCTTAAACCGGCGCGTTTTAAATCAAACAGGCAGCAAAACATTTCAACCAACAGTGCGATATCTTCACACAGAGCTTTAACTTCATCGCGGTTATTATCTTCTGGTTTAAGCGCTTTTATTAATTGATCAAACGCATCATCGGGCGATACCGCAAGTTCTAGTGGCTTTAAAGCATTTGCGCTAATGAGAGTATTAACTGCATTTGTTAATGTTTGCTCAAGGTCTCTTTGCCAAATAACAATGTTAGTGTCTTGGTTATAAATTTGTGGCAATACATCGGCGTCACACTCTTTAGCTGCTTTTCGGTACAGCGGTTCCGCAGGCTTTATTTGCGCAGTTATTGGGGCTAGGGCATTCATTACTTTTCCTCCCAAATAGGAAACGGGTCGTTGTAGGTTCTCCAAAAGTCCTTACCCTTAAGTACCGCATCTTCTGGTAGTAGGCAGTCATCAAGCGCTTTAATCATCGCTTGTTTATTTAATGATTGACCAATAAACACAAGCTCTTGGCGCATATCACCAAAGGGTTCTACCCATGTGTTATTTATGTCAGCAAGCAGTTCAGGCTCTGTAGGCCAGTCTTTTTGGGGGATGGCTTTAAAAAACATACCAGCAAATCCGTAATGAGCTATACCGCCTGCTTGGCTCCACTGCGCGCAAAATAAAGGGCGTGTTGCTAACCAAAAATACCCTTTTGATCGAATAAGTTTGCCAAATTGTTCGGTGCTATGAAGAAAGTTATAAAACTTTTCTGGGTCAAATGGGCGGCGCGCAGTGTAATTAAAGCTGCTAATACCATACTCTTCAGTCTCGGGAATATGTTCACCACGCATTTCTTTAAGCCACCCCGGTGCTTGTTGGGCACGTTCAAAATTAAATAAACCGGTGTTTAGCGCTTCGTTAATATTAATATGGCCGTTTGAAATAGGAATAATGTTAGCTTGAGTATTAAGCGTATTTAAAATGGCAGTGAGTTTATTTAATTCATCGTTTGTAATTAAATCAGTTTTACTAATTAAGATTACATCGGCAAATTCAACTTGGTCAACAAGTAGGTCGGCTACGCTTCGCTCGTCGTCTTCTCCTAACGATTCGCCAGTATCTTGTAAATCATTTGCTTGTTCGTAGTCGTTTAAAAAGTTAACGGCATCAACCACCGTTACCATAGTATCAAGGGTGGCAATATCACCCAGTGAGACGCCATTTTCATCGGCAAATGTGAAGGTTTCGGCTACAGGTAATGGCTCAGAAATACCGGTTGATTCAATAACGAGGTAATCAAAACGCCCATCTTTGGCAAGTTTGCCCACTTCAACAAGTAAGTCTTCTCGTAGGGTGCAGCAAATACAACCGTTGCTCATTTCAACGAGCTTTTCGTTACTGTGATTGAGCGATACATCGTTTTTAATAGTGGCTGCATCGATATTTATATCGCTCATATCGTTAACTATAACAGCCACTTTTTTACCTTGCCTGTTATTAAGAATATGGCTAAGTACAGTGGTTTTACCAACCCCCAAAAAACCTGATAACACTGTGACGGGCAGTTTATTTATCATTTAATAATCTTACTAAATTACAATTAAAGGTATGTTATATTATATCAATTTCGTATTCCAGTAATGCTAATTAATTTTTTTAATGCTGAGCTGCAAATTTAGTGTGCTACTCAAAAACTCTTCATTCGAAAAATAAGGATGAATATGAAATTATTTACATTGCACACGTTAATGATAGTCGTTATCATTCGCAACGTTTTATAAACCTCTTCTCTGGATCAATATGTTTAACCAAAAATATTTGGCGCTCAGTATTGCTGCGTCTTTTTCTGCTTTTTCTAATGTGGCATTTGCCGAGCAAAATAACGATATTGAAAAAATAGAAGTAACTGGCCGTGCCCAGCAATTTTACCTAGAAACCGAAAGTAAAATTGGTACCAAAACTAATTTAGATCTTATTAAGCTTCCGCAATCGGCTCAGGTGTTAACCGAGCAACTTATTATTGACCAAGCCGCGCGCGACATTACCGATTTATACCGCTCTATTGCGGGTGTCAGTGAATACAGCTACTCAGGCGTAACTTTTCGTGGTTTTAGAGACGATGCCAATGTATTTTACGATGGCGTACGTGGCGACCCATATTCGGGCTTTGGTGTACCGCAGTTATTTAATGTTGAACGTGTTGAAGTATTAAAAGGGCCTGCCTCTGCTTTGTATGGCGGGGGCGAACCTGGTGGGATGATTAATTACGTAACCAAAAAGCCAAGCTACACACAAAAACGCGAACTAAAGCTTACTTTGGGTAACTACAACACCCGTGGTGCATCACTCGATATGACTGGTGGTTTAAGCGATACAATGGCTTATAGATTGGGTGGTTACTATGAAGAGCAAGACAGCTTTCGTAACAATGCAGACTCAAAAAACACCGAGCTGACAGGCGGATTGTTATTTGATTTAACAGATTCAACAACCCTAACCACAAGTGTTGACTACATTAAACAAGACCTAGGCGGAAACCGCTTACGTGGCGTACCGGTAGATGACAACGGTAACTTTTTAGTTGACCCAAGTTATAACGCCAATGAGGCGTTTGATTATCAAAATATGGAAGCTTTGGTGCTTCAAGCAGAACTTAGCCATTATTTTAATGATGATTTTTCGTTAAGTACTACGTTTCGTTACATGGATAACGAGCGAGACCAAGCCTACCATGAGTCGCAAAGCTGGGTAGATGTAAATGGTGATGGCGTTGCCAATATTGACGATGAAACGATTAAGCGTGAATACCGTAAGCAATTTCGTGCCAATAAAGAGGCAAGTGTAACCACCGACTTTGTTTATAACTTTGGACAAGGACAATTAACCCATCAGTTTTTATTTGGTGGTGATTACCACACCGTTGATACCGAATATGACTACTTTCGCGCCCGATATGAGGCCGATGGCGTCGCTAATTTAAATATTTTTAATTTAAACTACGGTGAAACCGATCCAAGTACTTATAACCTTACCGACATGAACCGCGATGGCGTAGATACCGACCGATTTGGTGTATACGCGCAAGACGTAATTAGCATAGGCGAGCAGTGGACAATAATTGCAGGTTTGCGCTATGACCATTTTAAAGAGTTTAATCAAGAAACAGGTTTTAGTTACTCAGATAACGATATAACGCCGCGCGTTGCTGTTACTTATCAGCCAGTAGAAAACACATCGGTATATATTAATTACTCAGAGAGCTTTAACCCTACATCATCAGCGGACCAAGAAGATGTAGAAGGCGAAGGTAATTTAGAACCAGAGACCGGTAAGCAAACCGAGCTGGGTATGAAAAACCAATGGCTCGATGGCAAAATAATGAGCACCTTTGCAATTTACCAAATTAATAAAGAAAACGTGGTAATGAGCAACCCTGACGATACGGGAGCGGGGGATGGCATTGCTGCACTTTTAAATATAGGTGAAGTAGAAAGCCGAGGATTTGAAACAACTTTAGTCGGTGATTTATCAGCGCACTGGACCGTAACGGCTAACTACGCTTACAACGATACGCAAGTGGTAGACGGCGTAACGGGTGATACGCTTTCAAATACATTTGGAGATGGTTCGCGCTTTGCTAATGCACCACGCCACCAGGCAGGTTTATGGACTCGCTACGCTATTGATTCAATTGACTCATCAATTGCCTTTGGTGCAAATTACGTAAGTGAGCAACTGAGTACCAGTGGCCAAAAAGTAAAACCATTTACTGTATTTGATATGAGCTGGACGAGTCGCTTTGACGACGTATTACTGAGTGTAAATATTAATAACCTGTTTGATAAAGAATACGCGGTTAGTGGATTTAGTGAGCGAAACGGCCACTTTCCTGGCAGCCCTCGTGAAATTATTGGGCAAATAACCTACAAGTTTTAATACTTATTAGCGCGAGAGTCACTCGCGCTTTTTTTAAGTGTCGCCTTGCACCTTTTTATCACTATTAAATTTAGCGGCTTCTTGAGTCGTGTTAATAGCCGTAATAGGGAAGGGGATTACAATACCTTCTTTTTTATAGCGTTTATGCAGGGCTTTTATAAAAGCAGATTTAACCCAAAAGCGATTAAAGTATTCTTTAGCTCTAAGCATTACCGTAAAGTTAATGCTTGATCTATCAAAGGTATGAAAAACCACAAAGGTATTGTAATCATCAACGCCCCATTCGTGTGAAATAAGTATTTCACGAGCCACTTCGAGTGTTACTTGCTCAACAAATTCTAAATCTGAATCGTAATGCACGCTTATATCAACAGGTACGCTTAGCTCTTTTTCAGGGTAAAAGTAATTAATAATACGCGATTTAGATAATTGGCTATTAGGTATAATAATCATATTGTTGGGTAGCATTTTAACCCATGTAGATCGCCAGCCTATATGATCAACAAAGCCTTGCTCCTTAGATTCAAGCTCAATAAAATCACCCACCCTTATAGGTTTATCTATTACTAGCTGCACGCCAGAAAAAAAGTTTTCAAGGGTAGGTTGCAAAGCAAGGGCAACAGCTAGTGATGTAATACCTAACGAGGCAATAATAGGTGTAATAGAAATACCTAACGTGCCCATTAAAACCAGTAATCCCACTGACGATAATGTAACGCGTATCACGCCTTTAATTATGCTTTTTGAATTAAAAACAACGGCAGATTGTTTACCATAGTAATTAATAGTGCCAATAATAAAGCGGTCTAAAAACATAATAAGTGCAAGCAGAGCTAATACAATATTAATGCTATTAAAAGGGATCTGTTGAGAAATAGAAGTACCAATAATGAAAGTGTCGTGCTCTAAAATGGTGAGTAGCACAATAATTGTGCACAGTGTTAGCGGCTTAGATATTGACTCTATTAGTAAAGTATCGAATATAAATTTGGTTTTTGAAGTCCATTTTTTTAGCCAGTACATTACAAAAAAACGAATTAAAAACAGTAGTATAGCTATAAGTAATAGGGAGGACGCTGCGCCTAACCAAGGTGTGCTGTTAGAAAATTCCAGCGCTTTATTTAGCATAACTTAAACCTGTTCAATATAGTTTTATATATATTGCAGCAAGTTATGTACCTTTGTTTGGATAAAAGTAGCTGCCGAGTTTAGTCGGCAGCAAATATTATACTTTTTTGGCTAACCACATACCGCCTAGCACGGCTGCAAAAAATAATAAAAACTCCATTTTAAGAGACACCAATTGAACCAAACCCGGGCCTGGGCATATACCACTTAAACCCCAGCCTAAACCAAAAAGTACCGAGCCGATAATTAAGCGTGCATCAATTTTTTTTAAATCACTTAAATTAAACGTTCCTGAAAGAAGTGGCTTCTCTTTTTTTGCAACCCATAACCATGTCAGCATCATTATTAGCATGGCAACAGCCATCACTATAATTAAACTTGCGTCCCATTGGTTTCCATAGGTAAGAAAGTTAATCACTTTAGCAGGGTTTGTCATCCCGCTAATAATAAGTCCTAAGCCAAATATAAAGCCTATAACAACCATCATAATTGCTTTCATTATTTATCCTACAAGGTTTGCTGTAATGAAGGCGACAAGCATAAATGTGCATGTTGCAACCCAAGAGCGAGTAGAAAAGCGCGACATGCCGCACACACCATGGCCACTTGTGCACCCATTAGCTAACGTTGTACCAGCGCCAACTAAAAGCCCTGCAACAACAATAAGCCAAGGCGGTAATTGCAATTCGCCTTCTAATAAAGAAGGCGCAAATACCCTTACAGCCACTCCTGCCAACAACAACCCTAAAATAAAGTATAACTGCCAACGAGAGTCTGAATTTGCTTTAGCGAATACAGACTTAACAATGCCTGATATGCCCGCAATTTTTCCGTATAAAACCAGTAATAACGTACACGCTATACCTATTAATGCCCCGCCTATTGCAGCCGATACTGGGGTGAATTCTGTTATCATTTTTAAATTTCCCAAACAATAGAAACGCCTAAACCGGTTTGTTTCATTTCGATTGATAATTGTTGATTAGGCGCTAAGTAGTTAGCACCCGTTACTTTTTTTGCTGGCGAATAAAAAGCCATAGCGTTTAATTGTACCTTGTTGGTAAAAGAATGGCTAAAGCCAGTAGTAAAATGCCACTCTTGAACGCCCGGGGCTAAAATATTAAGCAAAACGTTTGATGAAGGAATAGGTTGCTCAGTATAAGATACCCCAAAACGAATTTTTTGTTGCGATGTACGTTGCCACTGATAGTCAAGCTTATAAATAGTCATATCGTTCCAGCCAAACCCAGCTCCTGCATCAGCCCCCAAAGGTGCTGACACCAAGTTACTGATTGGATTTGCAATACTTTTTACTTCGCTGTAATTTATTTTTTGCCAATCAAATACAACCTGATTACTTGGGGTAAGCTTGTAGGCTGCGCCAAGTTGAAACGAACTTGGTAGATCAAATCCGCCTTGCTCTGCAAACAAACCTTTATAGCTATCAAACTCTTGCATAGACACTGATGAGCGGTAACTCGCCCCCCAGCTTAATGACGAATTTATATCTTGGCTAATACCTAGTTGAATGCCTAAGCCTGTGCTTGTATCGGTGCCATTATTTGTGAGCGCTTGGGGTGATTGCGAAAAAGGAGCAAAGTTTCCAAGCCCTTGCGCTTCAAACTGTTGCACCACGTAAATAGGGGATACACCAAGGCGTGTTTGTTCATTCAACTCATAGCTTACTGTTGGGCTAATAAAGAGTTGTTTTAAATCAACGCCCGTTGTACCAGCGTAAAAAGTCCCCTCAGGAGAGGATTCTGCGCCGTACTCGGTATTCATACCGCCGTTGCCATACACTAATAAGCCAATATTTACTTTTTCATTTAATTGATGGCCAATAGCAAACTCTGGAATTGCAAATACAGTGTTGTCGCTTTTTTGTGTTTTTGCTTCAAGATAAAATGCGCCAGGGTAAAAAGTATCTACTTTTGATGCAGTATATTTTCGTTCAGGTGAAAAAAGCTCTAAGCCCAGAGATAGCTCTGTTCCGTTAGGTAAAAAGGTTGCTGGATTATTAGCGCCAGACATTAACTCTTCTGACAGCGCTACACCTGCGCCAGCCATGCCTTTGTGGGTCATGCCATAGCCGTGAGTAAAATAACCATTAGTAGCAAATGCACTGAACGAACCTAACGCACACGTTAAAGCTAAGCCTGAAATTAACTGTTTTTTCATTTTAGTAAATACATAAAGTTGGAATGGGCGGACAATAGCTAATTTTTGATATTCTAAAAAGGAATTTAAATAGATTAGTTATAATAAAAGGTAATACGGCAATGGTTATAAAGTTAAAATAAATGAGCGTAGATTGCTATTCAACCTTAACTTAAGTTAATAGTTTCGCTAACGTATTGAGCTGTAGTGATATTTAAGTATGCAATCGGTAGCTATAAACTTTGGTAGTAAAAGCTTGCTGGTAAAAGGAGCGTTTACGTATTAACAGCAGTTTAAAATATATTTATTAATTAACGTTGAGCTCATCCAAACAATCACTCTTAAATAACGCCATTGTATGTAAAAGCAAAGCGGTGATTAATATCACCGCTTTTAAAAATTACATAGATTCGAGCGTTTTACCGCGTGTTTCTTTTATGTATTTAACAACAAAAAATATGCTTATAAGTGCCGATAACGCATAAAAGCCATAAGCACCGGCAAGGCCAATATTGGCCAGCATAATAGGGAAGGTCATGGTAATGGCAAAGTTAGCAATCCATTGTGCGCTAGCTGCAACAGCAAGGGCTGCACCACGAATACGATTATTAAACATTTCGCCTAATAATACCCATACAACAGGGCCCCAACTTAAGCCAAAAAATACCACAAATAAGTTAGCCATAATCAGTGCAAACGTACCCATGTTATCGCTAAGGGCAAGTTTGCCTGCTTCATCAAGGCCTGCACTACCAAATATATAAGTAAGCGCGCTTAAGCTAATAAACATACCAATACTGCCTACTAAGAGCAGTGGTTTACGGCCAATTTTGTCAACTAGGGCAATGGCAATAAAGGTTGATACAATATTAGTAGTACCTGCGAGTACATTTATAAATAGCGATTGCGACTCGTCAAACCCAGCGGCCTGCCAAAGCTCAGAGCCGTAATAAAACACCACGTTAATACCCACAAATTGCTGAAATACACTCAGCGCAACACCCACCCAAACAATTGGGTGTACTTTTTTACTGTTATCAATAAATAAATCGCGAATACTTGGCTTTGTGTCGCTATGCAATGAGCGTTTAACATCGCTTATTTGCGCATCAACGTTGTCGTTCGATATTTTACTAAATACTGCTTTAGCATCGTCTACTTTACCTTGCGCCACTAAATAACGAGGCGACTCCGGAATAAACAAAACACCCACTAAAAACAACACAGCAGGCACAAGCTCAGCCCAAAACATCCAGCGCCAAGCGGCTGTATCAAGCATTAAAATATTTTGCGCGCTACCTGCGGCATCAGCAATTAAATAGTTACTTAAAAACGCAGCAAACAAACCCAGTACAATAGCGAGTTGTTGAAGTGTAGCTAAACGACCGCGAAGTGCTGGTGGTGCAACCTCAGCAATGTAAGCTGGCGCTAATACTGATGCAGCACCAATACCTAAGCCACCAAATAAGCGATAAAAAATAAATTCAGCTGAGCTTTCGCTAATGCCCGACCCAAAGGCACTAATGGCAAAAATAATCGCGGTGATGATCATAATTGCACGGCGGCCAAATTTATCAGCCAGCGGCCCCGCAGCAAGTGCACCTAGGGCGCAGCCAAGTAACACAGACGCTACGTTAAAGCCCGTAGCTACACTGCTTGAGTTAAAAGCATTACCGAGTGCCGACACTGTGCCGTTAATAACACCTGAGTCAAAACCAAATAAAAAGCCACCAATAGCAGCCACGGCAGAGATAAAAATTACGTAAAAAAGTGAGCACGTGTTTGATGTGTGCGCCGAGCTATTATTCCTCGGCGATAAAGATGATGTCATGATTGTGTGTCCTGATTTTTATTATTGTGTACTGTACTATATTGAAGCGCTTGGATCTGCGTAATTTAAACGAATTTTATCTGGGCTAATTCTTTCATAACTAATATTAAAATTATTATTTAATACTTCTAATAAGCCCTTAACATCGCCTGTTTTAAACATACCAGCGACTTGTACCCTTGTTAAACGCTCATCATCAGAAAGCTCAAAGTCTATATTCGTATATCGACTAATCTCGGCCATGGCATCGGCAAGAGATTCGCCTCTAAAAATAAGGCTTCCTTTACGCCAAGAAAGACTAGCCGCTACGTCTATAGGGTCTACTTTTTCAACGTGCTTAGCTATTTTACCTTTGAAACTTAAATCGAGCTTTTCACCTTTAGAAACTGCTGTAGAGTTATTTGATAAAAATTTACCAAGCTTATTTGTTCCATTTTTTTGGAGGCTTGATGGTTGCGAATTACTTTGTTCGGCAACAAGCACTTTTCCATCAGTGACTATTAATTCTATTTGTTTTTCACCCACTTCAACATTAAACGCAGTGCCTACTGCCTGAATAACTTTATCACCAGCAATAACACTTAAAGGCCGTGCCTTATCATGCGCCACATTTATATGTATCTCCCCCCGCAGTAAGTTAATTACTCGAGAGTCTCGGGTATATCTTATTTGTACAAAACTATTAGTGTTTAATGTAATTTCACTTTTATCTGGCAAAATTATGTCTTTGCTTTCACCTACACCCGTTTGAAAGTTAAGTTGCTTAGCGACAACAGCTGACCGATTAACGGGATAAAAAAATGAAAAATTAAATGCTTCTTGAAAAAAGCTAAGTGCAACAGCCAATAAAACAGAAGCGGCCGTTGCACCTAACCACACAGGGAGGCGTTTTTGTCTAGATTGTGATTGCGGGAATAGATCAGATAAGCGGCTGAGTTCACCCATCTTGTCCCATAGGTGTGCAACTTCAAGTAATACTTCGACGTTTTTATATGACTGAGCTAACCAGAGCTGCAATGCGTCTTTTTCGGGTTTAGTTAAACCTCTATCGAGCTTAGCAAGCCATTCACTTGCACAATCAAGGCGTGCGTCTTCGACTGCCTTATTATTTCGTTCGTCTATATGGTGGACATTACTCATGACTACCCCCTGCACTTTTTTGTGAAGAAGAGTTAGGTTTGCCATACACACTTTTTTCAGATTGTCGCATAAACTGCGTACAACGTTTTACGCCGGTTGCTATATGTTTTTCCACGGTACTTTCACTAAGGTTTAATTGAGCAGCAATTTCTCGCTGCGAATAACCATACACTTTTTTTAATACAAACACTTTACGGCATTGAACAGGCAAAAGCCTGACAGCTTCACAAAAATTTGAAAATTCGCAATCGGTAAGCGCATTTTCGTACATTTCGTCTTTCTGATGTTCCGTTAAGAGTTGCTCTAATGCTTCCATGTTGTCGATACTATCGACTAGTCGTATATTGGCTTGCTTTTGATAATCGAGCGCTAGGTTACGCGCCGTTTTATAAATAAAAGATTTTGGTGAGCA
The DNA here is from genome assembly GCF_014164385.1 of Pseudoalteromonas sp. SG43-3. NCBI lineage: Bacteria > Pseudomonadati > Pseudomonadota > Gammaproteobacteria > Alteromonadales > Pseudoalteromonadaceae > Pseudoalteromonas > Pseudoalteromonas sp. SG43-3. The sequence continues at coordinate 221,575 of NZ_JACJFC010000007.1, forward strand.
AATGTTTTCAGTGTTTTTTATTTGACAAATTCGCACGTAAGTTTCTTGCACAATGTCTTCAATTTCATGTGGAGGCACTATGCGTGCCACTACATTTGAGAGACCTTTGCGCGAGGCCAGATAAGCCTTATAAAATAGTGTGTCTTTTGTCATTGAGTGTGTGTCTCGTGTGTGTGTGGTTTTGGCAATTGTTGTTATTGTTTTGCCATTACAGCTTAAGACGATTGGTAATAAAAAATCCGCTACTCAATTTTAAAATAAATTGTTTTTCTATTTGTAAAATTGCAGGCACTATCAATCCTTGTTGTTAAAAGCTTGTAATTTGAATACCAAGTGTACTACAGTTTTTCAAATTATTAACACGTATAGGCTAGCTCTATAATTATACGTGTTCATATAACCAATTAATTAATATAAAAATATATTTAACTTTTTTAGTTGAAACCCCACAACATTTTTTTGCAC
>NZ_JACJFC010000080.1:0-505 GCF_014164385.1 Pseudoalteromonas sp. SG43-3
CAAGTGCTACCGGTACAGGGATTGACCACGTACCATTAGCAAGCACGGTGGCACTCATGGTTTGCGCTGCGCCGCTGCTGTCGGTGACAACAATGGTTACTTCACTGCCTTGCGGTGCATCGCTGGTACCTGCAATTGTTGGCGTGGTGTCGTTACCTACACCGTTGTCGGTAATAACAAGGCTCGGACCTGTTAGGTCTATCTGACCTGTCTCTGTGGCGCTGCCGATATTACCTAGACCATCATTTACCTCTGCGGTGACAGTATATTCGCCTTCGGCTAAATCAGTTGGTGCATCGACACTCCATACTCCACCCGTTACGGTTGTATCAACAGTCGTAATATTCCCTGCACTGTCTTCAAACGTTAAGCTAATGGTAGTGTTATCTGCCGCATCGCTTGTACCATTAATGGTTGGGGTGGTGTCGTTGGTGTCAACCAGTGCATTAATACTAATGCTTGGGGCCGTGGTGTTGAGTGTTGCGGTTTCACTTAATGTAGTGGT
>NZ_JACJFC010000081.1:0-452 GCF_014164385.1 Pseudoalteromonas sp. SG43-3
ATACTAATGCTTGGGGCCGTGGTGTTGAGTGTTGCGGTTTCACTTAATGTAGTGGTATTACCGGCGTTATCACTAACGCTTGCTTCAATAGTGAGTGGACCATCAGTTAACGCGTTCGGTACATCGGCTGACCAGCTGCCATCGGCTTGCACTGTTGCAGTAAACGTTTCTGTTGTGGTGCCGTCGCTTACACTGATGTTTATCACTGTGCCCGCTGGCGCATTGCTGCTTCCGCTGATTGTTGGCGTGCTGTCGTTGGTTGCGCCGACTGTGTCTAACGTCAGTGTTGGCGCTAAGGTATCTAAGTTGCCCGTTTGTGTCGCACCGCCGGTGTTGCCTGCATCATCGGTGATACTGGCTTGCACGGTGTAGCTTCCATCCGGTAATTCAGGGCTGGTTGCTTGCCAATCACCGTTTGCATCCACGGTGGCGGTGATTGGGTGTTCATCACC
>NZ_JACJFC010000082.1:0-442 GCF_014164385.1 Pseudoalteromonas sp. SG43-3
TAAAAAAGCCCGACTATTTCTAGTCGGGCTCTCTACAATTTGAAGCCTGGTAATGTCCTACTTTCACATAGCAAATGCTACACTATCATCGGCGCTGTTTCGTTTCACTACTGAGTTCGGCATGGGATCAGGTGGGTCCAAAACGCTATTGTCACCAAGCAAATTAGGTGCAAAGAATCAATGACAAGCACGTAGTGCTACGATTTTCTTTGCGCAAGGTGCCTCAATGTTAACGCTACGCGCTAAGAGTCACCTCTAAAATTTGGAAAATATCTGATAATATTTTTTAAGTCTTTCAGTAAATATCTACTTTAGTCATATTAACTTCTGTCTAAACTGTCGCATAAAACGCGTTTGGCGTTGTATGGTTAAGCCTCACGGGTAATTAGTACAAGTTAGCTTAATGGCTCACACCACTTCCACATCTTGCCTATCAACGTTG
>NZ_JACJFC010000083.1:0-428 GCF_014164385.1 Pseudoalteromonas sp. SG43-3
TTGAGTGTTGCGGTTTCACTTAATGTAGTGGTATTACCGGCGTTATCACTAACGCTTGCTTCAATAGTGAGTGGACCATCAGTTAACGCGTTCGGTACATCTGCTGACCAGCTGCCATCGGCTTGTACTGTTGCAGTAAACGTTTCTGTATTATCTGCATCCGTGACGTTAATCGTTATAACCGTGCCTACTGGCGCGTTCGATGTCCCGCTGATTGTTGGCGTGCTGTCGTTGGTTGCGCCGACTGTGTCTAACGTCAGTGTTGGCGCTAAGGTATCTAAGTTGCCCGTTTGTGTCGCGCCACCGGTGTTGCCTGCATCATCGGTGATACTGGCTTGCACGGTGTAGCTTCCATCCGGTAATTCAGGGCTGGTTGCTTGCCAATCACCGTTTGCATCCACGGTGGCGGTGATTGGGTGTTCATCACC
>NZ_JACJFC010000084.1:0-399 GCF_014164385.1 Pseudoalteromonas sp. SG43-3
TGGTATTTGCTTAATGGTCGTTATGTCGGTTTTGGATATCGTAAAACCAGTAAGGGAGCAAACATGCAACGTATGGCTAATTGCCGTCGTTGAAACGATTAACGGTCAATGTCTGCTTTTCGCTCATAGCAGTCTGCCTGATGAAGTCTAAACTTATTCACTTAAACTGTGAGATCTGATATGAGCTAGTACAGCTGATATGCTATTTACGACAAAGTCGCTCGGTAATTAGAGCGACATAATCCCTTGGTAATCACACTAGTACATCATCATGTTTTTAAATTAAAGCTGTTATTTACCTAACAAACATCCAAATACCGGCAGCTATCATAAATAAGTTTTCTGTTAGAGAGATAAACCCTAGTGGTACGTTACTGTCACCGCCTACACACGCACATT
>NZ_JACJFC010000085.1:0-391 GCF_014164385.1 Pseudoalteromonas sp. SG43-3
TTGCCGTTAATAACGTTATCGGCTGTATCTTGTATTTCAACGGTTACATTGGCGTTGGTGTCTTTGGTTAGTGTTTCGGTATTTACCGCTTCATTGCCGGCGTTATCAAATACGCTAACACTTACTGTTACGTCGCCATCTGCAAGTGAGCTTATATCTTCGTCACTTACTTCCCATGTGCCATCGGCATTTATGGTTACATTATCAACGGTTACTTTTTTACCGTCTTTATCTGTAAAGGTTACGGTAATGCTGTTTGTTGATTCTACGTCATCAACTTTACCGCTTACACTTACCGCGTCGTCTTCTGCTGCGTTTATTACTGAGTCTTCAAGCACTAGCGTTGTACTGGCTTGGGTGTCTTTTGTAAAGTTGAGGGTGCTTGTTGCTG
>NZ_JACJFC010000086.1:0-361 GCF_014164385.1 Pseudoalteromonas sp. SG43-3
CTACGATAGTTGCTACAACACCAGCACCTACAGTACGACCACCTTCACGGATAGCAAAACGAAGACCTTCATCCATCGCGATTGGTGCGATTAGAGTTACTGTCATCTTGATGTTATCACCAGGCATTACCATTTCTACGCCTTCTGGTAACTGTACGTCACCAGTTACGTCAGTTGTACGGAAGTAGAACTGTGGACGGTAACCTTTGAAGAATGGAGTATGACGACCACCTTCATCTTTAGAAAGTACGTATACTTCTGAAGTGAATGTAGTATGTGGGTTGATTGAACCAGGCTTAGCTAGTACTTGACCACGTTCAACGTCTTCACGCTTAGTACCACGTAGAAGTGCACCAATGTT
>NZ_JACJFC010000087.1:0-356 GCF_014164385.1 Pseudoalteromonas sp. SG43-3
GCTACTTTCTGTTACCGCTCGACTTGCATGTGTTAGGCCTGCCGCCAGCGTTCAATCTGAGCCATGATCAAACTCTTCAATTAAAAAGTTTTATGTCTTTCGACAGCTCAATGAATTCTGAATTTATTTTAATATCTTTCGATATTGAATTGACTGTGCTGCAATTCCTACCGAAGTAGTTATTGCTGTTGGTCACTCAGTTTCAATTGAGACTCTAATTTTTTTGCCTCACTACCTAAGTAGCTTGGCTGTTAGAACTCAATCTGTACGAGTGCCCACACAGATGATTGCTTTATATTGTTAAAGAACGTTTTGAGTCGCTTTAGCGTCTCAAGGGATGCGAATAATACACCCTT
>NZ_JACJFC010000088.1:0-341 GCF_014164385.1 Pseudoalteromonas sp. SG43-3
ATTTTCAGAAAGCGCATTTGATAAGTCCTGCTCAGCTTGGCTGGAAGCGACTCCCTGCGCCTCACCGTCTAAATCATCACCTTGTAATTCTTCGGGGGTAAATGGCAACTCACTTTCTAGTGTTTCTTGAACTTCATCAAGGTTAAGAGGTTTGGTATCCTCTTCTATACTAAATGGTTCAACAGAATCAATTCCGTCATTAATTTCTTGCAGTAAATCATCATCAAACGACTCGTCTTCAACCTTAGCTTCTGATTCAGAGAAGTCATTATCAATTAATAGTTCATCATCAAAATCATCTTCTAAGCTATCTAAGTTAGCATTTTCAGAAAGCGCATTTG
>NZ_JACJFC010000089.1:0-339 GCF_014164385.1 Pseudoalteromonas sp. SG43-3
CGTGAGGCTTAACCATACAACGCCAAACGCGTTTTATGCGACAGTTTGACAGAAGTTAATATGACTAAAGTAGATATTGCTTAAAGAAAGACTTAAAAAATATTATCAGATATTTTCCAAATTCAAGAGGTGACTCTTAGCGCGTAGCGTTAAAGTTGAGGCACCTTGCGCAAAGAAAATGGTAGCACTACGTGCTTGTCATTAATTCTTTGCACCTAATTTGCTTGGTGACAATAGCGTTTTGGACCCACCTGACTCCATGCCGAACTCAGTAGTGAAACGAAACAGCGCCGATGATAGTGTAGCATTTGCTATGTGAAAGTAGGACATTACCAGGCT
>NZ_JACJFC010000008.1:0-189581 GCF_014164385.1 Pseudoalteromonas sp. SG43-3
CTCAATTCTCAATTCTCAATTCTCAATTCTCAATTCTCAATTCTTATTTCCTCATTAGTAAAATTTAAGCTTTAGCCTTTTATCAGTTAGCTGATCCTGTTAGTATTTATCGTATTGATTAGTTTACTTTTATGTAAATTTATATTTACGTTATTTGTTTTTTAAGGTGGTATGAACGTGGCTGACATAAGTGATTTAGCACAGCTGAGAGAAGGTATAGATGAATGCGACGCACAACTTGTTGCCTTACTCGCTAAACGTAATGGTATTACGCAAAAAATTGGTGAGATAAAACAACAAACAGGCGCGCCTTTACATGCACCTAATCGTGAAGCAGAGCTATTAGCGGCAAGAAGGCAAGAAGCAATAAATCAAAATGTAAGCCCCGATCTCGTTGAAGATATACTAAGACGCATGATGCGAGAAGCCTATCAAAACCAACAAGCAAAACTTGCATGTGCAGCGCCAGAACTTTCGCCAATTGTTATTGTAGGTGGCCAAGGTGCTATGGGGCAGCTATTTGCTCAGCAGTTTATTCGCTCAGGTTACGAAGTTAAAGTTTTAGATAAAGATCAGCAAAACGATGCGCAAAATATTTTAAAAGGTGCCAAGCTGGTAATGATTAGCGTACCAATTAATGCATTGGACGCAGTAGTTGCTAAGTTACCTAAACTAGATGATGACTGTTTACTAGTTGATATTACATCGGTAAAGCAATCGCCTATTAAAGCACTAAAAGCTGCGCACAGTGGCCCTGTGGTGGGTTTGCATCCTATGTTTGGCCCTGACATATCACACTGGGTAAAACAAACAGTCGTTGTATGTGAAGGGCGAGAGCACCAAGCGGCAAAAGGCTTGTTACAGCAGTTACAAGTATGGGGTTGTCAGCTTGTTGAACTTGATGCTAAAAAGCACGACGAAGCAATGCAAATTATTCAGGTAATGCGCCATTTAACAACATTTGTGTACGGACAGTTTTTAGCAAAACAAAGTCATACACTAGAAGAGTTACGTAGTTGCTCGTCACCTATTTATCAATTAGAGCTGATGATGGTAGGGCGTTTATTTGCACAGTCGCCGGAGTTGTACTCAGATATTATGTTAGCGCAATTCGATGATGTAGAGAGCCTACTCGCACAGTACCAAGACACTTTTGCAAGTACATTGGAAAAATTAAAAGCAGGAGATAAAGCAGCGCTTATTGATTCTTTTGCGCAGGCGAAAGTTTACTTTTCTGACTCAACAGAGCACTTTTTAACACAAAGCCGAAGCTTATTAAATAAAGCGAATGATTCAAAAGTTTTAGACTAATACTTGTCACTTTTTACTAAAAAGGGCCGATATCGGCCCTTTTTATTTTATGGAAGTGTGTATTAGGTATTAACGCTTACTGCCTGTAATGACTCGCTTTGATAGCAGCCTAAAATACGTACATATTGGGTGTGCTCTTTAAGCTCTTCTAGTGCTTCTTTTACTTGGCTATCAGCTAAGTTTGCTTCAAGATCTACATAAAATACTTCTTCCCACGGATTACCCGGAGTTGGGCGCGACTCAAGTTTTACTAAATTAATCTTATGCTGCTTAAAAATCATCAACGCATCGGCTAGTGAGCCCGCTTGCTGTTTTGTCGACATGATTAAACTAGTTTTAGTTGGAATTTGGTTAGACACTTGCAGAGGTTTACGCGCAACAACAATAAAGCGGCTATGGTTTTCGCTTTGATTAGCAAGGTTTGATTTGATGACTTCAAGGCCGACATTTTTTCCTGCTTGTGCAGAGCCAATTGCAGCACTATTTGGTGTGTTTAGAGCTGATTGTAATGCGCTTGATGTAGAGTCACATGTTTCGTGTTGTAAATCACCTAAGCCCTGTAAAAAACGGCTGCACTGTGCAAATGGTTGCGGGTGTGCAAATACTTTTGTTAGTTGGCTAAGTTCAGTATCAGGGTTTGCGAGTAAGCAATGCTCTACACTGTGAGTGACTTCTCCAACAATAGAGACTTGTGCGTGCTGTAATAAGTCAAATACTTCGTTAATGCTACCAGAGCTTGTGTTTTCAATCGGTAATAAACCAAAATCAGCTTGGCCGTTTTCTACTTTACCTGTTATTTCGTCAAACGATGTACAGCCAATTTCAATTAATTTACCAGGGCGGCGACTAAAGTATTTATGACATGCAAGCTGGCTATAAGAACCTTGACCACCTAAGTAAGTTACACGGTGTGTTTCACTCAGTGCGTCTGGATTAAGGTTTTTTTGTAACATTGCTTGTTGGTGTAAAACTGAATCTTCCAAAATAGTTTGAAACACATTATTTACGTAGTAAGCATCTAAACCCAGTGACTTACCATAACCAATTAATTTTTCTAGAAGCGCGAGTTCACGTGCTTCATCGCGAATTGGCTTGTTGTTGGCGATTTTATATTCAACCACACCGTGGCTAATGCGACGGCGTTTAGCTAATAACACGAGTAGGTCGGAGTCTATTTCATTTATATCGTGTCTTAGTGCATTTAATACATCATTTGTCATTTTGGTATCCTCATTCCAAAAGTAGGCTGTTATTACACAGCAAAAACAAAAAAGCCTCCCGGTTGGGAGGCTTTACTATTCGATTGATTTTATCTCACAAACAGGGAAGCCTCTTCTATATAAAGAAGCTAAAAAACGAAAAAAAAGTGCGAGAGATAAATATGTTCATACGGTTAATGTATGGAGAGTTGCCAACAATGTCAATAAAGATCTAAATAAGCTTAGGGTACTATTTATTTACCTTAGGTGATTATTATAGAAACTTTACAAATAATTTATAAATATGAATGCGGATCTGGTATATTTCGTTAACTGGTTCAAATAATAACAATTATTAATAATTAAGGTTGACCCGTGGTTTACAGACGGCCTCCATCTCGTTTTGGATTGAATTCTTTAAGTGTAAAACTTTCACTGCTTATATCTGCTATTTGTTTAATAGCAGGGGTATGTGCGGCTGCCTTAATGCTTAAATCTGAAGAGAAACAACTTGTTTTTGAAGAACATGAGGTGTTAAAAAGCTCTACAGATTTATTAGTGAAGCAGTTTAATGAGCGTATTAAAACAAAAATAAATATTGCTCAGCAAGCTAATAACGTAGTGACAGAGCAGCTTTTTCAATCTAATTCACCAATTAATTTAGGTAATAAATCACAGTTACAGTTTAATAGCGATGGTACGATTCGAAGTGCCTCGGCTGACGGATTATCAGCAGCATTTTTACCACAGCAAAATTACTCTCCTTTTTATAAACGCCTATTTAATGATTCTGAAATGTTATGGCGTATAATTTCTCCGACTCTGGTACATGACTTTTTTAACTTTTATTTAATTACCGATGACGATTTCATTCGTGTTTCTCCTCCAAACTGGGCATTAAATGCACCAGCCGAGTTTAGAGTTACGCAAGGTACAACGTATAAATATATTAAAAGTATGTTGGGGTCAGAGCGAGAGCCTGCATGGTCAAAAGTTTATTACGATACAGTATGGCGAAAGTGGGTTATTAGCTTACTAGTGCCGGTGTATGTTGATAACGAGTTTTTAGGTGTAACGGGAAGCGATATTTCCCTTAATAAACTTATTTCATTTTTACCTGTTGGCGATAAAGAAAAACACTTACTTGTATTTGATAGTAAAGGGCAATTGTTAGCCCATCCCAATCTAAACCCTGCATTATTAGCTGACTACGGTAGTGACAATAAAGCACTCGCTACTAACGAATTTGTAAACCCAGAACTGCAGTCAATTATTGACGATGCAATTGCGGTGAAGTTACCAGAATACGCCAATTCATTTGAACAAAATGATGAAGCTCACATTATTAATATCCGTAAAATTGATGATTTAGATTGGTACATAGGGGTTTATAAAAAACGTTCATCAACGTTATCTGCGTTACAAGATTTAAAACTGAAGTTTTTTGGACTCTTTATTTTATACGCAATATTAGTTGCCTTATTGCTGCATCAGGCGCTTTATCAACTAGTGCTTCGGCGTTTACATACTTTAGTTTATGCAGTAACAAGCTTTGGTAAAGGTCAGCTAACAACAGAGTTTCCGCCAGAAAACAAAGATGAGATTGGTACGCTTAATGGCTCATTTAGAGACATGACGGTAGAAATCCGCAAACTTATTGATGGTTTAAACCAAAGAATTACAGAAAAAGAAATTGCTGAAAAAGCAGCTAATCGTTTATCTAAAGCGGTAGCGTTCTCGGGCACTGGGGTTGTGATCACCGATGAAAATTTTGTCATTGAGTACGTAAACCCCAAAATGCTCGAAATGACAGGCTATCCAGAAAGCCATTTTAATAGAGCACCATTACTTAATATTATTGCCTCAGAAATGTCTATTTTAATTGAAGATATAGACATAGATTTACGCAGCCGTAATTACTGGCGCGGGGACACATTAATAGCTGGTTTAAACAAAGAGCCAATTTGGGTGTCTTTAAGTGTTTCGCCAATTCGTGAAGAGGGCGGTGAAATAACCAGTTATGTAGCATCAGCACAAGATATTTCGTTTGTAAAAGAAAGCCAGCGTAAAATGGAACAATTGGCTTACTTTGACACTCTTACGGGACTTGCCAACAGAACATTTTTTAGAATGCAATTGCGTAAATCAATGGCATTAGCAGAGCGCGGGCATTATGCATTTGCTTTGTTTTACTTTGATTTAGACGAATTTAAGCGTATTAACGACACATTAGGGCACGATGCTGGCGATCAATTATTAATTGAAGTGGCAAACAGACTTAAAAAACGTTTACGAGCCGAGGACACCATAGCGCGCTTAGGTGGTGATGAATTTGCAGTGTTGCTCAGTGGTATAGAAAGCCAAGCTCACGCGGCTGATGTTGCCAATACAATTCAAAAAACACTGAACGTGCCCATAAAACTAGGTAGCAATGAAGTTATTGTCAGTGCAAGTATTGGTATAACTATGGCTCCTTACGATAGCTTAGAGGAAGATCAGTTACTCAAACATGCTGATTTGGCAATGTATGAGGCAAAAGCAAAAGGACGTAATACCTTCCACTTTTATAGCCAAGAATTAAACGCGGCCGCAAATGAGCGTTTATTTATCGAAAATGAGTTACGTATAGGGCTCAAAGAAAAGCAATTTGTAGTTTACTACCAACCTCAAGTTGATAGCCGTACTCATCAGGTCGTTGGTTATGAAGCGTTATTAAGATGGTTCCACCCAACTGAAGGCGCAATCCCTCCAGATAAATTTATTCCTATTGCAGAAGCGACAGGCCTTATAGTTGAATTAGGTGAATGGGTGCTTCAAGAGTCTTGTGATTTTGCCGTAAGATTGGCAGAACAAGGTCTAGAAAATAATATATCGATAAACTTATCGGCCCGCCAGTTTAAAGACTCAAGCTTAGTTACAACACTGAGCAAAATGATAATTAAGTCGGGTGTTTCAGCAAAGCGCCTTCATTTAGAGCTGACCGAAAGCATGCTAATGGGTAATGTAGAGGCAGCCATTACACAATTGCACGAGCTTAAAGCATTAGGTATATCTATTTCTATTGATGACTTTGGTACAGGTTATTCGTCGCTCAGTTACTTAAAACGGTTCCCGGTTGATATATTGAAAATTGACCGTTCATTTGTAAAAGATATCCCTGAGGATACAAATGATATGGAAATCACTGCAGCTATTATTGCCATGGCGCAAAAGTTAAAGCTAGACGTGGTCGCAGAAGGAGTTGAGACAATAGAGCAGATGCAGTTTTTACAAAATAATAATTGCTTCATTGTGCAAGGCTATTATTTTAGTAAGCCAATTGCTGAGCACGAACTACCGAATTTGTATGAAAGGTTAAATGAACTCGCAAATAGCGAAGTAACTAGTTAATAAAATTGCGGGTTAACCACCCGCAATTTTAACTTTAAATTTTAACGCTTCTAAAATGCCTTTTAGTTTATCTCGGTCATCACCTTGTACTTCAATAATGCCTTCTTTTACTGCGCCGCCTTGGCCCATTTTGCTTTTTATAGTTTTAGCTAACTTTTTTAAATCGTGATCTTTTGGATCAATGCCAACAACTAGCATTACGCCTTTGCCTTTACGCCCTTTAGTTTGACGCTCAATGCGAATAAAACCATCTTTAAAAAGTTTAGCGTGCAACTCTTTTTCTGGTTTCGGCTGGTCAATGCGACCCGTACTAGTTGAATATACTAAGTGACTATCACTCATACCTTACCTTTGTGGATAAAAATGAATTAAATACTGGTGTAAATGATAGCAAATTTGAAGTTGTGTGTTTTTCTTTTTGCTAAATACTTTTAACAGGTTATATTTAGTTCAAAGGAAATATTATTGGAGTTTACTATGAGTTTAACTAAGAATGAATCAGTCGATGGCACTACATTAACAATACAAATTAAAGGTAAGTTTGATTTTAATTTAGTGCAATCGTTTCGCCAAGCTTATGCTCAAATGAGCGAAAAAACAGTAAAGGTTATTATCGATTTAAGAGAGACTGATTATATGGATAGTTCAGCACTTGGCATGTTACTTAACATGAAAAAAACCATTGATAGCCAAGTACAAACCATCGAAATAAGTAATTGCCAGCCTCAGCTTAGAAAAATCCTACAAATTTCACGTTTTGATAAAAAGTTTGATATTAGCTAATGATACATGTGTTGATTGTTGACGATCAGGCGCTCAATCGCATTTTACTAAGTAAAATGCTTGAGCAGGAAGGTTACAAAATTTCAGTGGCTTACAATGGGCTAGATGCACTTAATGTACTTAAAAGAGAGCTAATAGACATTGTTTTACTCGATGTATTAATGCCCGTAATGGATGGTTTTGAAGCAGCTGAAAAAATAAAGCAGCAGTATAGTGAAGTTTACTTACCGATTATTTTTATAACCTCCTTAGAAGATCAAGCAAGTTTTGAGCGGTGCCTCGCGGTAGGTGGCGATGACTTTATTCATAAACCATTTGAAAAAGTTATTTTGCATGCAAAAATTAAAGCACATAGCCGCACCAGAGAGCTAAGTAAAAAATCAAATCAACAAAAAAAACTGCTTGAATATCATCACAATCAAATTGAACGTGAACACGAAATAATTGAGCATATTTTTAATAACTCATTAGAGAATCAAGGCAAGTTTAAAGAGTACCTCGATTTTAATTTATCGCCGGCGTCTATGTTTAACGGCGATATGTTTTTAGTGGCGCAAAGTCCAATAGGCAATCTGTATTGCATGTTGGGAGACTTTACAGGGCACGGCTTAGCGGCAGCTATTGGTGCATTACCTATCTCTCGTGTTTTTTATACTATGGTACAAAAAGGCATGGCGATTAATGACATTGCCTGTGAGCTAAATACACTGCTTTACAATCTCCTACCTGGACACATGTTTTGTGCTGCAACCATTATAGAGCTTAGTGCATCCGGTAAAAGTATTTCTGCATGGATGGGCGGCCTGCCAGATGCGTACCTAATAGATAAAGACGGTAATGTAAAACAAACATTAGAGTCGCAACATATGGCGCTGGGGATTTTAGACGATCAAGAATTTGAATATGAAGTTATTCACTTTGAAACAAATAGTAATACACGCCTAGTATTAGCAACCGACGGTATTATAGAAACAGCAAACAAAGAAGATACATTTTTTGGGGAAGAGCGTTTTTTACAAACCTTAAAAAGTAAATCGATGATTAGTAGCGAAGATATAGTGGGTGACGTTACTAAGTTTGCAGATGGCACTAAACAGCAAGATGATTTAAGCATTGTTTTACTAAACTGCCTGCCTTTAGTTCCTGAGGAGCAAGAGCGAGAAGCATTCTCTACTTTAGCGTTTAATTTATCTTTAAGTTTAAACTCAGAACAAATAAAAAAAACAGACCCCGTTTACGACGTTGTTAATATTTTAAGCAGTGTTGGGGGGCTAAATGCCCATCGTTCTAATATATTTTTACTGTTGTCTGAGGCTTATAACAATGCGCTTGATCATGGTGTACTAGGGCTTAACTCAGAGATTAAAAAACAAGAAGACGGCTTTTTTCGATATTATGAATTAAGAGAGGCAGCTCTTGCTAAACTTACAGATGCGATGATTATTATTGATATGCGCTATTGCCCCGACACGCTCAGTTTATATTTCATTATTTGTGATTCAGGCCGAGGGTTTAGTAGTAAGCACGATGAGTTGGCAAAGGTTAATAATGAATTTGGTAGAGGGGTGTCTTTACTAGAAGAAATAGCCGAAAAAGTAACTTATAACGCCAGCGGTAACCAAGTTGAAATGTGCTACAAGTTGAGCTAGCTCTGCAAAAATATCCATGCTATTATTCTCGAAACTTTAGATGTATGGATGGCCAAATGATTTCTTCTTACCTAAAAAAAGCACAACTAAGTGCTAATCCAGCTTTGATTTCAACAGAGCTTGAAAAGCTTGAGCTACATTTAGCAAACACAGCTTTGCCTGATGTATGTTGGGAGTATCAAATACCTGAGCTTGGCGAGGGCGGTGCGTGTAGTTTATTTGGTTACCTACAAGATGAGCCATTCAAATTAACTGATTATCTTGAAAATGATGAGCAAACCCAGTTCAAGCTAGCTAATTTACAAAGTATTGTGAGCTACATTGAGCACCAAACAAGTGTTGATTGGTATGGTATTTATCAATCAACTAATACTAGTGAAGGTAAGCAACTATTAAAATTGGCTTATCATGGTGCGCCTAGTCGTCCGTTGTTCCCTTTAACGCAAGCATTTGCGGCAGGTAGTAATAACGTGCAGGTTGCGCTATCTCACAAGGGCCGTATTATTAATAACGTTGAAGAGTACTTATCACAAGGTGGTGAATACTACACATGCGATCCTAAAGTTAAATCAGAAACCTGCTTACCTTTATTTAATACACAAAATGAATGTGTTGGTATTGTAGATGCTGAAGCCTTTAAAAATGATTTTTTTGATGAAAAGACGCTTGCCGTTTTAATTGCATGTTGTATTAAAATTCCTCACTTTCTAGTGTAAATAACGCTAGTCAACATGATGTGCTTTTATGTTAAGCTTAGCTTAACAGCTAACCCCTAAATAACGATAAGAGATAGCCAATGTTCTCAGTATTAAAACCATTACCAACAGATCCTATTCTTGGCCTTATGGCGGCCTATAAACAAGATACAAACCCTAATAAAATTGATTTAGGTGTAGGTGTCTACAAAGATGAGCAAGGCAATACACCGGTTCTTAAAGCGGTTAAAAAAGCTGAAGCGTTTCGTCTTGAAAACGAAATGAGCAAATCTTACATTGGTTTAGCGGGTAACTTAGATTACTGCCAAAAGATGGAGCAGTTACTACTAGGCGAACATCAAGCATTGCTAGCAAATCGCGTACGTACTGCACAAGCGCCAGGTGGTACGGGCGCACTTCGCGTTGCAGCTGAATTTATTAAGCGTTGCAATGCAGATGCAACAGTATGGGTAACTAATCCAACATGGGCAAACCATATTAGCTTGTTTGAAGCTGCAGGCTTAACAGTAAAAGAATACCCGTATTACGATTACGAAAATAAAGACTTACTGTTTGATGAAATGATCAACACACTTAAACAAGTGCCTAAAGGTGATGTGGTTTTAGTGCATGCATGTTGTCATAACCCAAGCGGTATGGACTTAAACGAAACACAGTGGAACACAGTTGCCGAACTTGCAAAAGAAGTTGGCTTTACACCACTTGTTGATATTGCATACCAAGGCTTTGGAGCTTCACTTGAAGAAGATGCACGTGGCTTACGTATTTTAGCTGATGCAGTAGAAGAGCTAATTATTTGTTCTTCATGTTCTAAAAACTTTGGCTTATACCGCGAGCGTATTGGTGCATGTTCACTAATTGCAAAAGATAGCGCAACAGCAGATATTTCAAACTCTGTAATGCTAAGCGTTGTACGTAGTATTTACTCAATGCCGCCAGCGCATGGTGCTGATATTGTTAATACTATTTTAAGCAGTACAGAGCTTACACAATTATGGCACTCTGAGCTTGATGAAATGCGTAGCCGCATAAATGGCTTACGTAGCTTAATTAAAGAAAGCTTAGCAACTAAAGATATTGCGCAAGACTTCTCATTTATTGAACGTCAAAACGGTATGTTTTCTTTCTTAGGTATTAATAAAGAGCAAATTGCTCGCCTACAAAAAGAATATGGTATTTACATTGTAGGTTCTAGCCGCGTAAATGTTGCAGGTGTTAGCCAGTCAAATATTGAATACTTTTCAAATGCTGTAGCTGACGTTTGTAAATAAACGCAGTTAATATAAAAAAACCGCACATCTAATGATGTGCGGTTTTTTTATATCTAAATTAAAACAAAAAGCTTTAACCGATAGCAGGAATTAGCCCCGCCATTTGCATAAACTGCGCAGCAATAATCGTTATGCCACATATAGCTGCTATGCCAAGCCCAACATTCCCACTTTTAACTTTGTAGCCTGTTTTACTTGATGTTGTACGCTGTTTATAAACCATTGCTACAGGCAAAAATATTGCAAGTACGACAAGTGCTATTGCAGCGTAACCTAAAGCCATAATAAAGCCTTGAGGATAAAATAATGCAAAGCCAAGCGGCGGAATAAACGTAATTAAGGCCGTTTTAATTCGGTCCGTTTTATTGTCACCTTTTTTAAATGTATCAGCAAAAAAATCGAATAACCCTAAACTCACCCCTAAAAATGATGTCGCAAGTGCTAAATCAGCAAATAACTTAACGGCCGTTGCTACACTTGGGTTATGCGCAATACTTGCCACGCTTGATACAAAGCCACTAAGGCCTTGGCTGTTGAGTAAGTCAGCTTGGCTCATAATACCTTGGCTAAGTAGTTGCCAAAAAATATAAATGACTAAAGGCAGGGCGGCTCCAGCAATCATTACTTTGCGCAGTACTTTTATTTCTACACCAACATATTTAACAATAGAAGGAATAGAGCCATGAAAGCCAAACGAAGTAAATATAACCGGTATAGCTGAAAGGATTAACCCTTGCTCTACAGGTATCTCTAATAAATGCTTACCTTGTACATAAGGGGTTAGCATGTAAAACAAACTAGCTAATACAATAATTTTTATTGTAAATAACACTCTGTTTAGTTTATCTACCTTGCTAGTGCCCAGCGTTACCACACTTGCAATAATAACAGCGAGGATCACAGAGCCAAACTGTGGGGCTATATTTACATCAAAGCCTATATTTATACGCGCTTGAAGTTGTGCACCACCACCTGCAATATAAGCAGCGCATAAAGCGTAAAATAAAAAAACCATCGAAAAATTCGCGATGTATTGTCCGCGCTTTCCAAGCCATAATTTAGCCAACGTATTTAACGTTGCATCGTGTGGTGCATATTGGTGTAGCTCTAGCATGAGTAGTGCGGTGTAGGTCATTAGTAACCAGCTAGCAATTATCAATGCAAGCGCGGTACTAAACCCAAGCCCGGCAGATGCAATTGGCAATGCCAACATACCTGCACCAATAGTTGTGCCTGCAACAATTAACATGCTTCCAGTTGTTTTATTTTTAAGCACTTAATTACCTTAATTATTATTAATATACATGCACGATATAACTAGTTACTCAAATCTCAAATAGTTTTGTAATAAAAGAGCGGTATTAAAATGTAACCTACAATTTACAACTGTATTTATTAAGGACTTGTATGCATTTAAAAGTATTAAAATAGGGTGGTGAGGGTATAATTTTATATACGTTGGATTGCGTTATAAAACGCTAAGGATTGGCATGTGCCGGTAAAAGTATCGTATTTTTTTATGGTTCTCATTTGGTCTACTACACCACTGGGGATTGTGTGGAGCAGTGAAACAGTATCGCCAACGCTTGCTGTATTAATGCGTATGCTGGTGGGGTTGTTTTTAGGTGGTTTAATTGTTGCCATAACAAACATTAGAGTACCTTGGAGCAAAAATGCATGCTTACTTTATTTTTATTCGAGTATAGGTATTTTTGGCGGTATGTTACTAAGCTATATGGCAGCTAAAACAGTCCCTTCGGGTATTATTTCGCTTATGTTTGGCCTTGCACCTATTTTGTCAGGGTTGCTTGCTCAGCAATTACTAAATGAACCTAAATTTAGCCCGATTAAATTAGTGGCGTTAGCGTGCGCCCTAATCGGCTTATATTTTGTTAGTTATAACCAAGTACAAAACTCGCAAACTCAAGGGCTCGGGTTACTTTATGTGTTTATGGCTGTTTGCTTTTTTAGCTTAAGTGGTGTGATGATTAAGCGCGTACAAATTGCGATTCACCCTATGGCAACAACATTTGGTGCCTTAGTTTTTGTAACTCCACTCTTTTTTATTGCTTGGTGGTTATTAGATGGTCAGTTGCATATACAAAACTGGAGTGCAAAATCATTGTGGGCAATTGGTTATCTAGGTGTGTTTGGATCTTTAGTTGGGGCTTTGGCGTATTTTCATGTACTGCAAAACCTAAATGCGAGTACGGTATCACTTACTACGCTCATAACTCCTAGCTTTGCGTTAGGCTTAGGAGCTTGGCTAAACAATGAGCCATTAAGCCAAGAGCTAATCATTGGTGCGGTTATTATTTTAATTAGCCTAGGTTTTTTCCAATTTGGTGATAAATTTTTAAAGCGAAAGAGAGTAAGCGCAAATTAGTTTTACTACATTTTCTCTATTTGAATAATTAAACGACGGTTTTTGTCTCGGCCTAAAATGTTATCGTTATTATCAACAAAGCGTTTTTCGCCTAAGCCGGTGGTTTGTACTTTTGCTTCATCGACACCCAAGCTCACCATATAATCTTTTATAGTTTTGGCGCGCTTGCGCGATAAATCTAAGTTATTCCAGCGGCCGCCATAACTATCGGTGTATGAGTCAATGCTAATGGACTCTATGCTTGCATCATTTTTTAAATACTCAGCAATTTTATCAAGGCGTTGTTGCGACGATTTAGTTAATTTACTGCTGTTAGATTGATAGTTCATTACAGTAAACGAAATATCTTCAAAGCTGTAAGGGAGTAGCTCATCACGGCATTGTAAAAAAGCCCAGTAAGCTTGTTTAAAGTTTACACTCGATATACCAACGGCAATTTTATCGGCACTGTTTTGCCAGTCTTGATAATAAAAAGTAGGGTAGTAGCCTTTTTCAAGCTCACTAAGCATCTCCCATGCGGTTTTATTACCCAGCTCACCATCAAACTTTTTAAGTAATTTCATATTTGCAATATCACGGGCCGGTAAGCCTGCTCGCCAAGACGGTGGCACGGCTTTTAAACCAGCAATTGCGTAATTATCTGGGCGTACAACCATATCTAAATTAAACGTTAAGTTTTTATTTTTACTTGCTGAAGCTTTAAAAATAGCTTCCCCATAATAAGGAACTTCATGATTTAATTGGCATTGTAAGCGCGTTGTTTTAACGACTTCCCAGTTGGAGTTGTCTTGGGTTGCTGTGTATTGGCGCATAGCAGCTTGCGAGTGAGTACTGCAAAGCACTGCACTTATACTAAGGCTAATAAATAACAACTTATACTTCATGGTGCTCTCCAGCTATCCGGGAATGCCAATAATTTGGCAAATTAACGACTGCAATGATTAGTTTGTTCTCTACGTAACTAACTTATAAGTTAAAGCAAGTTATGTGCCTACAATTTTAAAGCAATAAATACTTAAATCCCCTAGCCTAGGGGGCATCAATTTTGACATAATAGTCAGCTTACACGTATAAACAAAGAAGACTATGGCAAATACTGAGCAAACACCTTTCGCAAAACGCTTTCGTGGATTTTTTCCTGTTGTTATTGATGTTGAAACTGCTGGTTTTAACAAAGAGACAGATGCCTTGTTAGAAATAGCAGCTTCTGTTTTAAAAATGGATGACGAAGGACTGCTCAGCATAGATCATACTGTTCATTTTCATGTTCAGCCATTCGAAGGCGCTAATATAGAACAAGCAGCCATCGACTTTAACGGTATAGACCCGTTTTCACCATTACGTGGCGCAGTACCTGAAGACGAAGTAATTAAAGAAATATGTAAAGTAGTACGCAAAGCGCAAAAGGCCGCAGGGTGCCAACGCTCAGTTATTGTGGCGCATAATGCCGCATTCGATCATGGCTTTTTAAATGCAGCAATAGAGCGTAATAACATTAAGCGTACGCCATTTCATCCGTTCGTAAGCTTTGATACAACATCTTTAGCGGGTTTAGCGTTAGGGCAGACTGTATTAGCAAAAGCATGTAGAGCGGCAGGTATCGAGTTTGATAACAGCCAAGCACACTCAGCGCTTTACGACACAGAACGTACAGCTGAGCTTTATTGCTTAATAGTAAATCGCTGGCAGCAATTAGGTGGTTGGCCATTAGCGCCAACTGATGATTGCGACGCTAATAACAAAGTTGAAACTGATACACAAAATAACGAAGAAACTAAAACGTCTGAGTAATTTTACCCTCAGTTAGCTTAACTAGGTGGGGCGGGTAAATACGCGAAAATTGTTTAGAATCTTTCGCTATTTTAAGCTCCACACCAGGGTGCATTAATTCATTTACTTTTAAACGACTACTGGCAAGTAATTGCACTATTTTTTGCTTTATAAGTAGTTTTTGACGATGAATATGTGCAGAGCGTATTTTTATATGCTTTTCATTTTCAGTTATCTTATTCATGAATTGCTGGCGCTGAGCAGCCCCCGCAATTTTACTCGCTTTTTCACGAGCCTGTTGTAAAGCGGTTACTTTAGTCGCAAGTACTTTTTCAAAATCGGTTATTTGTGTTTGCTTTTGGCGAAGCTCAAACCAGAGTTGCGCTAAAAATACGCGCGTTTTAGTACCGGCTGGCGCGCCTAGCTCACCTGTTTCAATGCGCATAGCATCTAAAATATTACCGCCAATAATTTTACCTCGCGGATCGTTTGCTTTGCCTACACGTATTAACCGCCTAGCACTTAAATCACAATGTAGAGCTTGGCGTTCAATAAATAAATCTTGTTCGGATTTAATATTGCAGTACTGAGCATAACCAATAGAAATAGTTCGCAGAGCGGTTATAGAGCATGTAAATGCTTCCTCGCTTTCACGTTTTCTACCAATTGCACCAAGCATAATGGTTACCGCACTTTTACTTTCAACAGCTCCTGATTCTACAAAACCCAGTACCGTAATATCACCATTGGCTTTTACACGCATGCCGTCTTTAATATCGCCAGTAATAATTACGCTACCATCAAAATCAACGTGGCCTGTACTTACATCTACGTTATCAAAGCATAAAACGTCATCTACACGCATACCTCGGGGTAGGGCAACGGGCACACCTTTGCAGTCGGCAATAAGCATATTAGGATTATTAGGATCTACTTTTGTACCTTCGAAAGGCTGGAGTTGGTGATCTGTACCTGGTTTTGCACTAATTGAATCGCCAAATACCGTATAGCCATCTTCTCCAGGAGTAGCGGCAATACGCTGCATTAAGGGAGTACCAGGTTTTACGGTGATAATAGCGCCAAGATTTTTCATATCAACCTTACCACCTTCCTTAGCTTGTGGGCTAAGCACACGGTCTTGGGCTGTTGAGCATAAGCGCACAAATTTAGCATCGCTGCCTTTTTTAGGATTACGCCCATGTGCAATTATGGCGCTATAAGAGCTTCCTGCTGGTTTTTCAAACTGCTGGCCTAAAAAGGTATCAAGCGCGCGTGGGCTTATTCCTTTTTTAACACCTGCATCAGCAAGCGCTTTTTGCGCACCTTCCATAGACAAAAGCGCACCACCTTTAGCGGTAGTTAATGTTGCTTCTGCGACCATGTTTTTTTCATCAATATTAATGACAAGCGACGCATTTACCGCTTTAGCAACGACAAGTGATACTTCCTGATAGTTTTTAGTTGGCGCAAAAAGCTTTCCAATATTGGCAATGACAGCTTCGTACTCACTAAACTCAGATTGTTCGAGCATTTGCGTAAGCTGAGTACTCGTAACAGGAAAGCCACTATCAATAGGGTGACTAACTAAAGAGACAAACCCTGTATTTTGATCAAATGAAAAAACCGACATTTATTAATTCCCTACTCTATGCCTGTTATTATTTTTGTTTTTTACAACTAAAGGTTTAGAAATGACAAAAACCTTAACTCCTTATTTGAACACAGGTTAAACACATTGTTAAGCAAATGTTTATATGGGCTTGCATAAACTAAATTTTGGTTACTTAATGCTCGGTTAGTGCACGCAATTAAAATAAAGCGTTACTAGGCCTTGAGTATCAGTACTTTACTCAGTTATACTGTTTGCACGCTCTGAATTGAGTTACTAATTCAGGGGCTGATTAGGATTCGACGGAATTCAAGAAGCCCAAGGTGCATGTCGAGGTGCGGTTTGCCTCGTTAAACAGCCGCAACCTAAAGTAATCGCAAACGACGATAACTACTCTCTAGCAGCTTAGGCTGGCTAGCGCTCCTTCCATGTATTCTTGTGGACTGGATTTTGGAGTGTCACCCTAACACCTGATCGCGACGGAAACCCTGGCCGGGGTTGAAGCGTTAAAACTAAGCGGCCTCGCCTTTATTTACCGTGTTTGTCCGGGACTTAAAGGTTAATTAAATGACAATACTAAACATGTAGTACCGACGGTCGAGGCTTTTCGGACGGGGGTTCAAATCCCCCCAGCTCCACCAATAAAGGTTTTTGAACTCGTTATTCGAAAACCATAAGAAACCCGCAAATTTGTTAATTCAAATTTGCGGGTTTTTTTATGGAATTTATAAAATAAAGTTTAAGTATTTCTAATTGCGCGTAACTTCATTTTTATCGCAATTATAAAAATACTGAATAACGACAACATACTTATTAACAACGTTAGATTAAGTATTGGGTTGCTGCTTTGCTCATCCGCATTGGCTGGGGAGGTGTTGGTAGTTTGCGAGTTTTGATGTTGCCTAATATAGCTTTGGCTGATCCAATCTACCGCGTTTATCCATTGTACTTTGGCGGGGTCAGTATTATTGAGCATCCCTATTGCGTGCTTATCGTTATCTAAGCTTTTTGAAAGTTGTATCAGTTGCTGCCAAAATTCATTTTTAGGGCCTAGGTCATCTATTTCTTGCAGGTGCTGTTGTAATTTATCGCCCCCCATCGTTTTTATATCAGCTTGTCCTGTACTTTGCGCGTAGCTATTTATTAGCGATGAAAAGCGACTAAAGTACTCATTACTTTTTTGCTGTGTAGGGTTAGCTGCTTGCTCGTTTGTTACTTTTTGTGTTGGTTGATTTAGGCTGTTTTGATCAATCAAATATTGTTTATAGTTTTGGTAACTTAAGCTGTTTGTAGTTGTGTTATTTGTGGTTCCATTATTTAGAGTGCCCAAATTGTTTTTAAGTGCATTAACACTGATCCCTACGCCTATTATGGTAATAATACAAAGTGCGCAATAGCAAAAGTACAATCCGCTTTTTAAAGTGTTACGCAGTAATTTATATTTATTATAACTTTGCTTAATAGCTGCAGCTGTATTTGGGGCTTCGTTTGTATCTAGGCGTTCGTTTTGTATTGAAATACTTTTGCCGTCAGTACTTTCACTAATGTGTTTATCTGTATTTTTGTTGTGCTCAGTGAGTGCTATTTGATTATTTTTAGATTGAGAGGTTACAGTAGAGAGTTGCGGTTCTACTTTAGTAATTAATCCTAGCTTTTTTAGTGAGGATTCTGTTTTAACAGCATCAATACTCGATAAGTCTTTTTTTAAAGCGTAAGCTTTTCCATCAAATAACTGAACAACAATATTATGAGGAATATTTAGAAGTTGGCTAAGTTTTTCTTGGGCAGAGGTAAGGTCAGTATTTTGATATAACTGACCATTAAAAACAATTTTAAATGTAGCGCTCACGTTAGTACCTTGCTTGTGTAATTCCATTTTTGGAATTTTATTTTTATTATTTGATACACAAAGCTAATTTAACAGATAAAGGGTATGCTTTCTAATGATTTGTGATTAAAAAAAGCCTTAACAAACAGCGTTAAGACTTTGGCGTGTAGCTGTTACTTTACTTTATCGTTTTGCGAGTGATTTTACAGATTGCTTTTGATCACTGGCAGGTTGGGTTGCTTTGTCTATTAATGTTTCAAGTGGTTTATTTCGAACGCACATAAGTACTTTGTTCATTGCTTGGCATGTGCCTGTCGCTTTTTTATCATGGCTTGTGTAGCTACAACCTTCATTAATGGCTTTTTCTTCACATGCTTCCCAAGGCGCGTTTGAGCCGTGGCCTGCATGACTTAGCGCTGAGCATGAGGTAGCAAGTAAAAAGCCAGTGGTTAGTGCTTTTATTACGTTAAATATTTTCATTAGTATCTCAGTTAATTATTTGGCCAGAATGCGAGTTATCTTGCGGTAGCACCTTTAAAACAACCAATAAACATGTTTTCAGATACATCGGCTGCATGGTAGTGGTATCCGCGTGTATCGTCGGTGTGGCCTCTACATTCGTCTAAATCAGTGGGTTCTAATCCATCTTCGTTAAGCATGCCAAATATACCAAATCCATCGAGTGCATAACCCATCATGGCGGCATGACCGTCTGATTGGATTTGTGTTTGGCTACAGCCTGCTTCACCGTGGTAGTGATAACCTGCTACTAAGTTAATATGCCCAGCGCAATCATCAAAGGCTGCAATAGTGTATGCGCCTAAAATAGCCTCAACAGGGGCGGGTGCAGCAAGTACAACACCATTGAGAGCAACACCTACATTAGTGTTACCAATACTGCTATTTTGAGTGGTTGCAACAGGCGTTATTGGAATTAAAAATGATTCTGATATACCGCCATCAACATAATCAATAGAGCATTCTACGCAGTGGTTTTGGTATTGCTCCTCTACGTTTGGACGTGCAGCACCATCACACGATTCTTGTGTGTCTGTTACATTTACAAGGCCTGTACCTTCGTCGTATAGCTGCCAATGGCTATCGTTATATAATGTTGGTAGATTTAAAATAAAGTCGCCAGTTATATCGTAAACCTCACCGGTGCCGTCAAACCAAATACCGGCTTCGTCTGCTGTTGATGTGATATTTCTAGGGCAAAATACACCAATCTCGTAATTTGAAGGCGCACCGGCAATATCAATTTTGTAGCATGAAGCTTCATCGCCATTACTTAGCGTACATGTTTGAGTGGTAATTGATGAAATGAGCGCATCGCTTTCAAAGTTAAAAGGGTCAACTTCTACAACAAAATCGGTTGAAGTATCTGTTGTAGTGCCCTCATCGGTGGTTGTTTCAGTTACGACGGTATTTTCAGCATCACTACCGTTACAGGCAGCTAAGCCCAGTGCAAGTATGCACACTGTAAGCGGTGCTAAAATTGGTGCGTTAAGTTTTCTCATCAGAAATATCCGGTAATGAAGTTGAATGTATAATATTTGTTAAATGTGCAAACAAAGTGCAAAAACAACGCAACATAATACATTGCCTGAAATAGAGGCTTATAACGCTTGCTATAGGTGTATGTTGTACATTTTATTGTTTAAAATACTGCGACTTTAAAGTACCTAAATAGGCAGTGGAGTTTTATGGACTTTTTATTTCCCGACAGTATGTCTTTATTTTTGTTTCTATTAATGATGATCACCGCTGGCTTTACTTCTTTTATATCTGCTGCATTTGGTGCGGGTGGCGGGCTAATGTTGCTTGTTGTTATGGCGTCGTTTATGCCTATGGCAGTTGTTGTGCCTGTGCATGGTTTAGTACAGCTTGGCTCTAATGCAAATAGGTTATTACTCAGCTTTAAGCATATTGATAAAAGCATGTTTGTATATTTTGCGTTAGGCGGCTTAGTAGGGGCGGGGTTATCAAGTTTTGTAATTGATGATATATCGCTTGATGCTATGAAGTTAGTGGTCGCTATTTTTGTTATTTATTTACTGTGGGGTAAAACGCCGCCAGTAAAACTAACCTCTAAGCTATGGCGCATGGTCGCCGGTGGCATAACAACTTTTGTTTCTATGTTTGTGGGGGCGAGCGGGCCATTAGTTGGTAGCTGTTTATATATAAATAATTACGAAAAGTTAAAATTTACGGCAACATTTTCGAGCATTATGAGTGTGCAGCATTTATTAAAAGCGGTAATTTATGGTGCTGTTGGCTTTAGCTTTTGGCAATGGATGCCGCTTGTAATTGCTATGGTAATAAGTGGTGCTGTAGGGACTTGGTTTGGAATTAAATTACTTAAAAGTATGTCTGGGGATAAATTTAAGCGTATTTTTAGAGTCGTTTTAACGTTATTAACGCTACAACTCGGTTGGCAAGGTATTAAAATATTACTCCACTAATTTACTTAGTGGAGTAAATTTAATTTTATTAAACATAAATCACTTAAGCGGATTAAATAATTCATTGCGCCAAAAAGTTACTGATATAGAGCGACTACACTGTAATTTTTTGGCTTATCCATGAACTATACTAACTTGCAATAATTGTTCATACGTTTAATTAAATTGGTATTAAAGCTTATTTAACAGCGGCTTTAATTGGTTTGTCGCCATCAAATAACTCAAAAATGCGGTTACTAATAAATGAGTTAGTCGCAATATGTAATAATGCATTGGCTACGTTTTCGCGGCTAATTTTAGCCTCAGAACGATCACTTGGTCGCTGCGTCGTTACTTGCATTGAAGCGCTATCATCAGTCAGTGTACCAGGGCGAACGATGGTGTAATTCAAACCACTATTGATTAAGTGCTCGTCAGCCATGTGCTTGGCAACTAAGTAAGGTTTTAAATCACCTTGAATCGAATCTGGGTCGTCTGCACCGATTGAGCTGACCATAATAAAGTGTTTAACGCCATGCTCTTTTGCAAAGGTAGCTGCTTTAGTTGCAGCCCATAAATCAATAAGTACAGTTTTATCATCGCCCGTACTTCCGCCAGAACCTGCAGCAAAAATCACTTGGTCACAGCCTTTCATTGCATCACCAAAATCGCCTTCAAGATCTTGCTCAACGATAGTTAAAAAAGAGCTGTTTAAATCGCTTAGCTTATTCTTGTCGCGCACTAATGCCACAACATTTTGCTCATTTTTTAAAAGTAGCTCAGTTGCCATTTTACCTATTTGTCCGCTTGCGCCAATAATTAGGGTCTTACTCATAATTAACTCCTTCCAATAAATAGTAAAAGTAATGTGCTTACAAACAGACCTTGGGGTAGGGGATAATTTTTAAAGGGTAAAAAAGAGTTTAAATGAGCTAATTTCAAAAAATACTTTAATTAAAATTCAATACTTAACTGAGCATTAAAATTAGCTGCTTTTGGCGTGTTTTTTAGAACTTTTTATTCAACCATTATACTCACTTCGGTCACATAACTACGGCGATATAGACTAATACGAACCTTATGTTCTTGGTAATTATAAAACAAAGTGCGATATGTATTATTGCCGTTTGTTTTTAACGGCTCACCTAATTTTTGCTGATAAAAGCGAGCGATATCAGAAATTGAATCTGTTAAATAACCAGTGCGAACCATTGGGTATTCGCCGGCTACATCCATTGTTGTAACAAACTCTTCAGGAAGTGGGATTTCAGTGACGTTTTGGCTAAGTACATTAAACGATAGAGCGCATAGCAGTATTATTAAAAATGCTAAAGTTTTCATTAAAGTCCTTTAAATAATAAATTCCATTTATTGGTACTCATTTTACCTCAATAAGCACCTTTGTCATTTAAATTTTATTACGAATTAAATCTCGTACTATAAATCGAGCAGGGTGAATAGCTTGGCTTACACGTTCGCTTAATGGGCGAGGCTCGTTATTTAAACAGCTTATTAACCGACGCATTATACAACTCTTAATATGGCTGCACTTCAGTTATACGTTGAAGTGTGAAAAAGTTACACAAATAAGGATCGTTGAATTAAGTTTGCTCATTAGGCATAGTGCTAATGTAAACTAATACTTTAAAAGGAATTTCCATGAAAAATAGTATTATCAAAGTACTTTTAATTTGTACTGCCTACCTGTGCTGCGCGTTTAACCTGCAAGCAAAGCTATTACTAACGGCTTACCCCGATGCGAAATTAGAAGAAAAAGTCACTTTAGCGGGTGAAGAAGCACAGTTTGTATCAGCCTTTAATCCTGCGCTAAAAAAATCTCAAAAATTTGAATATAAGACATTTATTGGTGATGTAAGTCATTTTTCTTATCAAATAAAGAATGTTGCTTCTTTAAAGGTAATAGAAAACTACAAAGACGCTTTAAATGATGCTGGATTTAAAGTTTTGTATATATGTTCTTTAAACGATTGTTATGAAAAGCGAGAGGATAAATTGCTGGCTGAAGAGTCGAGCTATTTCAACGTGTCTAGTTATTACGGACAACCACATTATATTTACGCAGCAAAAGGAGAGGTTCCTGAAGCTGCCATTTCGTTATTTGTTGGACAATATAAAAATACGACACAAGCGCTTTTGACTACGATCAATATTAAAGAAATTGAAACTGGACTAATAAAAGCTGATTTTGAAGCATTCAAGAAAAAAGTTAATAATAAAATAAAAAAATCTACACATGGAGATTATAAAGGTTCTGCAGATCATCCTTTATTAAGTCGTTACCCTGGTAGCTATATCGAGGATTATCAAAATATTGATTATGAAGAGTTTAGTATCCCAATTGGCAAGTCTGATAAAAAAACGAGTACTTCACCTATGCTTGATGTTACAGGAGATTTAACGCGAATTACTTATATTGCGAATAAAGTATCGACGTTAAAAATTTATCATAACTATGTGAGTGCTTTGACTAAAGAAGGTTTTGAAACCGTATTTTCTTGTCAAAAAAATGAATGCGGTACAAAAAGAAAAGAGATTCAAGCATTAGGCGATAAGCTGGCAATCAAACCTGTTTATAACTACTTTCACCAACCTAGATATCAAGTTATGAAAAAAACTCTAAATGAGCAAACTACCTACGTTGCCTTTTTTATAGGTAACTATAATGGCGATTCTCGTATTCAGCTTGTTGTTGCTCGTACAGAGCCCTTAGTGACAGGCTTAATAGAAACGAATAGTGATAAAGTTCTTGAGCAGTTAGAGCAAAAAGGAAAGGCGTCTATTTACGGTATTTTATTTGATTATGATAAAGCCACTATTAAAGCTGAATCTAAAGAGGCGTTAGATGTTATTGCTCAAGTTATGGAAAAAAATAAAAAATTGAGTTTATATGTTGTTGGTCATACCGATGATAAAGGTTCGCCTAATTATAATGTAAACCTTTCAAAGCGCCGTGCTGATGCGGTTGTTAACGCATTAATTGCTGATTATGGGGTAGCTAAAGAAAGGTTATTAGCTCAAGGAGCGGGTCCTTATTCACCCGTTGCAACTAATAAAAATGATCTAGGTCGTGAACTAAACCGCCGTGTTGAATTAGTTGAAAGGTTGTCTAGTTCAAAATAATTTACGTTTTTAATTTATATGCACATTAGATCTATTATTTTAATGTGTATACCTCATTTAAATTTTATTACGAATTAAATCTCGTACTATAAACCGAGCTGGGTGAATAGCTTGGCTTACACGTTCGCTTAATGGGCGAGGCTCGTTATTTAAACAACTTACGAGATGTTCTGCACTTAGCGGTGCGCTACATAAAGCGCGGGCGCCAAAGCCGGTAAAAATATGTAGGCCTTGTTGTGGCTTATTAAGTTGCTCGTACTGATAGCGTTTACCTAAGCGTAAGTTAGCAAAGGCCATTGTATAATCACTTTGTTCGCACCATTGCCCTGCCATTGGTAGGTGATCTATAAATGTGCATCGTACAGCTGCTTTTGCCGAGGTAATATTGCCAAGGGTTGAGGCAAATTCACTTTGCTGATAAAAGCTAAGTAGTTGCTCTTGGTTTAACTGATTGTCGAGCGCTGTAACTTGACGGCTTTTGGTATTTTTTTCAAACGTTGCACCCATACAGTGATGATCTAAATAGGCTGGGGTAAAATACCCTTTATGGCATAGCACTGTTTTAAGTTTGCGTGATTGCTCACTTGCCTCAATATGTGAAACTTGCCCGCGTACGCCTACTATTGGTAGCGCTTTTGTTTGCTCAAATGCATCACTGTGCTCGCCTGCACAAATAATTACATCACTAAAAGGACCTAACTGCTCATCATTCGTTAATAAAAACCAACCGCTGTCAGTTTTTTTAAGCTGTTTTATATTGCAGTTAAATACGCTTTTAAATGGGTTTATGCTATTTGCAGCGCTTAACATGGCGTTTACTAATTGCGGAGGGTTAACCCAGCCGCCTTGCTCAAAAAACACGCCCGAATAACCTGTTTCTACGCCGGCTATTTCGTCGCCTTGCTCTGCGGTTACGTTGTGCATTAGCTGGGTTGGCCACAGTTGTTTTTGTGCTAAGTTTTCATGTTTATCGGCCAGAGGCTTTTTTACTGCGTGTTGTAATACGCCGCACCAATCGTAATCAAAATTAAAACCACTGCTAAGTAAGTTATTATATAGGCGCTTTGCGTATAAAAAGCTATGTGCAAACAATTCACTGTGCGGTGAATTTTTAGCTTGTAGGTGAGGGTAAATAGCACCTTGCACATTGTGCGATGCCCCCATAGCTGGTTTTTCATCTTGGCAGAATAATTGGCTTGCTATGCCTCGTTTAGCCAAACTATATAAAATGCAGCTACTGGCTATACCGCCGCCAATGACCGCTACTTTTTTTAAAGCGCTGCTATCTTGATGAAAATATGCAGGAGCTGATTGAGCATCATTTACGCACTCTAGTTGGCCAACAAGCATATCTCTTTTTTGGCCAAAGCCTTTGGTTTTTTTAGTATTAAACCCTGCATCAATTAATCCACGGCGAACAAAGCCTGCTGAAGTAAATGTTGATAAGGTTGCACTCGCCCTTGATATATTGGCCATAGAATTAAATAAACTTTGCTGCCACATTTCGGGGTTTTTACTTGGCGCAAAACCATCTAAATACCAAGCGTCAACTATTCCTGTTTGCGGATAGCTCATTGCTTGTATTGATTCAAGTGCATCACCAAAGTATAAATCGAGAACAACCAGTCCATTGTCAAATTCGAGTCTGTGGCATCCTTCTAAATTAATTGGGTATTGTTTAGATAATTTGTTACTAAAGGTGCTTAATGAAGGCCATGCCTGTAGTGCTTTGTTTAAATCGTCTATGTGCAGTGGATATTTTTCAAATGAAATAAAGTGTAAGCGTTTAACACCATTATCTAATTGATTTTGAACTTGTTGACGTGCAAGGTGGTCAGTAAAGCGTTGCCATGTATTTAAAAAGTTTAAACCTGTACCAAAGCCGGTTTCGGCAATAACAAAATGTGGCTGGTCATGATTTTGTAATCGTGCATCTATATTATTTTGCTCATAATACACATAATGCGATTCAGCTAAGCCATCGTCATTAGAAAAATAAATATCACCGAAGTCATTAGCGAAAGGTGTACCTAAATTATTAAAGTGTATATGTGCATTTTTGATCATGATTTTTTAATTTTATAGATATATTTTTTAATTATTTTACGGGTTTTCTTTGAAATAGTCTGGCGTTATTTATAAGCTAGCAGTTCAGAGTACAAGTGTACGCTAGAAAGCTGACCACTTAGGTGATTAAATTCGCGTAAAATAGAATGCAATTAAGTATTAAGCTAAGGGAATTACCCATGAGAAGAGCTGTAATTACAGGTATCGGTGTTGTATCAAGTATAGGTAACAACAAAGAAGAAGTATTAGAATCGTTAAAAACGGGCAAAAGCGGCATCGCTTTTAATCAAGAATTTGCCGATTATAAGTTACGTAGTAACGTATCGGGTAAAATTGATATTGACGTTAAAGCACACGTTGACCGCAAAGCAATGCGCTTTATGGGAGATGCTGCTGCTTACTCTTATATTTCAATGACGCAAGCAATTGAAGACTCAGGTTTGTCTGACGACCAAGTATCAAATGAGCGCACGGGTATTATTGTTGGCTCTGGCGGTGGTTCGTCTAAATGGCAAGTAGAAGCTGCTGATATTTTACGTGAAAAAGGCGTAAAACGTGTAGGGCCTTATATGGTGCCACGCACTATGGCGAGCACTACATCTGCTTGCTTAGCAACACCATTTAAAATTAAAGGTGTTAACTATTCAATTAGCTCTGCATGTGCAACATCTGCGCATTGTATTGGTAATGCAGTAGAGCAAATCCAGCTTGGCAAGCAAGACGTTGTGTTTGCTGGTGGTGGTGAAGAGCTACACTGGACATTGGCAATGGAATTTGACGCTATGGGCGCACTTTCTACTAAATACAACGAAACACCTGAAAAAGCATCTCGTACATACGATGCTAATCGCGATGGTTTTGTTATTTCTGGCGGCGGCGGTATTGTTGTAGTTGAAGAACTTGAACATGCACTTGCACGTGGCGCGCACATTTACGCTGAAATTGTTGGCTACGGTGCAACATCAGATGGCTACGACATGGTTGCTCCATCTGGCGAAGGTGCAGCACGTTGTATGCGCCAAGCTATGCAAGATGTAGATAGTATTGATTACCTAAACACGCATGGTACATCTACACCAGTAGGTGACGTTAAAGAGCTAGGTGCGATACAAGAAGTGTTTGGTGGTAAATCACCAATGATCAGCGCAACTAAAGCAATGACGGGTCATGCCCTAGGTGCTGCAGGTGTTCACGAAGCTATCTTCTCATTATTAATGCTAGAGCACAGCTTTGTAGCACCTTCAATTAATATTGATGAGCTAGATGAGCAAGCGACAGGTTTAGATATTATTACTGAGCGTCGTGATGTTGAGTTAAATACTGTAATGTCTAATAGCTTTGGCTTTGGTGGCACAAACGCGACTTTAGTGATGAGTAAGTACAAAGGTTAATTTGAGCTTATAAGCCCTATATGCAAACGCATAACTGGGCTAAATAGTCCAAAACAAAAAAGGAAAGCCGAGGCTTTCCTTTTTTATTATCGAAAGTTTAATTAACCTTCGTTATGTTCTTGACGCGCTTGCTCAATTTCGTCTGCAATTTCTTGCGCTTTTTGCTTAGTTTTTTCAGTTAACTCGCCAGCAGCTTCTTTGCTTTTAATCCATGCGTCAACCGCAATCTCTTTGCCGTCGTCGTACATGTCTAAGCCCATTGCTTTACTTTGCTCTAATAGCTCGTTTAAAGACTCGTCATTTTTAAGATCGTTAGTTGTCTCTTTAACGTCGTTCCATGCATCACCAAGCTTTTCTTGCATTTGTGCGCTTTTATCTTTTGCATCTTCTTTAACTTCGTTGGCATCTTCACAACCAGTTAATGTAATTAAAGTGCCTAATAAAGCTAAACCTGCTAATTTATTCATGTGCTATCTCCTTTAGAGACTGATAATTAATTCGAGGCAGACTATACAACAATGAAAATGAACGCCCCCGTAACAAAACGATTAAATTTTAAATTAATGAATGAGCATGATTGGCCTCAATTATTTGAACTCGACCAAGACCCAGCTGTAATGCAGTATTTAACACGAGGTGAACCTACCTCTTTAGAGCATATAAAAAATGAGGGTGTGCCTCGTATGCTCGCATATCGAAATGATCTAAAAGGCTGGGGGCTGTGGAGTATCACTATAAAGCAAACCAATACATTTATAGGTTGGGTATTAATAAGGCCTATGTGCTTTTTTACTGATGCACCAAACTACAGTGATATTGAAATAGGCTGGCGCTTTAAGCAAGCAAGTTGGGGGCATGGTTATGCAACCGAGGCGGCTTTAGCATTATGTGATGAACTTATAAAGCAAGATGACGTTAAGGCGATAAGTGCAACGGCACTAAAAGATAATACGGCTTCTATAAATATAATGAAAAAGCTAGGTCTGCAATTTATAAAAAATTATACACATACAGACGAGCAAGGCGACTTACCTGCGGTGCTTTATTCAAAAAGTGTTTAAAGATGATTAAATATCAACAGTATAAAGATTGACCTGTCCTTAAGTGACGTGCATTAATAAGAATGCGTAACTAAAAAATAATAAATTAAGGATGTTGTATGGGATTGCTTTTTTCACCAAGTAAATTAATCGTCAAAAGTGTGCTGGTTTTACAGTTCGCTGCTTTTAGTGTTTTAGCGCAGCCTTTATCGCAAAGCGCGGTAGCAATGCCTGACTCGTTCAGTGCCGATGCTGCTAAAAGTATATTAGAGCAAGGCGGTAATGCTGTTGATGCGGCTATTACGGCACAATTTGTACTTGCAGTAACGCTTCCTGAAGCCGGCAATATTGGTGGCGGGGGATTTATGCTTATTCAAAAAGATGGCAAGGGTGATTTTATAGATTATCGCGAAACAGCGCCAACAGCAGCTCATCGTGATATGTATTTAGATGAGCAAGGTAATGTTATTGCAAACAAATCAATATATGGCATTCACGCAAGCGGTGTACCTGGCAGTGTAGCGGGCATGTGGCTTGCTCATCAAAAACATGGCACTTTAAAGTGGGAAGAATTAGTACAACCAGCGGTAACGTTGGCTGAGCAAGGGTTTGTAGTTCCGCCTAAGTTAGCAAAAGGTGTGAGCAATTATATAGCCCACCTAAAAGAGCAAAAAATAAATGTAAACTTCGAAAAATACTTTGCTGATGTAAAAGCTAATAAAGTATTTAAGCAACCCGAGTTAGCGGCAACGCTAAAGCGTATCCGTGATAACGGCCAAGATGGGTTTTATAAAGGCGAAACTGCAAATATTATTGCTAAATTTATGCACCAACATGGCGGTATAATTAATCAAGATGATTTAAAAGGTTACACCGCTAAATCACGTACACCTATTAAAGCGAGTTGGAATGGTTATGAAGTACTTACTTCTCCACCGCCGAGTTCAGGTGGTATTGCTATTTTACAGTGGCTTAAAATGTATGAGTTACAAAAACCAGATGCGGGCTTAGCGCATAACTCTACTCAGTATGTACACTTACTTTCTGAAATAGGTAAACGTGTATTTGCAGATAGGGCGGAGTATTTGGGCGATCCTGATTTTTTTGATGTACCAGTCAACGCATTAACTAATATTAACTACCTCAAAGAGCGCAGTAATGGCATTTCGTTAACCGCTATCTCGACTACCAAAAATATTAAACCGGGCCTTAAAGAAAGTGAGCAAACTACACACTTTTCAATCGTTGATAAAATGGGTAACGCTGTCGCAAATACCACCACAATAAACTTAGGGTTTGGTAGCGGTGTAGTTGTTGAAGGTGCAGGGTTTATTTTAAATGATGAAATGGACGATTTTAGTGCCAAACCAGGCGTTATGAATGTGTTTGGTGCAATAGGCGGCAAAGCTAACGAAATACAGCCGCACAAGCGTATGCTTAGCTCTATGACGCCTACAATACTCCTTAAAGACAACACCGTTAAAATGGTGACAGGCTCGCCTGGTGGCACAACAATTATTAGCTCTGTGTACGAGTCTATTTTAAATGCGGTAGAGTTTGATATGACTGCAGAGCAGGTTGTAAATAGCCCTCGTTTTCATCATCAACTGTGGCCTAAAAATATAATTAGAACACACATAGGTTTAACCGGTAGCGTAAAAGCAGAGCTTACAAAAATGGGCTACACCATAGATGAGAATCACTTTGGTGACTTACACGTTATTATTAATAAAGAGGGCCAATTAGATGCCGCTTCTGAAGCATCAGGACGTGGTAAATCAATTGTTTTTTAAATAAAAAAACACCGCGCTAAAAGCGCGGTGCTTTAAACAATACAAAATTATTGAGTATCAATTAAATCTTCAACACCCACTATTAGCCATGGAGCATCGTCTGAAATTAGACGCTCTAAGTGCCAAATTTCTAAAATAGGCTCTTCTTTTTTATCGCCTAAATCACGGTACTTACCTTTAAAGCGAACACTAATCTGCCACGATTGCGCGTTTGTATCTGCGCGCACAAGTTCGGCATCAATAAACATCACTTCTGTTTCTACGCTTTGTATAGCTTCACGTTCAGCTTTAAACTCGGCAACAAGTGCAGGGCTTAAGTATTCAGCCATTGTGGTGTAATCGGCATTGTTCCATGCAGTTTGTAGCGTATGGTAATGACTACGGGCACCTTGCAAAAAGCCATTAACGTCAAAGTTAGGTGGTAAATTAAAAGGCACACTTTCACCTTGTGGGGCGCTGCTTGCAAAGGCTGTACTTGTTGGTTGCTCGATAGGTGCTTGTTTAAAAGCATTTTGCTGAGCACTTGTACTTGCACTGGCAAGTTGTGGGGCACGATTAGCACGTAAAAAGCCCGTTACTAGCTTAAATAAAATAAAGAGTGCGCCAGCTAATAAAATCATTTCTAATAGCTGAAAACCTTCAAAATCGTCGCCTAGCATTGCTGCAATTAAGCCACCCGCTAAAAGTCCCCCAAAAACGCCTGCCATAATGCCTTTTTTATTCGATGTGGCTTTAGGTGCAGCTGTAGGTGTTGTTGTATCTGTTTGTTGTTTTTGCGCTGTTTGTTGTGTTGCAGGTGTCTGTCCGCGTTTACTGCTGCCAAACTTTTTACGTGCATGTGCATTAAAACTGGCTGTACATAACAATGCCAATAATGAAAAAATAACGATGATGTTCTTCATGAAATTCCCTAATTAAAATCGAGCCGCGATTATAATTTACTTTCTTTAGGAATTTAATTAATTACTTTAAAAATCAGAGGTTTTGGGGAGTGAAGAAACGCTTTGTTGGTGAGTATATAATCAAAAAACCGCTCAGTAGAAACTAAGCGGTAAATTTGTCTATTTTAAAGCCAACGAATTGCGCCAGTAACGCGTTCGTTATATGTATCTAGAGGTGCTCCAAGACTTGCCACTAAAATAGTATCAGCTTGTGAGCCACGATTAATGTGACCTTCAAAGCGCTCATCGCGGAAGTTGTCATCCCCAAAACCAAATGATTTATTTTCAGAAGGCACTATAAATACCGTCATAGGACCAAAGTCAGACTCAAATATTAAATGCAGTCCTTTTTCGCCTTTAAAATCACAAAACATCGCATAAGTTACAGCGCCAGGAAGTTCATCAAGATGACCACCTAATACTGCAAGCTTGTCGTTGACGCTTTGTAGGCTAATGGGCTCTTTTTTATCAAGCGCATTAATTTCGTAGTACACATGGGCAAGCGCATGCTCACCTGCTTCATGTGCAATATTTTGCTCTGTACTAAAAAAGAAGGCACTAATCGCCACTACAAAAGACGCTGCTAACGCAAGATGTACACGATCAAACTTAAAACGCGATCGAGCATCAACCACGTTTTTACCAGTTGCTTGTTCTTCTTGGAGTGCTTTTTCTTTTAACGATGTGTTTAAAAGAATGCGGTCTGCAAGATTTTCAGGCACAGGTATATCTAAAGAATCTTGAATGAATTTATCAAAATCTTTCATATCGTTAATAAAACTTTGTCGCTCTGGGTTATTGTCAGCAAACTCCATAAGCTCCTTGTCAATGTCGTTTGGCTGCGCAATAGTGCGGCGACGAAACTCAAGTTCATCCATTATTTTGATGCCCCTTTAAGTTGTTCATCATCACGGCTTAAAGCCTCTTTAAGTTGATTTCTGGCACGGTATAAACGAGTCATTACCGTGTTTTTATTTAAATTAAGTATGCCTGCAATCTCTTCACCAGAGCAGCCCATTACAACTTGCAGTAATAATGGTTCTCGGTATTCATCAGATAGCAGTGCAATCTGGCGTTGAATTACCGTTTGTTCCATTTCATCGTCTAATGAATGGCTGGTTTCATCAACAAGCGTATCGTTTTCTACGTCGCTGTAATCAAACTGTTTACGTTCAAATCGGCGTGCGTTTTCTCTTCGTAATATAGTAAGCAGCCAGGGTTTAGCTGCCTTTTGATCAAGTAAAGAGTCGAGTGAACGCCATGCGCGTAAAAACGTTTCCTGTACTAAATCATCTGCTATGTGCGGATCACGGCATAACCAATAAGCAAAGCGATAAAGCTCTTTATTGTAAACGTGAACCAAGGCTTCATAACGCTTTTGTTTCTCTGCCATATCGATTAAGACCTGATTGTTTGATTTTTTCTTTCCAAGCATAAGCACTTTTTTAATTAAAAATTATTAGTTATTGCAAAAAAAGACCTAAGGTTCGTAGTTATTAATTATAAAGGTCTTTTAATACAGCTTGTTGCGACTTTGATGCCTGAGTTTGATAGTTCTCAAGAATTTTAATAATAGCATTAAGATCCGTGTTTGCGCCTTTATTACTGTAAAGTTGTGCCTGCAATTGGCTAATGAGACCATTAAGCTCGCTGCTGTTTACGCGGATGCAGAGCTCATCAATCGCGCCAACATTTTTATGGGTCACCTTTACAGAAAAGTTATTTAATGCGGTGTAAAAGGCTTTTACATCGTGTGTTTTCGCTAATGCTTTAAGCTCATTTAAGCTTGGCTGAGAAGTACCACGGGTGTTTAGCTGTAATTTTTCAGTCGTATTTTTAGTAGAACGGCTTATTAAGTAAAAAATTACAGTACCAATCCATAAAATATACCCTAAAGCGGCAAAAACTATTAACCAAAGAGGAGTATCACTTTTAGTTTCAATAGGTTGTGTGCCAGTTGCTTGATTCGAAATATTTTCAAGAGTAGGTGAATTATTTGTACTGGGTTGTGGGTTTGCTATGGCTGTATTAGGCGCGGTAGTACTTGGCGTTACTGTAATAGTACGCTTTGGTAATGTAGCTACGCTAATACGGTTCATCTTGGTATTAAACCAAGGCAGCTTTATTTCAGGCAAAGTATAAGTACCTGGTTTTTGCGGCAGTAAGGCATACGATGCAGTTTGCTGCGACACAACGCGTCCGTCTCGCACTGCATTGTTATTTTCTTTTTGGTCAGGGTAGCTGCGTATGCCATCAATAGTAGGCATAGAGATTTCAGGTAATTGCTCTTTTGTAACTCCAAGCGCGGTAAGCGTAATAGTACGTGTTATAGGCGTACCTACTTCTACTGTGTTGTCGTTAGGTTGCCATTCTTCATCAAGGTTAACCAATTCGCTTGGTAACCATGCGCCTTTATAATCACTCGGGATTGGTTTTATTTCTACTTGCTGATCATCGCCAAGAGCAGATACCTCCAGTTGGCGGTAATTTTGCTGTACTCGCCCTTGAAAAGCGGGGCCTGCAATCGTGTAGGCACCACTTTTTTGTGGTTGAATTAAATACTCACGAGTAATAACAAGGTAGCGTTTGCCATCAACTAGCTCATAACTCTCAGTTTGTTTACCTAATTGGGTTAGCTGAGCATCTTCCATACTTGGTGTGCTTAAGCTGCCATCAAGCAGTTCTTTGGCAAGGTAGAGCTTAACAGTGTAAACACCGGCTTCTTGCACAAATAATGAATTACTCGAGAGTGACGTTTTTAAAAATATTTCGTTATTTTTATCTGCATCAACTGAGCGTTTTGCCACTTTTAACTTAATAGGCTCTGAGGTTAACCCTGCAACGCTAAATGCTGGTATCGTGTAATCACCCTCTGTACGGGTCATTAGTTTAACTGACCACGTAGTTTGTTTATTAATGCTGCCATTAATAATGTTGGTACGAGAGCTTAAGCTCGTCGGGCCTACAACAAAGTCTTTTAACAGCGATGAGGTGTCTGGTTGCTCGCCTTTAACTGTGTCGTCTACCGATATATTAAGCATAAAAAATTCACCCGCTAATACAGGGTTTTTATCTACGCTGGCTTCTAATTTGGTGGCAGCCCACGTAGGCATCGCACTTAATAGCAATAAACAGCAAAATAATCGCATTACCATGATTTTTCGACTCCTGTAGGGCGACGTTTATATTGTCTTTTTTGGGCTTCTAATTGCATTTTATTCCGTAATAAAATAGCCGGATCGTCCGGGACTTTTCTAAGTAGTTGATTAAGCTGTTGTGCTTTTTCTTTTTCTTCATTAGTGAGCTCACTTGCTTGGGCTTGCATCGCTTGTTGCTGAGCATTTTGTTTTTGCTCATCAGTGGCAGGTTGCTCACTTATTGCTTGTGGCTTACTTTGTTGCTGCTCATCCTCTTTAGGCTGGTCAGCGTCTTTACTTTGCCCTTGTTCGCTTTGTGGCTGGGCTTGCATATCAGGCTCATTTTGCTTATCTGATTGCTCGCCAGGCTCACCTTGTTGATCTTTTGATTGTTCAGACTCTTTATCTGATTTTTCATCGCTTGAGCTTTGACTTTCGTTTTCGCCTTTTTCAGAATCGCTTTTATCACCATTTTGTTGCTGATCCTGTTTTGACTCATCAGAATTTTGCCCTTGGTTTTGCTCATCTTTTTTCTGACTATCATCTTGGTCTTGAGAGTCGTCGCCGTCGCTTTGCTGATCTTGCTGGTTTTGTTGCTCTTGTTGATTTAGTAATTGCTCAACTAAGGCTTGGTTATCGGCTGCTTGCGTAAAGTCATCTTGTAAGGTTTGGGCTTGTTTGTACGCTTCAATTGCGTCCTCAAGTTTGCCAGCTTTGGCAAGGGCATTACCGTAGTTGTATAAACCGGTAGCCGACTTATCATTACTAAACTCATTAAGTGCAGCATCAAAATTACCTTGCTGGTATAGCGCCGCGCCTTTTAACTCACTCGATTGCGCCTGTGTTGCTGCATCGTATTCTTTATTATTGTAAGCCTCTAATGCACGTTGATCTGCATTTTGCAAAAGAGTAGGGAGCTCTACGGCATACGCATTTTGTTGCGGTAAAAAACCAAAAGCTAAAAATGCGCCTAACAAGGCAGCGCGTCTAAATAAATACAAACCAAATGGCAGTAATAACAAGAGTCCGTAAATACCTGCATCTATTCGCCAAAGCGCATGGCTTTGTTTTTCGTCTTTCAATAATTCACTCTGCGCATTTGGGGCAAACGTATTTATGTCGTTATTGCTAGGTTGGTAACTAGCAAATTTACCACCGCTGCTTGATGCTAAATTTTTAAGCTGAGAGGCATTAATTGTAGGTACTACGATTTGGCCGTATCTGTCTTTCAAAAAGCCGCCTTCAGGTAACTTAATTGGTGCGCCTTGAGCGGTACCTACACCATATATATTTAATCTATATTGGGTGTTACTGGTAAAGCTACTAACGTCGCTTTGTTCTTGTTGGTCAATACCGTCGGTCACTAAAATAATGTCGCCATCAATATAACCCGCTTGTGTTAATAGCTCTTTGGCCATATCAAGACCCGCTAAAACGTTTGAGCCTTTGTCTGGCATTATTTCAGGGCTTAAGCTTGGAATTAAATTACTGAGTGTTGTGGCATCGTTTGTTAGTGGTGAAATTACATAGGCCGTGCCTGCGTAAGCTACAAGCGCGGTATCACCTTCTTTAAATAGCTCAATCATATCAAGCGCTTTAAAGCGTGATTGCATTAAACGATTTGGTAAAATATCGGTGCTGTACATTGAATACGACATATCCATAACAATTACACGGGCACTTTTACTTTGAAATACAGGAACTTGTTTTTTCTCAAAACTAGGCCCAGCACTAAATAAAATGCCAAGGCTGCAAAACAAAGCAACTAACCAAAGTGGCTGGCTGGCTTTAGTGTTTGCTTCGCTCATTATAAATTGTGCTAAATGAGGTGCAATTAGCTGCTCACTAGTCGTTTTTTTATGCTTAATTAAGGCAACAAAAAATAATGCCACAGCAGGTATGAGTAACCATAAAAGAGCGGGGCGAATAAATTCAAAATCCATTAGTTTGGCTCCTTTAATG
This sequence comes from Pseudoalteromonas sp. SG43-3, assembly GCF_014164385.1. NCBI lineage: Bacteria > Pseudomonadati > Pseudomonadota > Gammaproteobacteria > Alteromonadales > Pseudoalteromonadaceae > Pseudoalteromonas > Pseudoalteromonas sp. SG43-3. The sequence continues at coordinate 35,829 of NZ_JACJFC010000008.1, forward strand.
CACGCAGTGTACTAAGCATTACTTTTAAGCTAATAAGTAAAATAGCGATAAGTAACGGGTAGTAAAATAATGAGCTTTGTGGGCGAAAAGTTTGTTCATCAGCGCTAATAGGTTCAAGCTTATCAAGCTCTGCGTAAATTTGTTGAAGGCCAGCTACATCTTTAGCTCTAAAGTATAATCCGCCAGTTTGCTCGGCAATCTTTTTAAGTAAGCTTTCATCTAAATTACTGCCACTAGAGCCTCCCACATTAAAGAGACTAAAGCCGCGCGGATTATCTGAGCCAACACCAATGGTGTACACTTTAATACCTTCTTCGCGAGCTAGCAGTAGGGCATCTTCTGGGTTTAAATTACCAGCGGTATTTTGTCCGTCGGTTAACAGCACCACAATTCGGTTACTTTCATCTTTATTGGCAAAGCGTTTTACCGAAAGACCCAATGCATCACCAATGGCTGTTGCGCGCCCCACTAAACCAATTTGCGCTTCGCTGAGCATTTTACTTACTGTTTTAACGTCGCGGGTGAGCGGGGTTTGTAAAAACGCGGTGTCGCCAAATAATATCAGCCCAAGCCTGTCGCCTTGACGTTGCTCTATAAAATCACTGAGTACGGCTTTTACCATGGTGAGGCGGTCAACATATTGGCCATTATAAGCCATGTCTTGTTCGGTCATCGAGCCTGATAAATCGACCGCTAACATTATATCGCGTCCTTCATTTGGTAATGAAATTGGCTCATCTAACCATGTTGGATTGGCAGCGGCAGTAACAAGTAATAACCAAATTATCCACTCGAGGGGATTTAAACGTCGTGCGTGTGGCTCGATGCTTTGGCTGGTTAAATTGTGCTTTGCAAAACTGGGTATACGTAAACGCGTACTGGCATTACTTGCTGCGGGTTTTAATAGTAAAAGTAATAAAGGCAAGGGTAGTAATAAAAATAACCATGGCCAGCTAAATTCAAACATTTACTGACTCCTTTATTTTAAATTGCTTAATACCTTGGCGAAATTTTTCGCACAGTGTTGTATCTTTTTGGCTGGGGTTATACAAGCTTAGTATTTCTTGTTCTGTAAAGCTTAAACCGGTGAGTGTATTAAGTGTTGTGCACCATTTAGAGGTAGATTGCGCAGCAAGTCGCTTGTCGTAATATTCAATCACTAAACGTTTTAAAATAATATGCAGTTGCTGAGGGTTTTGCTCACTTTGGCTCAATTGTATTGCGTAGCGTTTAGGCTTTTTAAATTTATGTTTTTTATAAAATATATAAATAGCTGCGCACAGTGCTAAAAACAGCAGTGCAATAATAACCCACCAAGCAGGGGCGAGTGGCCACCAATTAACTTGGCTTGGCGCTATTATATCGTGCAGGCCATCGAGTGGATTGGTTTGCATGGTTATTTTCTCACTAATTGCAGCTCAAGCGGTGTTGCTGCATTGAATGATATTAAATTAAGACCCGATTTAGTTAGGCGATTAAAGCGCGCGCTAAATGCTTGCTCAGCATTTTTAGCAAAGCGTTCTCTAAAGCTGTTATCCATTAATGGTAGGGCAAAGTCTTGACCATTTGCATTAACGGTAACGGCTTGCTTAAACGCAGGTAACTGATGCTCAAATGGATCGCTTATGTGGCAACCAATCAGCTCGCAGTGGCGGCTTAATATTTCAAGTTGCTTAAAGCTGGCATCATCCAGAGCATTAAAATCAGACACTAAATACACTAAACTGCCTGGTTTTGCTAAATGGTTAAGGCGCTTTAGGTTATCGCTAAAGTTGTTAGTGGCTGTTTTATCAATATTGTTAAGCGCTTGCTGGTGGTTGTCGCATAAATTATGACAAAGCTTAAGCACGGCTTTTTCACGGGCGCTGGGTTTTAGCTCTAAATGCGAGTGCTGATTAAACACAATACCGCCAATTCTATCGCCGCGCTGACACGCCGACCATGCAACAAGAGCGCTTATATGCGCAGCTTGCACCGACTTTAACAGTAACTTTGAGCCAAACAGCATTGAGTTAGAAAAATCAGTGAACACAAACACAGGGCGCTCTTTTTCTTCTTGAAAGAGCTTTGTGTGAGTCTCGCCGGTACGCGCAGTAACTCGCCAATCAATAGAGCGAATATCGTCACCTTGCTGATAATGTCGCACTTCGGCAAATTCCATTCCTCGGCCTTTGTGCGGTGCAAGGTATTGCCCTGTTAAGGTGTTTTTTATTTTTACCTTAGGGGCAAGTTCAAGCAATTGCGCTTTGGCTTTGTAATACATCAGCTCTTTGAGTGCTAAATTAACACCGTGGCTATGGCTCTGTTTGAGCCATGCTTGGATTTCTAATTGTTTTTGCATAACTTATGGTACGGCTACAAGTTCAACTATACGGCTTATTACTTGATCTTTAGTAATGCCATCGGCTTGGGCTTCGTAACTTAAAATAATGCGATGACGCAGTACGTTATGCACAACAGCTTGAATATCATCAGGTGCTACAAAGTCACGGCCTTGAAGCCATGCATGAGCACGAGCACATTTATCAAGTGCTATTGTTGCACGCGGACTTGCACCAAACTCAATCCAGCTACCTAGTTGCGCGTCTAATTTAGCGCCTTCACGAGTGGCAATAATAAGTTGTACTAAATATTGCTCAAGTGGCTCTGCTAAATAAAGGCCTAATATTTCTTTACGAGCTGCAAATAAATCGCTTTGACTAATTTTTTGCATTACTGGTTGTTGCTCGTTAAGCGCTTCGCCGCGTGTTAAACGCAGTATATCAAGCTCATGCTCTGCGCCAGGGTAGTCAATACTTAGGTGCAGTAAAAAGCGATCCAGCTGGGCTTCTGGTAACGGGTAAGTCCCTTCTTGCTCTAGCGGGTTTTGCGTTGCCATAACTAAAAACAGTTCGCTAAGCGGATAGGTATTTTTACCCACGGTAACTTGTCGCTCTGCCATGGCTTCTAATAGTGCTGATTGTACTTTGGCAGGTGCACGATTAATTTCGTCAGCTAAAATTAGGTTGTGAAAAAGAGGGCCTTTTTCAAATACAAACTCGCTAGTTTGTTGGCGGTAAATATCGGTACCTGTTACATCAGCTGGTAATAAATCTGGCGTAAACTGTACGCGCTGAAATGAGCCTTCAATGCCTTTAGCAAGTGCATTAACTGCACGTGTTTTTGCAAGCCCAGGAGGGCCTTCTACTAATAAGTGACCATCAGCTAAAATAGCAATAAGTAGCGCTTGAGTAAGCTCTGGCTGGCCAATGATTTGTGTATCTAAGTACGTTTTTAATTGTGAAAATGCGTTAGCTGCCATAATAAGTGGACTGTCCTCGTCAGCTGGGTTTGTACCTAATAGTGTTAGGTGATAAATACTGACCTATTTATAAGGTTTATAATTGGGTAACTCAAGAGTTAGACTGTATTTTTTAAAATAGTTCGTTATTTTTTAACGAATTTTAGCGTACCACAAAACTTTGTAAATGCGTCTAAAAAAGCCTATTGTGATAGTCGTAATTAAACACTGTTTATATAAATTTGTGTTTATCTATTGGCTTTAGGGCACGGGTTGTTTAGAATCGAGGAAAACAAACAGGTCAGACCTGTCAGCGGGAGAGCATAAATGTCTGAGCAAAACATACTAAAAACACCAAAGGGCGACCGTATTGCCATCGTTAGCGGCTTACGTACACCTTTTGCAAAACAAGCAACAGCGTTTCACCATGTACCTGCACTTGATATGGGGAAATTGGTGGTTAACGAAATGCTTGAACGATTAAATTTCAATAAGTCAGAAATTGATCAACTTGTATTTGGTCAAGTAGTACAAATGCCAGAAGCGCCAAATATTGCACGTGAAATTGTATTGGGCACAGGTATGCCTGTATCGGTTGATGCATATTCTGTATCGCGCGCATGTGCTACCAGCTTTCAGGCTATTGCTAATGTAGCTGAGTCTATTATGGCGGGATCTGTAAGTGTAGGTATTGCAGGTGGCGCAGATTCGTCATCAGTATTGCCAATTGGTGTAAGTAAAAATCTAGCAGGCAGCTTAGTTGATTTAAATAAAGCGCGTACGCTTGGTCAACGTTTAAAAATATTTTCAAAACTGCGTTTAAAAGACTTATTACCAGTGCCTCCTGCAGTTGCAGAGTACTCAACAGGCCTTTCAATGGGGCAAACTGCTGAGCAAATGGCTAAAACACACAACATTAGCCGTGAAGATCAAGATGCGTTAGCGCATCGTTCTCACTCACTTGCAACGCAAGCATGGGCTGATGGTAAGTTAAAAGATGAAGTAATGACGGCGCATTTACCGCCATATAAAAGCTTTATTTCAGAAGACAACAACATTCGTAAAAACTCAACGGTTGAAGGCTACGCCAAGCTTAAACCTGTTTTTGACCGTCAGCACGGTACTGTTACCGCTGCAAATGCAACACCATTAACTGATGGTGCAGCGGCCGTACTTATGATGAGCGAAAGCAAAGCAAAAGCACTTGGCTATGAAATACTAGGTTACGTACGTAGCTTTGCATTTTCGGCAATTGGCGTAGAAAAAGACATGTTAATGGGCCCAGCTCATTCAACGCCTATTGCACTAGATAGAGCGGGTATTACGCTTGCTGATTTAGATTTAATTGAAATGCACGAAGCGTTTGCATCGCAAACACTTGCCAATATGAAAATGTTTGCCTCAGACAAATTTGCACAAGAGCATTTAGGTCGCAGCAAAGCAATTGGCGAAATTAACATGGATAAGTTTAACGTTAACGGCGGCTCTTTAGCATATGGTCACCCATTTGCAGCAACAGGTGCACGCTTAATTACGCAAAGCTTACACGAGCTTAAACGTCGTGGTGGCGGTTTGGCATTAACAACAGCGTGTGCTGCTGGTGGTTTAGGTGCAGCCTTTGTATTGGAGAGCGCGTAATGACTGATTCAGTATTTAATTTAGCGGTAGATGAAAACAAAATTGCCGTAGTAACGATTGATGTGCCAGGGGAGAAAATGAATACCCTGCGCAGTAGTTTTGCCGATGACTTAAAAGCATTATTAGAAGACGCTAAGTCGCAAAATGTAAAAGGCATGGTATTTATAAGCGGAAAAACCGATAACTTTATCGCGGGCGCCGATGTAAAAATGCTTGATAGCGTTCAAAAGCGTGATGATGCTTTAGCTATTAGCGAACTATGCCATCAAGCATTTTTTGATATGACAAAACTGCCATACACAACAGTAAGTGCGATTCATGGCGCTGCATTAGGTGGTGGTTTAGAGTTTGCTTTAGCGTGTGACTACCGTGTTGGTACCGACAGCGATTTAACAAAAATTGGCTTACCAGAAGTGCAACTTGGTTTACTACCAGGTGGCGGCGGTACGCAGCGCTTAACTAAAATTGTTGGTATTCAAAAAGCACTTGAGTGGATGCTAACAGGTAAACAAATTCGCCCTAAGCAAGCTAAAAAAGCAGGCGTGCTTGATGACTGTGTACCACACAGTGTGCTGCTAAAAGTTGCAAAAGAATTTGCGACTAAGAAAAAGCCACAAGCAAAAGAGCCAAAGCTCGACAATATTAGTAAATTACTAGAGTCAAACCCGTTTGGTCGTAACTTTATCTTTAAAAAAGCTAAAGAAAACGTACTTAAAAAAACGGGCGGGCACTACCCAGCACCACTAGCTATTATTAAAGCAGTGCGAGCTAGTGTAGAGCTTGATGAGCTAAAAGCGTATAAAACAGAAGCTGAAAGCTTTGCAACACTTGTAATGAGTGACGAATCTAAAGCGCTTCGCGGTATTTTCTTTGCAACCACTGAAATGAAAAAAGAGTGGCGCAATGATGACGCACCAGCAATTAGCAAAACCGCTGTTTTAGGTGGTGGACTAATGGGCGCTGGCATTGCGCACGTAAGTGCTGTTAAAGCTAAAGTGCCGGTACGTATTAAAGATGTAGCAGAGCAGGGCATTAGTAATGCAATGAGCTACACTTACAAAATTTTAGATAAACGCCTTAAACGTCGTATTATGTCTAAAGCTGATATGCAGTTAACAATGAACCGTATTACAGGCACAACTGACTACAGTGGCTTTAAACACATTGATTTAGTAATAGAAGCTGTGTTTGAAGATCTTGCACTTAAGCAAGGTATGGTTGCCGACGTAGAGCAGCAATGCCAAGAAAATACAATTTTTGCTAGTAACACGTCATCATTACCAATTTCGCAAATTGCAGCGCAGGCAGCACGTCCTGAAAATGTAATTGGCTTACATTACTTTTCACCAGTAGAAAAAATGCCATTAGTGGAAATTATTCCACACGAAGGTACATCTAAAGAGACTATTGCTCGCGTTGTTAACTTTGCACGTAAGCAAGGTAAAACGCCAATTGTTGTAAAAGACATGGCCGGTTTTTACGTAAATCGTATTTTAGCGCCTTACTTAAACGAAGCTGCTAATTTAATGCTTGCGGGTGAGCCAATTGAAAAGATTGATGCAGCCCTAGTTGAGTTTGGCTTTCCGGTAGGACCGCTGGCTCTACTTGATGAAGTAGGGATTGATATTGGCTCTAAAATTGCTCCAATTCTTGAAAAAGAATTAGGTGAGCGTTTTAAAGGCCCTGATGCATTTATGCGTATGATTGATTCAAAACGCCTTGGCCGTAAGTCCGGTCGTGGTTTTTATGAATACGATAAAAAAGGCAAAAAGGTTGATGAGTCAGTTTACGAGCTATTGGGTGTTACCCCAGCTCCACGTTTAAACAAAAGCGAAATTGCTAAGCGATGTGTATCGAAAATGCTTAACGAAGCAGTACGCTGTTTAGATGATGGAATTATTGCAAGCCCTCGTGATGGCGACATTGGTGCAATATTTGGTATTGGTTTCCCACCATTTTTAGGTGGCCCGTTTAGCTATATGGATAAATTAGGCGCAAGTAAAATAAGCTCTGATATGTCTACATTAGCTAACAGCGATGCTAACTTTGCTCCATGTGAGTCACTGGTAACAATGGCAAGCTCTGGTACTACTTTTTATAATGCAGCAACTGTTGAGGTTGTAGCTCCTGAAGTACAAAGCACTGAGCCACAAGAGCAAAGTGTCACTGAGCCTGAAGTTACTAAAGAGATTGAAACAAAAGAATAAAGTTTCTACTGTTTATAAAAACCGCATTTAGATGCGGTTTTTTTATGATTTTTAATATTTAAATGAGGAGCTTAATGACATTATTTACACAAAGATTGAGCATGTACCAAATGGAAGAATCTGATTGGCCTCTTTTTCTAGCGCTTCATCGCGATCCTCAAGTCCTTAAGTATTGTTTTGATATGCCAATGGAGTCACTGATAAGAAACCGCTTTGAGATACGCTTACCTAAGTGGAATACTAAATCACGCCACCCACTGTGCTTACTCATTATTAATAATAAAACAAAACAACCAGTGGGTGTTACAGGCTTTGCCTATGACGGAGAAACCGCAGAGCTTGGTTATTTATTATTGCCAGAGTATTTTAATAAAGGCTACGCGACAGAGTCTTTAAGAGCTGTGATTGATTGGGCTTGGAAAGAATGTGGTATTAGGCAGTTTAAAGCTGTCGTAACGCGTGGCAATATTGGTTCTGAAAAGGTGCTTAGTAAGTGCGGCTTAACCCATACCGATACACTTTTTAAAGTGCATACAATAGGCGAAAAGTTATATGACGATTTAATTTATACGCTTAAGGTTTAAGGTTTAAGGTTTTAATGGGCTAGTTTCCTAGCCCAAAAAGTGCTACAAGTGAAGTGCGATAGCTTTGCGGTCTTTTTCTGGCATGTTTTCTACGACTAAATTAAATGAGTTATCAATCATTCTCTCAATTTCACCTTGTGCAATTGTGCCGTCTAAAATTACTGTGTTCCATAAGCGTTTATTCATATGGTAACCAGGGATCACTGCCGGGAAAGTATCACGCAATGATATTGCTTCATCAGGATCGCATTTTAAGTTAAGCCACCAAATAACCTCACCATCATCATTAGTTTGACCGTCATTGCCAATAGCAAGAGTCGCAAACATTTTATGATTCACTTTATATACATCAACCTCTTGCGCAAATGGTTTTGTAACCTGAACAAGTGGTTTTTTAACTAAATACTCATGTACTTTTTTCTGGTCCATGATCCATTCCTTGAAGTCATACTCGGTAAAGCTACCATAGCAGTTTTTTTCACATTTGATTATATGTATTTTAGTATAAATTAAAATTTTACAAGCTAATACAACATGTAGCGTAAAACCAACGTAATTTTAGTTGAACAAAATCCAGTTCGTGGTATGTTTCTGCCAATCAAAAAAATAATAGGAATTCACACATGCCAAAGGCGAGTGATGTTAAAAAAGGTACTGCTATTGACTTCAATGGCCGCGTTTTAGTTGTAAAAGATATTGTGCGCTCTGTGCCGCAAGGTCGTGCTGGTGGTAGTTTATACCGTATGCGTTTATACGATGTGGTAACCGGTGGTAAAGTTGACGAAACATTTAAAGACAGTGACATGCTAACGCTGGCTGATTTAACACGCCGTGAAGTAATGCTATCGTACATTGATGGCGACGAGTATGTGTTCATGGATAATGAAGATTACACGCCTTACAACTTAAACAAAGATGCTATTAGCGAAGAAATTTTATTTGTTAATGAAGAAACGCAAGGCGTACACGTCATTGTTATTGATGGCGCGCCAGTAGGACTTGATTTACCATCAAGTGTTGAACTTGTTGTTGAAGAAACAGACCCATCTATTAAAGGTGCATCTGCAAGTGCTCGTTCAAAACCTGCACGTATGTCTACTGGCTTAAATATTTCTGTGCCAGAGCATATTTCAACAGGTGACCGTATCCGTATTAATACTGTTGAACACAAATTTATGGGTCGTGCTGAAAAGTAACGCGTAAATTATAATTTTAAAAGCCGAATCTGTGTTTAACAGCTTCGGCTTTTTTGCGCGCGGGGATTTGTTGCTTTAAATTTAATCACGTTAGCGTTAGAATAAGCGCCGTATTTTTGAGCAACTTTAAGGGGGAGCTTTGTTTATAGTTTTACTAAGCAGTGCATTTATAGCTTTAATGTATTTAGAAACCATTAAAAAAGGCATGCCAATTAAACGATGGCTGATTTTAGGCGGTTTATTTGGACCAGTAGCCTGGTGCTTGTTTAATCTACATTATCGTCGTGCTTTAGTTAGAAATGTAGGAATAAATGCGTGTATATGGCGCCCTTAATTTATCGACGCCACATTTTTATTTTTTCTAATTAAGCTTGGGGCTGCTTTAGTTTGTTGCTGCTTTAAAAATTCAGTAAATTCACTTTTTGATAGTGGCTTGGAATAATAATAACCTTGTACTGTTTCGCAATTAAGCTTTTTGAGTATATCAATTTGATGGGCTTGTTCTACACCTTCAGCTACTACATGTAAATCAAGGTTATGCGCAATAGTGACTATTGAGTCGACCATATTACGGCCACGTTCGTTGGTCATGTCATCTATAAATGCTTTATCTACTTTAAGTGTATTAAGCGGAAATTGCTTTAAATACGCTAATGATGAATAACCAGTACCAAAATCATCCATTGCTAAATGAATACCTCGGGCACTTAACGAACGCATAATTGCAATGGCTTCTTTAGGGTCATCCATTACAGTACCTTCTGTTATTTCAAGCTCTAAAAAGTAAGAAGGTAATTCATTTTTTTGCAAAATAACGTCAATACGAGAGGTTAAATCGGGGAGACTAAATTGCTTTGCTGATAAGTTGACAGCTACTCGGCCGCTAAATAAACCGCTATCTAGCCATTCTTTTACGTCTCTGCAGGCTTTGTTTAATACCACCTCACCAATTTCAATTATTTGGCCCGTTTCCTCGGCTATAGGTATAAAAACTCCCGGACTAATAATGCCTTTTTTGGGTGTAATAAAGCGCACTAATGCTTCCATTCCGGTTAGCTTGCCTGTGCGAATATTCATTTTTGGTTGGTAGTACACTTCAAAATGGTCTTCTTTTAAACCAAAGCGCATGAGGTTTTCAATTTGCAGTCGTTTAACGGCTTGACGGTTCATCGTGTCGTTAAAAAATAAGTAGCTGTTACCTTTCTTTTTAGCATGATACATGGCGGTATCTGCATTTTTTAAAAGCAGTTCAGGCGTATTACCGTCTTCAGGGAATAATACAATACCTACACTTGAGGTGATTGCCAGTTCGTGGCCTGCCATTTTAAATGGTGTAGCAATGGCTGCTAAAAACTGTTTAGCCATGCGTGTAATTACATGTATGTCGTTAGTGTCAGACATTACCAGAGCAAACTCATCGCCGCCTAAACGATAAAACACATCATTTTCGCGGGTTAGTTTATTTAAGCGCATTGCTAGTTTAGCTAATAAGCTGTCACCTAGCTGATGTCCTAACGAGTCATTTATTTTTTTAAAGTTATCTAAATCGAATACAAGCAAGGCGTGATGCGAATTGAGTTTTACTAGTTTATGCAAATCAGTAAAAAATAAATTTCGGTTAGGCAGACTGGTTGTGCGATCTCGATTCGATAAGTTATGTAATTGCGATTCTGCTTTTTTACGCTCTGTTAAATCTGAATATACAACGACATAATTAGTTATTTGATTTTGATCGTTTTTAATTTCATCTATGGATATTTCTATCGGTAATAAAATACGCTCACTATTACGAAGCTTCACTTCTTGTTGAATATGTTCGCGCTCTTTTACTATTTCAATAATTCTGTTTGTGTAGCTTGGCTCATACCCAGATAGGCTAAAATCTTTTCCTAAGTATTGTTCGCGTACGCCACCAAACAAGGTTAAAAAGCTAGGGTTTATATCAACCAGTTTAAAGTTTTTATCGTAAATTGCTAAGGCGTCAGTAAGCGACTCAACACATTTTGCAAAAAGGTTTAAGCGCTCTTCAGTTGATTTTAACTGTGATATATCGCGAACGGTACCTGTCATTCTAAGGGGGGATAAGTTGGCGTCTTTTTCAATTATTTTTCCGCGATCGAGCACCCAGTGCCAACGACCAAAAGTATCTTTGATTCGGTAGGTGGCTTCAAAAAAAGCAGACTGCTCTGCAAAGTGCACTTTTAGCAAGTGCTCAACGTTATTAATATCGTGAGGATGGATAAGGCCTTTATTTGGTGGAAACCCCATTAACGTAGTTGAGTCCATTAAATACTTATCGTTAATACGAATAACTTCGCCTGTTTTTATGTTCCAGTCCCAAAGTGTATCGCCGCTACCTTCTACGGTACTTTTAAGGCGTTTTTCCGAAAGTCGAAGTTGGCGGCGTGAACGTCTAAGTTTATGGATTACAAATAACAGGTAGGGCAAAGCAAGCGATATAATGGCGCTTGCTAGTATAAGTATATTGTCTGAGTTGTAATTAAGTGATGACTCAAAGGCAAAAAGCTCAAATGAGTAAGCAAGTACTACAAGCATGCTTAGTTTTATTATTGTTTTTATCATTTTTTGATTACTTCTAATTTACAAATGATAATTTAAAACAAGCTAAACCTAGAGTCAAAGAGATTGAGAGTAAACGGGCATATTTTGAGATTTACTGACTTTCGCCGAGCTTAAAAGCTCATATCTTGGTCTATTATCATCAAATAGGCTTAGTGCATAAACTTTTACTTCTCTTAGTGTTAGTGCGTTTAGGGCATCTAAAAGTCGCTGCTGCATATGAAATTCGTGATCTCTGTTACCAATAGCAAGCCATAACCGTTGTGAGCGCAGGCGCAAGTTTTTATCTTTTTCTGCAATATGAGTACTAAGGCCATGTTTTTGCTGTTGCCAATCGTTTTCATCAAGTGCATCAATGTTATCAAGGTATTTTTTAATAAAGCTGTTATGACGATGCAATAATGTTTTTGCATCAAACTTAGGTGACTGCACATAAAATGCTATTCCAGCACGAGTATTAAAAGGTGCATAACCTGCGCCCACTAAATAACCTAGCTGTTGTGTTGTTCGTAATTCGTTAAAGTAATCTTGATTAATTAAATGATTTAACGCCATCATTTTTACTTTTTCGGCCACGCAATCCGTTTGTGCCTGATAGTAAACTACCATGGCATGGTCGCTACAAGGAAGTTCTAACTCGTAGCGAGTTACTTTTTTAATTTCAAAAAGGGGGCGTCTTAAATCTTCAATTATGGCTGCGTTTTTTAGGTGTTCGGCGACCTTTTTTTGAAAGGCTAATGCATCACTTTGCTGCCAGTTACCATGTAAAAATGATTCAACATGTAGTGCTTTAAAAAAGTCTGTTCTGAACTCATTAAATTGCTGAAAACAGGTGTTTTTTAATGCCGATGCAAGCTCCCCAGGTTGAGGGTTCCAAGGCATTATTTTTGCGCCTAAAATACTAAATAACTCACTGACTGGTTTGTTTTGGTTGCTATTGCGCCAATGCCTTACAAGTTGTTTTTTATATTCAGCAAAGCGTTTTGCACAAATTTCTACATTAAATAAAGCATCTATTAATTGATCAACAAGCTCTAACTGACTGGATGAAAGCCCAGCGGTATGTAGAGTTAATCCACCTTGATGCGAGGTTAAGTGGTAGCTAAGTCCTGCAAGTTCTGCAGGATAAAATTGCTCGCCTACGCTATCCATAAATAAATCTGTAAATAAGCGGGTGAGTGCCATATGCTTTACATCTTTTACGGCAAAATCAGAATCCATGGCCAAATAAAAATGACCTTTAGCAACACGAAATGTGTTGTCTTGTTTAAACCAAAAGTCAAAACCGGGTTCTTTTACTAATAACTCGGGTTTTGTTTGTGGTTTTATGACATCAAATAACACCACTTCTTTTGTCAAATAAGGATTAGCGGTAGGCAGCAGCATTTCGCTCAGCGGTTTATTTATCTCGCTAAGTGCATCAAGCCAATTAGGTGAAATATGTTCTACTTTATATGGTGTGTTGTACCATGCGGTTTTATGTTCAGGCTCTACATCTGGATGTATAAGTACGATGCGCATATTATGTGGCGTTAACCACTGCATGGCCATTTCGTGGGTCGCTTTTTTAAAGCCTTCCATTAAATAGTCGCCTTGCACGTAATTTGCTTCGTCGTAATGCTGCATATTAATGCTTAAATTACTGACCCAATCAATCAAGCGTGACTTTTCTTGGTTATCGAATGCTATTTGTAATAGATTTTTTTTATCTTGGTATAAGCGCGGCAATTTTTCGGTGTTATCGTTAATTAAGCAAATGTATTCAAACACCATTTCAATAATGTCTTCGAAGTATTCAATACCTTCATCGGTAAGCGCTAAACTAATATTAAAGTCTTTAAAGTTGCTGCCATTAATACCACCGCCAGCAGAAAGCGCGTTTATCCAGCCTTGCTCTTTTAAAATAGAATAAAGAGAACCCGCGCCTTCATAGCCAAGTAAATGGGCAATAAAACTCACTGTTTTGTGGCGATAAAAGTCGTCAATATTAGGCATAGCAAAACTTATGATAAGTTTTTGCATATGCTTATGCGGCTCAATATGAAGTATTTTTCCTATGTCTTGTTTGCGATAGAGTGGCTCACTGATCTCTGGCTTTTTGAGGTTTTTATTACCCTTAATTGCGCCAAAGTAAGTTTGTGCCCAGCTTTGTAGTGTGTTTAATGTTTCGTTTGCGCAAATAACTAAAGTCATCCACTGAGCTTGGTACTGACTATTAAAAAAGTCGCGAAGCTCATCACTAATACAGCGCTCTCTGTCAGCTAAGGTTTGTAGGTTTCCTACAGAAAATTTAGCAAATGGATGAGCTGGATTTACCGTTTCTTTGTGGGCTTGATAAATACGGCGACCATCGTCTTTTATTTTTAGTTTAAACTCGGCTTCAATTGCGTTGCGTTCTTTTTCTGTTTCGGCTGAATTTAAAAGTGGCGCAATAAAAAAACGGCTAAATTGGGTAAGCGCCTGTTCAAATTCTTGGTTATTAATATCAAAAAAGTAACAGGTATGCTCAGTGCCAGTCCACGCATTAGTGTTCCCGCCAGCTTGCGAAACAAAATTATTAAAACTGCCTGAATCTGGGTATTGGTCTGTGCCTAAAAAAAGCATGTGCTCTAAAAAGTGTGCTAGGCCTTGCCTATCAAGAGGATCGTCAAAATGCCCGGCGTTAACTGCCATTGATGCTGCCGCTTTTGTAGAATCTTTATCTTGCACTAATAGTACTTTTAGACCATTGTCCAGTGTAAAGGCGCGGTATGCTCTGTTATCATTGCGGCTGATATTCAAATGATGCTCCTGAAACTAAACGTTTACTTGTTAACAACAGATGATGGCTTCAGGAAAGCGAAATACAGCTTAAAGATTTACCTGAATCTCATGAAAGAATTATTTAGAAATAAATAGATTTATGTTGTTAATATAGCTGACAAATGGGCAAACTGGCTACTGTTTTATATTCTTTAATCGGTTGATTTTTTATGAAAACAATCCTAATAATGCGCCACGGCGAAGCAACACCCATGCAGGCTGATGATGCAGGTAGAAATTTAACCCAAGCAGGGCACGATGAAGCTGAAAAAATGGGCCTTTGGCTCAGTAAAGCACATTGCCCTGATGCACTGTTAGTTAGTCCTTACATTCGTGCACAGCAAACAGCTGCAGGTGTAGCTAAAAATAACGTATTTAAATTTAGCGAAACCACGTCCGATATTATCCCCGAAGGCAAACCTCAAATTGCTGCTGACTATCTTGAAACGCTTATTGCTACTCATCCCCAATGCAATACATGGCTTATAGTGGCACACATGCCTATTGTAAGTTATTTAGTGGATCAATTAAGCCCTGGTAATATGCCAATTTTTAATACAGGTGCTGTTGCTGTTATTAGTTATGATGAGCAAACCCAGCGTAGTAGTTATATAAGTATAAATGCCCCAGAAAACCTTTAAATAATTGAGAAAAGTATTATGACGATAGAACGCTTACAAACAGGTGCGCGCATGAGCCGCATAGTAAAACATAATGGCACTGTGTATTTATGTGGGCAGGTATGCGCCGACGCGCAAAAAGGTATTAAAGAGCAAACTCAAACTATGCTTGATAAAGTAGAGGCGCTGCTTGATGAAACAGGGAGTTCAAAAGAACATATGCTTAGCGCGACTATTTATGTAAAGAGCATGGAATACTTTGCTGATATGAATGCAGTATGGGATGCATGGGTACCCGAGGGTTATGCACCAGCACGTGCCTGTGTGGAAGCTAAAATGGCACGTGAAGCACTACTTGTTGAAATTTCAGTAGTTGCAGCTTTAAAAGAATAATAGCTTTAATGAATCGCTCCCCCGTTGTACTTATCACAGGCTCTAGCCGAGGTATTGGCGCAGCTACCGCACTATATTTTGCAAAGCATGGTTATGATGTTTGCATTAATTATAAAGCTGATTTAGCTAGTGCGAAGCTAGTAGCCGATCAAGTAAGAAGCTTTGGCGTTAGAGCTCAAGTTATAAAAGCAGATGTATCGAAAGAGGCAGATGTTTTGGCGTTGTTTGATTTTATTGATAAAGAATTTAGCCAACTTGATGTACTAATAAATAACGCCGGTATTTTAAAACCACAAATGCCCTTGTTAGAAATGAGTGCTAAGCGCATAAACGAAGTTTTGACTACAAATATTACCAGTGCTTTTTTATGTAGCCGAGAGGCAATAAAGCGAATGGGAAATGGCGGTAGTATTGTTAATGTTTCATCGGGGGCCGCTAAAACGGGCTCTCCTAATGAGTACATTGATTATGCAGCATCTAAAGGTGCAATGGACACATTTACTATTGGCTTGGCAAAAGAGGTGGCAAGTAAAGGTATTCGAGTTAACTCGGTTAGACCAGGGCTTATTTACACTGATATGCATAGCGATGGCGGTGAAAAAAATCGAGTCGATCGTCTTAAAAGTAAATTACCCCTTGGCAGAGGCGGTACACCCGAGGAAGTTGCTGCAGCAATTTACTTTTTAGCTTCAGAGCACGCTTCTTTTACAACGGGTAGCTTTGTTGATGTAGCCGGCGGTTTGTAAGCTAAAGTAATAAAGCTAGCCAAAACGTAAAGCTAATAACACTTAAGATAGTAGAAAGTACGACAGCCCCAGCAAGAGTAGCTTCATGCTGCTTTATTTGAGTCGCAATAAGATAAGCATTTACGCCAACAGGGGACGCACTTAAAAGTACCAATACATTAAGTATTTGCGTGTCTAGCTTAAATACATAGGTGCCTACCAATAAAACTAGCGCAGGCAATAAAAATATTTTTAAAATTGATGCTATTAACGCCGGTTGCCAATTTGCAGCTATTTTATAAAAAGCTAAATTAGCACCAAGTACAAATAGCGCACAGGCAATTGCTGGTTTAGCTAATAGCTCCAAACTATTTGCTAAGTCGGTAAACAGTGTAACTCCTAATATGTTTAATATAAGCCCGCACCCAATACTCAGTACAATAGGATTTAGTACCATACTTTTTCCAAAGTGCGACCACGAAAATTTATCGCTGCTACCTTTAGCGCCTATTAAAAATGTAAGTGCAAATAACAATGTGCTATGAAAAGTAATGATCATAAATGCAATGGCTATCATTTCTTTGCCAAGCGAGGCAATAACAATAGGAATACCCACTAACACCATATTTGAATAGCTAGAAGCAAGTCCAAATACACCGTGTTGTTGGTAGTTTTTTAAATGTTTTTTACTTAAATAAAAGCGATCAATTAATATACCCACCCCAAATACACTCAAAACAGGTATGTAAAAGCTCAAAAATGCAAAAAGGCTAATACTTTGCTGTAAGTTAATTTGCGACATATTTAATAATAAAAAAGCAGGCAAACTAATATAAAAAGTAAACTTACTCAGGCCTGCGATATGCTGCTTGTCGAAAAATTTTAATCGGCAGCAGCTATAACCCAGCGCAACAATAAAAATGAGCGGAAAAATAATTGAAAAAATATGCACGTAGTTACATCCTAGTAATGGCTAAAGTTAGCGTCTAAATTCATCACTTTGCGGTAAATTAATTAAAATAAGTACAGCGCCTCTTCCACCATATTCGAGAGGGGCTTGGTGCATCGCTATTACGTCAGGGTGCTGTACTAAGTACTGAGGCACTTTGTGCTTTAGTACGCCGCCACCAATACCGTGCACTACACATGCACAATAATAATGCTGCTTTTTACATTCGTGAATGAGTCCAGCGAGTTCGTCTTTAGCAAGTTCTTTATTTAAGCCATGTAAATCTAGCGTCAAATCGGGTGCAAAGTCACCACGGCGAAGCTGTTTAGCTAGGAAAGTATCTTGGCCAGGTTTTACATATTTAACCGTGCCGTGGGTGTCTATATCGGGAATATAAACGTCTGAGAAGAAAAATTCAGATTGAGCCTGCTTTTTTTGCTGGGCAAATTGCTTAGCTTGTGACACCTTAGGCTTTGTATCAAAACGATGAGTATCTTGTTTAAATACTTTGGCGCCTGTGATCGTTTGACGAAATAAGCTTATGTCGTCATTGCTTAGGGACGAATGTGATGGAGTGTCTTTTTTCATAACTATTACCTAAACAAAAAAACGTAAAAACGCAGCGCAAAAGGCGGTACAATACTTAAATGAGGGGCAATTGTAATTTGCCCAGCGCAGATAGGCAATGCAATCGTCTTAAAGACTCAAAACAGTCAGTAAGCTAATACAGGTAAAAATATATGAGCGATTTACAAATAGAAGAAGCAACACTCGAAGAAGCCGTTGCAGAACTGTCAACTTTACATGACTGGTTACGTTGGACTACAAGCCAATTTGCAAGTAGTAGTATATTTTTTGGACACGGTACAGATAACGCATGGGATGAAGCTGTAAGCTTATTACTGCCTGCGCTTAGCTTGCCTGTTGATGCGCCAAAAGAATTAATGCACGCGCGTTTAACAAGCACAGAAAAAAACCGACTTGCGGGTCTTATTGCAGAACGTATTAACGACTGCACACCAGTACCTTACTTAACAAACATTGCATGGTTTGCGGGTATGCCGTTTTATGTTGATGAACGTGTACTTATACCTCGCTCACCATTTGCCGAGCTTATTAGTAACCGCTTTACGCCGTGGCTTGAAGAGCCACAATCGGTAAACCGTATATTAGATTTATGTACGGGTTCGGGTTGTATCGCAATTGCACTTGCGCAAGCTTTTGAGCAGGCACAAGTTGATGCGGTAGATATATCGTATGAAGCGCTTGAAGTCACAGACATTAACATTAACGATTACATGTTGAGTGATCGCGTGTTACCGATTCAGTCTGATGTATTTAGCGGTGTACCAGGTCAAAAATACGACCTTATAGTAGCAAACCCACCGTATGTTGATGCAGAAGATATGGCTGACTTACCACGCGAATTTCATCATGAGCCAGAGCTTGGGCTTGCATCAGGCCACGATGGTTTAGATGTAACCCGTACTATATTGAGCGAAGCGAGTGAACATCTAACTGATAACGGTTTGTTATTTGTAGAAGTTGGTAACTCTATGGTACATATGGATGCACTGTATCCGGGCGCGCCGTTTGAATGGATTGAATTTGAACAAGGCGGCTTAGGTGTATTTGTAATTAGTAAAAAGCAGCTAGATGAGTATTTTGCAAAATAAGTAAAAAATGAATAGCCAAGCCCTGTGCTTGGCTATTGGTAGTCATTAGGAATGAGGAAAGTTAATGGCAGGTAATAGCATTGGGCAGTTATTTAAAGTGTCCACCTTTGGTGAGAGCCACGGCGTTGCATTAGGCGGCGTTGTTGATGGTACTCCCGCAGGTCTTGAAATCACAGAGGCCGACTTACAAATTGATTTAGATCGCCGAAAACCAGGCCAAAGCCGTTACACAACGCAGCGCCGTGAAAGCGATCAAATAAAAATATTAGCAGGCGTTTTTGAAGGTAAAACCACAGGTACCAGCATTGGTTTATTGATTGAAAATACCGATCAACGCTCGCAAGATTACGGCAAAATTAAAGATGTATTTCGCCCAGGTCATGGCGATTACACGTATTGGCATAAGTACGGCTTGCGCGATTATCGCGGTGGCGGTCGTTCATCTGCACGCGAAACCGCGATACGCGTAGCGGCAGGTGCTATTGCTAAAAAATACTTAAAGCAATTTCATGGGATTGAAGTTAAAGCATGTTTAAGTCAGCTTGGCCCTATTAAGGCGGAAACGTTTGACTGGGATGAAGTGGAAAATAACTTATTCTTCTTCCCTGATGCAAGTAAGCTTGAAGCGCTTGACGAATATATGCGTGACCTTAAAAAGCAAGGTGACTCAGTTGGCGCTAAAGTAAAAGTAGTGGCAAGCAATGTACCTGTTGGTCTTGGAGAGCCAGTATTTGACCGTCTTGACGCCGAACTTGCACATTCATTAATGAGTATTAACGCTGTTAAAGGCGTTGAAATTGGTGATGGCTTTGACGTAGTTGAGCAAAAAGGCTCTGAGCATCGTGATGAACTAACCCCTGAGGGTTTTACATCAAATCATGCAGGTGGCGTACTTGCGGGTATTTCGACAGGGCAAGATATTATTGCTTCTATTGCGCTTAAGCCAACGTCGAGCATTACTATTCCAGGTAACAGCATTAATACAAGCAACGAAGCGGTTGAGATGATCACTAAAGGTCGTCACGATCCGTGTGTGGGTATTCGTGCAATCCCGATTGCTGAGGCAATGATGGCTATTACATTAATGGACCATTTACTGCGTCAACGCGGACAAAATCCGCATGTAAATCATCAGCACGGCCCAATTAACGGCTCTGTTTAAGTATTTATAATTATAAAAAACGCGGATTACCGCGTTTTTTTATGTCTGTAATTTAGTTTAAAGCCTTTCAGGAGTTGTTCAAGTAGGTCCTATATACTGCAAGAAGGAGGGTAGTAATCATGAACGATAATATTAATGAACACTCACAAATAAAAGCCCAGGCTGCAATAGCCCGCTTAGAACGTTTCAGTAAGTTAACGGATAGCAGCATTGGTATTCCTTTTACTAAATTTAATATAGGCCTAGAGGCTGTGATTGGTTTAATTCCCGTTATAGGTGATGCCGCAGGGCTAATTTTATCAAGCTATGTGCTTATAGAAGCGCAGTGTTTAGGTGTGAGTAAACGTATAAAGACTAAGATGATCATTAATATGCTCATAGATTTTGTGGGCGGCTTAGTGCCATTTTTTGGCGATATATTTGATGCGTTTTTTAAAGCTAATACGCGTAATACACAACTATTAAAAAAACATTTAAACAAGCAGTTAAGTGAGTAATTAATAGCTTTAAGTAACAGTTAGCAAAGAGACTTTAAACAAAATGTTGTTGGTTGTTAAATCACCTAGTAAGGTAGGAGCGTCTATTCACTTTGGTATTTACAATATGCAATTATTCATCGGTAATAAAAACTACTCCAGCTGGTCATTACGCGCATGGTATTTAATGAGTAGGTTTGATGTTGAGTTTAGTGAAACCCAGCTGGTACTCGACACCCCTAATTTTTACAATGAACTAAAAAAGACCTTTGCTGTGCAAAAAGTTCCAGCGTTAATCGATGGTGATTTACAGGTTTGGGATTCACTAGCAATTTGTGAATATATTAACGATGCTTACTTATCGGGCGCTGCATGGCCAAAATATATTACCCAAAGAGCTAAAGCGCGTGCGCTAAGCGCTGAAATGCATTCAGGCTTTATGGCGCTGCGCAGTGAAATGCCAATGAATATAAGAGCTACCCGTAAAGTAGACCTATCGAGCGAAGCATTAAAAGACATAGCCCGTATAGACGAGATATTTGCACAGCAACAAGATGTGTTTCCAAATGAGTGGTTTTTTGGTGACTTTAGTATTGCTGATGCTATGTACGTACCTATTGTATTGCGTTTAAAAACATATCAAATTACGTTATCGCCAGAGGCGCAACAATATTGTGACTTTGTTATGCGTTGCCCAGTATTACAAGTATGGATCACTCAGGCATTAACCGAAACCGATATTGTAGAGTGTGATGAAGCAGGAACGCCTTTATAATTATTGTTTTTCATATGGCATGTTCTATGCCTTAAAATCATAAGTTTAAACTAGGCAGCTCATGTATCTAAATCACCCAAGGTATGGCAATAAACCGATAACTACCAATACCTCAGTGACAATAGAAGCTATAGAGAATGCGCACTGGCGTTACTCGAGGCTTAAATACTTCCCTGATACGGTAATATTGGCAGATATAAAAAAGCAAAACTATGCCATTGACCCTCGGGCACTTTATGTTGATATTGAAGAGAAGTGCGAAAGTTGCTCTAAGGCATTTATTTTTTTTGCTCAAGAGCAGCAATATTGGTTTGAGGTACTTGATTTTTGGGTCGATTCACACTGTACACGTTGTTTTGAATGCCGTAAGCATGCCAGATATATACTAACTCTACGTAAACGGTACGGTATGTTAACTAGCTTAGCCAATAAAACCTCAAGTGAAAAAACACAGCGTAAAGAACTTGCCAATACGCTTTACTGTTTAGGTATTATTAAAAATATCAATAAAGTGAAAGATTAATCCGCTTATATTTTACTATCCCGCCTTATTTTTACTTTAGTTGTAAAAGCCCGTACAATTCGTCTCGTTTTTAGTGCGCTAATATGGCGCTGTAACCGAGACGAATTAATCAATTTTTATGCATCAAATAGCTGATCTAATTTCAATTTTTGAGCGCACTTTTTATCAAAGTCACAATACACGACTGATAAAAGGCGATTGTGAGCCTGTGTATTTACCAGCAACAGAGCAGGTGCCATATCACCAAGTTGTATTTGCGCATGGTTTTTATGCCAGTGCATTACATGAAGTAGCACATTGGCTGGTGGCCGGTGATGCACGTCGGTTATTAGAAGATTACGGCTACTGGTACTGCCCAGACGGGCGCGACAAACAAAAACAAGCTGAGTTTGAAAACGTAGAAGTAAAGCCCCAAGCTATAGAGTGGTTATTAAGCACCGCAGCAGGGTTTAATTTTAATGTGTCGGTGGATAACTTAAACGGCGAGCAAACGTGTCGGTTTGATTTTCAGCAGCGAGTACATGCACAGGTATTATCGCTAATCGAAAATGGCTTTAACTCTCGTACAGAGTCACTTTTAAAAGCAGTGTGTGATTTTTACAATACACCGTGGCCCTTAACAGCGCAGCAATTTAATTGGCAACACCCAAAGGAGCTTTGTAATGGCGTTTAAATTAGGCTTAATTGTAAACCCTGTAGCAGGTTTAGGTGGCACAGTCGCTTTAAAAGGCAGTGATGGCGCGCACACAGCGGAAAAAGCAATAGAGTTAGGCGCAGAGCCAAAAGCAAATAGCCGAACAAAAGCAGCGCTTGAGGTGCTATTACCTTATAAAGAACGCTTAACCATTTACACTGTTAACGGTGACATGGGTGAGCAAACAGCAAAAGCTTTGGGCTTTAATGTAGAGGTTGTATATAACACTTCTGCAATAACAACCCCAGATGACACAGAACAAGCCGCAAAAATACTTAAAAACTCTGGTGTTGATTTAGTCTTATTTGCCGGAGGCGACGGTACAGCACGTAACATTTGCCATGCAATAGAGGATACCATTCCCGTACTTGGTATTCCCGCAGGTTGTAAAATTCATTCTGGTGTTTACGCTATCACGCCAAAGGCTGCAGGGCGCGTAGTCGAAATGCTGGTTAAGGGGGAGTTAGTTACCTTAGCAGATGCAGATGTAATGGATATAGATGAAGATGCTTTCAGGCAAGGCACAGTAAAAGCCAAACGCTACGGCGAAATGCAAACACCTAGCGAAGTACGCTATATGCAAGCGGTTAAAAATGGCGGTAAAGAAACCGACGAACTCGTACTTGCCGACATTGCAGCGCATGTTGTATCGCAAATGGATGAAGACACATTTTATATTATGGGTAGCGGCTCAACGGTTGAAGCCATAATGGAAGAAATGGGGCTTGAAAATACGTTACTTGGTGTTGATTTAATAAAAGATCAAACCTTAGTTGCCCAAGATTTAACGGCTAAGCAATTGCTTGAGCTTACACATGATCAAAGTACTAAGTTAGTCATTACGCTCATTGGCGGGCAAGGGCATATATTTGGCCGTGGTAACCAGCAATTGAGTCCTTTGCTTATACGCGCAATTGGCAAAGAAAATATTATTGTAGTAGCAACAAAAACAAAACTACTAGCGCTTAATGGTCGCCCCCTTATTTGTGATACAGGCGATGGCGAATTAGATGATGAATTAACCGGTTATATTAAAGTAACCACCGGATTTAACGACCATATTATGTATGCAGTAGGGCACCAAAACCTTGAAAATACAGGTGCTTTGCAAAACCAGGAGATTAATAAATGAGTTTAGTGAACTATATCGATGCAGCCCAGCAGTACTTCGATGATTTAGTAATAAAAGCAACTGACGATGAGTTATTTGCTGGCGGCTATTTACGAGGTCATTTTGATCTTGCAGTTGGTTATGCCGAAGTAGAAAAGCTGACAATCAGTATAGATGAGCTAAATGAAACTGTAGAGCAAAGCTTAGTTAAAGCATATCGCAACGGCGAGCTTAACGAAGAAGACAAGGCATTAGTTGCACGCTTGTGGGATGAAGTTAAAGCCCTCGCTTAACCCTAAGTGGCAAAAAAACACGATTTGTTTATCACTATCGTGTTTTTTTGTGCCCAAAACTTTTAAAGCACATTCCCATGTTAATTTACTGTTTTGTTTTTATGCGATATTGTTACTAAAATAAATTTTAGGAACAATAAAAATGGATAATAATCAAGACGCTTTACCTTCAGGGGTTGTAGCGCGTTTTTTAAATTTTGTTGAGCGAGTAGGAAATAAGCTCCCAGATCCAGCCGTAATATTTCTATTTGCAATGTTATTAATTTGGTTTTTGTCGTGGTGGTTTTCAGGCGTGAGCTTTGATGCAATAGACCCACGTACCGGTGAAGCGATTATTATTAATAATATGCTGGCAAGTGATTCGCTCGCTACTTTTTTATCCTCTATGGTAAAAACCTTTACTGGCTTTGCTCCCTTAGGTGTCGTTTTAGTAGCTATGTTAGGTGTCGGTGTTGCAGAGCATTCGGGATTTATTAATACCGGCCTTAAGTTAATGCTTAAAGTTACTCCTAAAAAGCTATTAACGCCTTCAATCATTTTAGTGGCCATTGTGAGCCATACCGCTACTGACGCAGGTTATGTATTAGTTATTCCACTTGCCGGTGTTATATTTTATGCAGCAGGACGCCATCCGCTTGCGGGTATTGCAGCTGCATTTGCAGGAGTCAGTGGTGGTTTTGGGGCTAACTTTATTCCATCGGGTATCGACCCATTGCTACAAAGCTTTACCCAAAGTGCGGCGCAAATAATTAATCCTGCAATAACAATTAACCCGTTAAATAACTGGGCATTTGCTTCAGCATCTAGCTTATTTATTGTGGCATTAGGCTGGTACATTACCGATAAAATTATTGAACCACGTTTACAAAAAACAGCAGTTGATGGTGCTAAAGAGGATTTACCTGTATTTGAAGATGCACGTAGTGATGAAAAACGTGCCTTTTATATAGCCAGTACCGTGATGATTGCTGGACTTGCGTTATTAGCATTTGTCTCTGCTCCAGACGATTCTGCAATGCGCAGTAGTGACGGATCCCTTACTAATTTTAGCTCTCCTTTAATGCAATCAATTGTACCACTAATATTTTTACTTTTTTGGATCCCAGGCACTGTATATGGTTTTACGGTAGGTACCTTTAATACTTCAAAAGATATGATTGATGCTATGAGTAAAGCGATGAGCGGCATGGCATATTATATCGTCATGGCGTTTTTCTGTTCGCTATTTATTGCTGCATTTAGTAAATCAAATTTAGGTGCACTGCTCGCAATTGAAGGTGCGCAGTTATTAAAGGCGATGGAATTGCCAAGTGCAGTAACGGTTGTAGGCATTATCTTTTTAACTGGCTTTGTTAACTTGTTTGTAGGTTCAAGTTCAGCAAAATGGGCGTTACTTGGCCCCATTTTTGTACCGATGTTAATGCAACTTGGCATTTCGCCAGACTTAACTCAAGCCGCTTATCGTGTAGGTGACTCAAGCTCTAATATTATTACACCGTTAATGCCATACTTCCCATTAGTGGTGGTGTACTGTCAAAAGTATGTCAAAGGCACCGGTATAGGCACTTTAATTGCTATTATGCTGCCGTACTCAATTGCCTTTATGATTGGCTGGAGTATCTTTTTATTAGGTTATTGGGCACTTGGTATTCCTTTAGGTTTAGATGCAAGCTACATTTATCCAGCATTGCCTTAACCTAAACCTTTATGAACCTCACTCACTTGAGTGAGGTTTTAAATAAAAGTCCTGTAATGTAAAAGTAAGTCTAAGTTATCTTTCTAAATCTCTCACTATATAGCCAAATAAGCTGGCCTCTCCAACAATATACACATAATCATTTTTGTTGTTCATTATTGTAGACTTATCGTCATACCACCTAAAATCATGAATCTTATTCGTTTTAGGGTCTTTGAAGTATAAACGAGTACAGCTATCTTCATACTCAGTGCCACACTCTTGTACATCGGTCAGGATGTATTCTTTATACCAATAGTCGCCTTGTGTGTAGTAAGCCCATAATTTAATAGGATCAGAGATAAAAACATAGAGTATTCCAAAGATTAATAAAGGGGATAATGGGTACATGAAAATGGATGCTAATTTTATTTTAGTATCTGAGAAATTGTATTTAAGTGATTCTCTATATTTACTGCAGCGTTTATATTTATTGAATATAAGTATATTTAAATAGATAAATAGTGCACAACAGATAATAGGGAGGGTTATAAAGAAAACAGCGTCGTATAGTTCATTTGAGATGAATGGTGGATCTGTAAAGTCCATTAAAATAGGTATAGTGATGCATAATAAAATGGGGAGTATTATTGCTACAAAGAGCAAGTTGTCGTAAATCTTTTTCAATTTTTAATTCGTCCGTGAACTATAGCCTTTGTCTAGTTTACAGAATTTTTGTTATTTTAAAAATCAGAGAAATGTATTTATAGGCATTAAGCAACCCGAACTCAGGCTAAAAAAACTATCTCAAGCCGCTATTGAATTGACGCGAAAGTTTACTTTGTTTTCACTGTAGCAGCAGCTTAAAAACAAAAAAACCTTGTCACTTTCGTGGCAAGGTTTTTTTATTAAAGAGTCGTTGCTTATTTAGCTGTGAAGCTTACAGGGCGACGTTCTTTGCGAGGACCGCTGCGCTTATCACCGCGTGCGCCGTCATCTTTATTAAAGCTGCGTTTCTTATCACCAGCTGGACGCTCAGAGCGTTCGCCACGTGGTTCAGCAGGACCTTGATCAGTTGTAATTGTTAAGCCCATAGGGCGTTTACAAATAAACACTTTTTGGAAGTGATCAAGTACATCTTTAGGCATGTTTTGCGGTAATTGAACCGTGCTGTGATTGTCGTGTAGACGAATATCACCAATAAACTTGCTTGAGATGTCAGCTTCGTTAGCGATAGCGCCAACAATATTTTTAACCTGAACACCATGTTCACGACCTACTTCGATACGGTACGTATCCATAGGACCTGCATCACGGCTGTTACGTTCGCGAGGTTTACGCTCAGCGCGTTCACTACCACGTTCGCCGCCACGTTCGTTACGACGTCCACGGTCACCACGATCGTTGCGTGAATTGCGGTCGTTACGCTCGTTACGTTCACGAGGTTGAATCTTAACTTCTTCAACTTTAATTGGCGATTGTTGCTGTGCTAAACACAGTAACGCACCCGCTAAGCTTTCAAGAGGAAGATCAAGTTTTTCAGCCATGTTAGTAGCTACTTCATTGAAGAACGTGATGTCTTTGTTTTCAAGCGCAATAGTTAATTTTGCTTGTAACGCTTCGATACGTTTTTCTTCAACAATTTTTGCTGTAGGTAATTCAACTTGAGCAATTTCAGACTTCGTATGACGAATGATATTTTTAAGTAAATAACGTTCGTTATGTTTTACGAATAAGATTGCTTTACCAGTACGACCAGCACGACCTGTACGGCCGATACGGTGAACGTAGGCTTCAGAATCTTGTGGGATATCGTAGTTGATAACTAAGCTTAAACGGTCAACATCAAGACCACGTGCCGCTACATCTGTTGCAATAACAATGTTTAGCATGCCACTTTTTAAGCGATCTACAGTGCGTTCACGTGCTTGCTGGTTCATGTCACCGTTAAGTGGAGCCGCAGAGAAACCTTCGCGCTCTAATAACTCAGCAAGTTGTACTGTATCGTTACGCGTACGTACGAAAACAATAGCACCTTCATATTGCTCAGCTTCTAAGAAGCGAACAATTGCTTTATTTTTATGTACGCTTGCATTCCAAAACACTTGCTCAACAGATGATACTGTAGAGTTACGCGCAGAAATATGAACCTGTTCAGGGTTATTCATATACTTGCTGCTGATGTTTTGAATTTGCTTAGGCATAGTCGCAGAGAAAAGACATGTTTGCTTTTCGCGCGGTGTTTTTTCCATGATGCTTTCTACATCATCGATAAAGCCCATACGTAACATTTCATCGGCTTCATCAAGTACAAGTGCTTGTAGAGCATCAAACTTGATAGTGCCGCGGTTAATGTGATCGATTAAACGACCTGGAGTTGCAACAATAACCTGAGCGCCACGACGAAGTGCGCTTAATTGGATACTGTAGCTTTGGCCACCATAGAGTGCCAATACTTCAATACCACGAACATGTTTAGCATATTGTTCGAATGCCTCAGCAACTTGGATCGCAAGCTCACGTGTTGGTGTGAGTACAAGGATCTGTGGCTGTTTCACAGACGGGTCAATATTATTTAGTAATGGCAGTGCAAATGCTGCGGTTTTACCTGTACCCGTTTGAGCTAGTCCCAGTACGTCCTTTCTTTCTAGCAATAACGGTATACATTGAGCTTGGATTTCAGATGGTGTCTTGTAACCCAACTCTTCAACTGCCTTCAAAATTGCAGGAGAAAGATTTAGAGATTCAAACGTGACTGGTTCTGACATTAATACGCCTCAACGAATTTAAAGAGGCGCGCATTATATAGGATTCGCGAGGCAAATGCTTGTATAAATTGAAACTAATTTCTATGTGTTTGATGTTGGTCGAAATTTAACCAGTTTGATTTGGGGTTTATTAAACTGGTTAACATATTTAATACAACGCTTATTTGTACAAGCCTAGGTTTTCTTTTGCGTAAGCTTCAAATTCTGTAAATCCACCGATGTGATTTTGATCCACAAAAATTTGTGGAACGGTAGGGCAAGGTTTACCAGCTGACTTTTCAAGGTCGGCTTTACTAATGCCTTCTTTAATTATATCGATGTAGCGAAATTTAAAGTCATCACGTTCATTTGATAGTTGCTCCGCAACATCTTTTGCACGAACACAATATGGGCAACCTTCACGGCCAAAAATTACAGTTAACATAGCTTTCTCCTCAATTTGATTAAAATCAGTTTAAATGATTGAAAAATTATTTAAAGCAAAAAAAATCGATTACACCATTCTAATAAAAACTATAAATCATATATTGCATATCAATATGATTTGCAAAATGCGAATGAGAAACTAAAGCGCTGTCTGTCTAATACTTAAGTATATGAATGCAAGTGTGTTTACAAGAACTAATTTGTGGCACATAACTTGATGATTAAGAGCTATACATTGGGTTAACGAGAATACTTTATGAATATTAATAGTCACGTTTTAGAAATTATCCAAGGGGTAATCGGTAAATATTGTAAAACCCAAAATCGAAATTTTTCAGTTACTTTAATTAACAAGTTGCAATGTAACTACGTTTGTTTGCAAATCCCTCTTGAGCAAATGATTGCGCAATGCGAGGAATTTCTGATTCCAGCGCTAGCATCTGTAAAGCAGAGCTTTTTACTTAACCTAGAAGCAAATATACAAGGGGTTAGCCTTCATTACCAGATTGATGATTCTGAGCAAGTAAGCACGCTGGATTTTCATGGGCTTTTAGCAACAAAAGAGTCTGTTAGTTTGGCACTTGATATTAGCCAAAATATAGACGTTCTAACTGATTGTGAGGCGTTATTTAAAAGTTGTTTAATAACATCGGATAATACCCATGAGCGCTTTGGCTTAAATTTTAAATTATTCAATAGCACTTTTAAGGAAACGGTACAGATTGAGGATTTACGTCACCTTAGTGGTGACGCGCTAACTTATAAACTAAATGGTGACAGCATAAATAGACACATAAAGTTATGCACTATTAGCGATATCAGTGAGCTGAGCCAAGAGAATAAACTATCTAGAAAAATACTAGGTTGGCCATTTTTTGATACTGACCTCATTACCATTTTAACAACATTTCATACGCAAACACGTTTATCTGTATTAGTGGCGGATGATAGCTTACCAAGCCAAATTGCAACAAAAGTGATGCTCGAAATGCTGGGCTGCTTAGTAACATGTGCAGAAAATGGCGCTAGTGCTTTAACGCTTGCTCAAAATGAACCATTTGATTTACTGCTCTTAGATGAGCGCATGCCAGGAATGTTTGGCAGTGACGTAGCACAGCAATTGGTGCGTCAAAATACCCCTAATAATGATACACCCAAAGTTATTTTAACGGGGCTAACAGGGGATGAGCAGATAGCTGAGTTATTTGAAAAAGGTATTACGCACTATTTACAAAAACCAGTGACCAAAGCAGTGCTCGAAAAGTTTATTAAACCTTGGCAATTAGCGTCTTAAATTGGTTAATAAGGTGGCAATTATGCATGACTTTTCTAAAACAGCGCTTATTTTGATTGGTTTTCAAAATGATTACTTTTCACCAAAAGGTATTTTGTATGACGTGGTTGAAGAGTCGTCAAGAATTACTGGCGTGGTAGAAAATACACTCTCTTTATTGGCCGCCTGTGCAGAGCAATTTGCGTTAGTTGTTAATACACCCATTCATTTTACACAAAACTACAGTGAGCTTAAAAATCCGATTGGCATATTAAAAGCTATTGCTGATGTGGGCGCATTTAAAGCAGGTTCGTACGGCGCTCAAACCATTGAGCAGCTAGATTTTTTTAGCAATGTTATAGAAGTGGTGCCTGGGAAAAGAGGTTTAAATGCTTTTACACATACTGCTCTAGCGCAAAAGCTCAAAGAACATGGTGTCACTAATGTAATTTTAGCCGGCACGGTGACTTCTATTTGTATTGACTCAACTGCGCGAACGGCTGTTGAACTTGGTTTTAACGTCACTATTTTAAGTGACTGTACATCGAGTCGCACTCCTTTTGAACAAACTTTTTACTGTGAAGAGGTTTTTCCTCTTTATGCGCGAGTTTGTGATAGTAAAACTTTTATTAAGCATTGGAGAGAGCATGGATAACAACGATGAACTACAAGTGCAAATCCAATATGCATTGGTCGAAAAGCTCTCCAATAGTAATCGACGTCAAGCAAAGCTATTAGCTATTTTAGATGAATGTATTTTTGAGTGTGATAAACATTTAAATCTTACCTATATTAACGAAGCATGGGAGAAGAAACTAGGTTACTCAAGCGATTCATTAATTGGTTCTAATATTACTAAGTTAATGAATTGCGATGATATTATGCATTTTGTTGCATACAGTTGTTGTTTGCTTGAAGGAAAGCAGACTCCTAGTGTAGAAATACAAATAAAAAATAGTCACGGACTCTTAAACTGGTTTGAGTTGAGGCTAGTTTATGATGAAAAAAGCGGTTTTATAGGTTCACTCTATGACATTCAACGTCATAAAGACTCACAACTTTTGCTTACACAACAGCAAAAATATGTAAAACGCTTATCGCTTGTTGCGAGCCATACAAATAACTTAGTGATAATTACAGATAAATTTGGCGTAATTGAGTGGGTTAACAATAGTTTTGAAGTACTTACAGGTTACACCTGTGATGAGGTTATAGGCACCAGTCCTGGTCATTTACTGCAAGGGCCAAAAACATGTGAAAAAAGCCGTAAGGTCATGTCTCATGCCGTAAAAAATGGACTTCCTTTTCAAGTTGAAACTACAAATTACGATAAAAACGGTAATATTTATTGGGTTGCTATTGATGCAAACCCAGTGCGAGATGATGAAGGCCAAGTAAAGCACTTTATCGCTATAGAAACTATTATTACGCAGCGAGTTAAAGCCGAACAAGCAATGGCAGAGATAGAATATAATTATCACTCTGTCGTTGATAATATCCCTGATATTGTTTTACGCCTTGATACATTTGGCAATCTATTATTTATAAATCAAGCATGGCAGCGAGTTCTACACAGCAAGGTAGATGAGAGCCTTGGCTTACCTATAATTAAGTTTATAGCAAAAGAAGATGTAGAAAAAATTAGTAGCACTTTACTTGATTATAAACAAGGTAAGCGTGATATACGTCGCTTTGATATACGTTTAATTAATGCACAAGGTATAAATAACTGGGTCGAAATTACACTTACTCCAATTGTTGGTGGCTACGAAAGTGATTTATCATCAATTGCTGCGACACTTGTGGATATACAAGAGCGTATTGAAAGCGAGCAAATATTACTTGAAGCTAAACATCAGGCAGAAACCCTAGCGGAGTCAAAAAGCCGATTCATGGCAAATATTAGTCATGAAATTCGCACGCCATTAAATGCTGTGATTGGATCTGCAGATATTTTGCATCATACCGGTTTAACTTCTGAACAAATGCGCTATACACAAATGATTAAAACAAGTTCTGACGCGCTATTAAGTGTATTGGACGATGTATTAACGTACTCACGTTTTGAAGCACACGCCATAACACTCAATAATCAGCCATTTAGTATTGATACGTGTATTGAAGAAGCAATAGATATAATTTCCCAAAGCGCTTTACAAAAAGGGCTTGAGGTTATTTTTGATTTTTATCCTGATGTACCAGCTCAAGTAATTGGTGATCATGCCCGTATAAGACAAATAGTCATAAATTTATTAGCCAATGCGATTAAGTTCACTCAACATGGTGTAATAACGGTTACTGTTAAGTGCACTCATATTGAAGGTAATAATTTAAACCTTTATATATCTGTAAAAGACACGGGTATGGGAATTGCAAAAAATAAAATTGACAGTATGTTTATGCCTTTTATTCAATCCGATAATTCAATTACTCGAAAGCATGGTGGCAGTGGCTTAGGGCTTGCGATATGTAGGCAAATTTGTGATGTGGTAGGTGGAGATATTTCGGTTAGTTCTGAGTTTAATAAAGGAAGCGAGTTTATAGTTAATTACCCGCTGCAAATAGACACAACTGACTCAATTTTAAGAGAAGGGTTTGCAGCACGAAGTAAAAAGCCAAAAGTATGGATAGTAGGAAGTCACGAAATTCTAAAAACAGCCTTGGAGCATACGCTCACTCGGTTTTCTATCACTTTTGAACACTACGAAGTATGCCCAGATATACCCAAGTACGATAGTTTTCCTGATGCAATTGTACTAACTGATCCTCAAATGTTAGCCCAAACACGCGAGCGTATAAATACATACAACTCCCTTAATTCACCGTGTTTACTCATCCTAGATTTGCTAGGTAAAAGCTTATTACCGCAAAATATTAACGACAGAGAGCTTAGGTTAAATGGCCCTTATAAAGTATCCCATGTACTACGGGCAATTAGTTTATTAGAAGAGCAGTTGTTTCATTTGGATATTATATTTACCAATCGTGAGCAAAAAGAAACTTTAGAAAGCCCCTTAGGGTTAACTCAGTTAAGCGGAACCAAGGTATTAGTTGCTGAAGATAATACGAATAATCAAATTGTAATTCGGCAGTTTTTAGAACAAAAAGGTTGCCATGTACATATTGTTAGTGATGGTCAAGAGGCAATAATAAAGGCGCAAAACGATGAAATTGATATTATTTTTATGGATATCCAAATGCCAATACTCGATGGGATTTCTGCAACTAAAGCAATCAGAAAGTTAGGTATAACCACCCCCATAATAGCACTCACTGCAAATGCGATTCATGGTGATAAAGAGCGATTTATAGACGCGGGGATGAATGACTATTTAGCTAAGCCAATTGTAAGTGATACACTTTATTTATTACTTGATAAATATGCCCCAGAGCAGGTTATTGAATCTAAACATTTAAAGCTCTCTCGTTTAGCGCAAGTGTGGGAAAAGCTGAGTTGAGCAATGAAGGCTAGGGTTTGTTAAACGTTTAGGGTTAAGTTTGTAGCAGTGTGTTTGGTATTTAGGCAAAGTTGAGCCTATGCAGTGTGGTTATTTTCCATAAATGGGCGATAACGTAGCATTAATGCCAAACAGGCGCTGCCCAAAGGGATCTTCCTAGAGGCTATTTACTCTTTGTTGCCAACATGGATGTAGTTAAGGGGCGTGAGCAGGACGCAGAAGCTTTGCTCGGTTTTACTTATTCTTACATCGATTTAAGTTAGTAGGGTAACGCAGGAGCTGTTACAGAGCCCGCTGGGTTATAAACCTCGCGCCGGGATTAAACCGCCTGTAGTTTGAACGAATTTTAATCCGCAAAGATCAACAGACAATATAAAAAGTGGGTTTGTGTTGCATAAAACTTGATAAACGGAGAAATCAACCTAGTATTTTAGGGGTAAGTTAAATTTATTTTTTAGTAATTAATGAGTGTTTTTAGTGTGTGTTTTTTTAATTTGATTCGCAAATTGCAATTCAAAATAAAAATAAAATGTTATGAACTTTATTTAAATACTCAATCATACCTTTAATTTATTTTAACGACTTGATTTTGTAAGGTTTTTACTTTTTTGTAAAGTTGTTATCTGGTTGGCACGACTTTCGCAATATATTAAATATCAAATCAAGACGAATTTAGTTAAATTTTTAAGGGGTGCAATATGCAAACAAACACAAAAGCCAAACAACAGCCTAAAGGTAACAATTGGGTACTAACACCTGAAATTATGGTTTTGTCAATTTTGCTTGTTGCCACTTTAGTAATAGGTATAACAGTTTTACGAGGTAGCGATTCGATTGAACCGCTGGCAGATATTCAGCCAATTACTTTTACACAAGCTGATGTTGAAAACGCTCAGTTGATGAGTAATACGTTTGACTCGCAAAATACCAACTATGCACAACATGTAACTTCTTCTAAAAACGAAAATAACGACACTCTTCCAAACTAGAGACTTTTGCGCAGGTAACTATTTATAGTTGCCTGCGTTTTTTTATGTTCCTACCACCAATTTAACTTTTTAATCCCTCCCCATAAAATTATTTATATTCTCTTAAATTTAGATGGTGCTTAACCTAAACAGGGTTTTATCAAAACTTTCTCTTTTCTCATATACAATTGCTAATATTAGCTTTGGTCAGTATCTATTAACTGGCTTATCTGTGTTTTATAAGCTCGATTAAGCGCTCACTTGCCAATTTAGCTGCATTGCAAACTGAATTGCAAAATGCGAATGAAATGGGAGAAGTAAATCCATTTAATCTTCTAATTTAACTACCTGAATATATTGGTTTTTATTTCTGTTTTTTGTATTTAAAATGGCCTGTAAATTGCTCTTTAATATAATAAGTCACTAAGAGTGAAACCGGGGCAAAATCATGAGTGCGTTTAAATACCTAGAATCGGAAAAACCAGTCAATCTAGCAAGATGGCATGAGTTAGAGAGGATCATGTCTGATTCAATGCAAAATAATTATTTTAAAATGGTTTATCAACCGCTTGTATCATTGGGATCTGGAAAGCTGGTCGGCTTTGAGTCGCTAGTAAGGTGCCAATCACCGCGCTTTGGCATTGTTGGCCCTGATGAGTTTATCCCTCATGTAGAGCAATCGGGAATGATTTTAGAATTAGGTGACTGGATTTTTGAGCAATGCTTGTCTGATTTAAAGCATATGCGGCAGTTTGGTATGACAGATATTGCTGTTTCATTAAATATTTCACCGTTACAAATCTTAGATGGTGATGTGTTTTCAAAAGTAATGTCTTTGCTAGAAAAGCACCAAATACCACCACAGGCTATTAAAGTCGAATTAACGGAAACAGCGCTCATTCATAGTCCTGATAAAATAGCTAAGGCGTTTGAAAACTTCCATAAAGAAGGCGTAAAGGTGTGGATTGATGATTTTGGCACTGGGTATGCCTCTTTAGGTTTACTTCGTCAATTTGATATTGATGGTTTAAAAATTGATCGCAGTTTTGTAAGTGGTATTGCAACTAATAATGAAGACTTTACGTTATGTAGCGCAATTATTGCGATGGCTCAACGATTGGGTTTACAAACGGTAGCAGAGGGTATTGAAGAGAATGAGCAATTACAAATATTAGAACAACTTGGTTGCGATATAGCTCAGGGGTACCTGCTAGATAAGCCGCAAACGTTAACTAAAAGTATTGATACTTGGACTTTGTAAATGTTTATATTCATTTTGATTTGCAAAATGCAAAAAACAAATTACTCTTAAACTACAACTCTTACATTTGATTAGTGTAAGAAGTTTTAACTTACACAAAGGTTATCTATGCCCATATCAGAGCAGTTTGTCGATAAAAGTATTACCGAGCTAAATGTATTAACTCAACTCGAAAAGGATGTTGGGACAACCGTGTTAGCTCGTTTAATTAAATTATTTATTGATGAATTAGTTACTATGGCTAACCAATTAGATACGGCAATTAGTAGTGAAGATACTATAAAAATTAAAGAAGTAATGCATGTCTTAAAAAATTCAGCAGCTTTATATGGTGCATCTGCTTTAGCCGCGTTAGCAACACAATTACACGATTCGCCACCGTCAACTACACAAGAAAACTTGCACGCAGCGCTTGTTATTAAACACAACTTGGATAAAACCCGAGATGCGTATCAAATAATGAGTAATAGTATAGCTATCTAGGAGAAAGCTGTGTCAGATATAATTGATAAAGGTCTTGTTTATATTGTTGAAGATAGCATTGCCAGTGGTGCTTTATATGCAAGTCAGCTTGAGCAGGCTGGTTTCCAATGCAAACACTTTACAGATGGGTACTCTGCTTTAGTCGGTATTAAAGAAAAAATGCCAGCGGTCATAGTACAAGACGTATGCTTGCCAGATATAAGTGGGCTTGAGGTATTACAATTTGTAAATAAGCAGAAAAATCCTGCTAATGTAGTCATGATCACTTCAAACAGCTCTATTGATATTGCAGTGGAAGCAATGCGTTTAGGCGGTTTTGATTTTTTAGAAAAACCTTTCACAAGTCAACGACTCATTAGTTCAGTAGAAAGTGCCTTGACGCCAAAAGAGCAAGTTAAAGTTCAACCATTGGTTAAAAACAGGGATAAAAATCAAGATTTTGTTGGTGAATCTCTGGCAATGAAAACCGTTTTTAGATTACTTGATAGTGCAGCTAGAAGCAAAGCGTGTGTATTTATCACAGGTGAAAGTGGAACCGGTAAAGAAGTTTGCGCACAAACCCTTCATGATACAAGCCCGAGAAATACAGGACCATTTATTGCCATAAACTGTGCAGCTATTCCTGCTGAGCTATTTGAATCAGAATTTTTTGGTCATGTTAAAGGTGCGTTTAGTGGGGCATTAAGCGATCGAAAAGGGGCTGTTGAAGTGGCCAACGGCGGTACCTTATTTTTAGATGAATTATGTGAAATGGAACTTAACTTACAAGCAAAGTTATTACGCTTTTTACAGACAGGCATTTTTAGTAAGGTGGGTAGTAGTGAAGTATTACACAGCGATGTTCGTTTAGTCTGTGCAACAAACAGAAACCCAATCATAGAGGTTGCAGAGGGGCGTTTTAGAGAAGATTTATATTACCGTTTAAATGTTATCCCCGTAAAGCTCCCCCCTTTAAGAGAACGCGGAGGCGATATATTACTGCTTGCTGAGTATATTTTGAAACAAAAAAGCGATAGTAATGCAAAGCATTTCACTGGTTTTTCTGATGAAGTTAAGGCGCTTTTTTGTAATTACGATTGGCCAGGAAATATTCGCGAACTACAAAATGTAATTGAAAACACCGTTGTTATTAATGATGGCGATGTAATTGAAAAAGACATGCTACCAAGCTCATTTGGATTAGGCGCTGTGAAGCACTCGATATCCGCTAAGTCAGTTCACAATACAAACGAGCAGAGTGTTCAACTATCGCCTATGTCTGTTCATGATATAGAACCTTTGTGGCAAGTTGAAAAAAGGGCGATTGAAAATGCAATTAAAAGCTGTGAAGACAATATTCCTCTTGCTGCTGCTTATCTAGGGGTTAGTGCATCTACCATTTATAGAAAAATAAAGGGATGGTCTTAAAGTTATAATCGATTTTTAATTACACTTTTCAGGTCGAATTAATAAAAGTTACCCTAAGCTCTATGGGTAAGAGCAAATTAATTTTTAATCTGACACAGTAAAAGGAGATCGCAATGAGTAACACTAGTTTAAAACCTGCGGATATTATGCCATCACTAGTCGTGAGTGATGTTGATGAGAACAAGGTAGATTTAGTTGATAGAGTAAGTGACTCTCCCTGGAAAATGATTGTTGTTTATCGAGGCCAGCACTGCCCTAAATGTACTGCGCAACTTAACGAGCTTGCTAAAGTTCATAAAGACTTTAAAGATGCTGGTGTTGAAGTGGTTGCGGTAAGTGGTGATAGCCATGAGCAGCTTGATAAACATCTTGAAAAAATAGATGTTAACTTCCCAATTTACTATGGTTTAACAATCGAACAAATGACCGATTTAGGGCTACATATCAGCGAGCCTCGCAGTGATGCAGAAACTGATCATCCATTTGCTGAGCCAGGCATTTTTGTACTTAATGAAAAAAATCAGCTTCAAATGGTCGATATATCAAACAGCCCATTTGTTCGTCCTGATTTAGAGCAACTGCTAGGTGGGATTAAGTTTTCTAGAGAAAACGACTATCCAATCCGAGGCACATTTATTAAATAACATTCATTTTCATGGTTTCAAAAGGCACTTTTTAGTGCCTTTTTTTATTTATTTTTAATTTTTTTAAAATTAATCTCTTGAAAACAATTTTACCGTCCATATATAGTTTGGTAGGACGCCTGATGGGTCCTAAATTAAACTTAAATAATTGAAATTTATATTATTAATTAAACTTTGCTTGAGCTTGTTCAATAGAAGAGCACATGCAAAATATCGCTTAAATATGAGGATATTATTATGCGTACAGTAGACTTATCACCACTTTATCGTTCATTTATCGGCTTTGAACATTTAGCATCACTTATGGATGCGGCAGCTAATACAGATAAGCAGCCAAGTTTTCCTCCTTACAACATAGAAGCACTCGATAAAGACAAATACAGAATCACTATGGCCGTTGCCGGTTTTAGCGATAACGAATTAACCATTGAGTCAGAAAATAACACATTAAAAGTTACAGGTACTAAAGCAAATAAAGATGAAAACGCAGAGCGTAAATTTATTCATCAAGGTATTGCTGAGCGTAACTTTGAACGTAAATTCCAGTTAGGAGATCACGTAAAAGTACTCGGCGCAGATTTAGCCAATGGCTTACTAAGTATTGACTTAGAACGTGAAATCCCTGAAGCGCTAAAACCACGCAAAATTGAAATTGGTAATAGCAATCTAATAGAAGGTAAATAATCTTCTAAAGTACATATTTCCCTGATTACTTAGCCGCCTCATTCGAGGCGGCTTTTTTGTTTACAGCGCTTCTAAATTATTAAGGTAGTAGGTTGCTTGTTGCAGCGTTTGTTCTTGGAGTGTTTTTTCTTGTTTATCCCAGTTTTTATATACCATACCAATACGTGGGTTCTTTTCTAGTCTGTCTCTGTGTTTATTCATGAAATGCCAGTACAGGCTATTTAGCGGGCAAGCTTTATCACCTACTTTTTGTTTAACATCGTACTGACAGCTTTTGCAGTAATCGCTCATCTTATTAATGTAGTTACCGCTTGCAGCATAAGGTTTAGTCGCAATTATTCCATCATCGGCAAACTGGCTCATTCCTCGGGTGTTGGGCATCTCTACCCACTCTATGGCATCGATATAAACACCTAGGTACCAGTTATCTACGTCATCAGGGTTTATTCCTGTAAGCATGCAAAAGTTTCCAATAACCATTAGGCGTTGAATATGGTGGGCATAAGCGGTTTCAAGGCTTTGTTTTAATGAGTGGCTTAGGCAATTCATTTTTGTTGAGCTGTTCCAAAAATAAGATGGCAGTTTATTTTTGGCTTGTAATTGATTTTTAACAGCGTAGTCGGGCATGTTAATCCAATAAATGGCACGTACATATTCTCTCCAACCTAATATTTGCCTAGTAAAGCCCTCTACTTGCGAGAGGGATATTTCACTTGGTCTTTGTTCGTATTCTCTTATTACACGTTTGATTACATATAACGGGTGGAGTATTTTTGCGTTTAGGGCAAACGATAATCGGCTATGGTACAAGCTGGTATTATTTTTACTTTGATCTGTCATCGCATCTTGAAAGTGACCAAAGCAACTAAGTAAATGCTCGCAAAAGTATTCTAGAGATTCAATAGCTTGTTTACGCGTTGTTGGCCACTCTAGTCTCTGATCGGCTATTTCGCCAAAGTAAACGATCTTGTGCTTATTTAAGCGAGAAATGATGCTCTTGACATTATTATTGAATAGCTTAGGTTTTGGTATACACGCTAAGTCAGCTTTGGAAAATTTATTACGATTATTACTGTCAAAATTCCATTTGCCACCGGTTGGCTTAGTATCATCAACTAATATATTAAACTGCTTACGCATAGCACGATAGAAGTGCTCCATTGTCACATGCTTGTTTTTTGTAAAGCGTGTTTTTATATCGGTGAACGGTAATAAAAAATGTTCAGTATCTGTGGCAATTACATCAAATGAGCCATCACTTTTAAACTTAGCTAATTGAGACTTAAGCCTAAACTCATCAGGATATTGATATTCAATAGTTTCGCATTGGTATTTATCGGCAATTCGCTTAAGTAATTCAATTAAGTCTTTGTCGTCAGAGGTATCGTCAAGTGTCAAATGCAAAACATTAAAACCTGCCGTTTTTAATGCAGTTGCAAAGTTTTCCATAGCATTAAAAAAAGCACACAGTTTTTGAATGTGATGCTTAACGTAGTCGGTTTCTTGTTTTAATTCTGCGATGAGATAAAGCGTGTCGTCGTCTTTTTGTTTATACCATGAATGAGATGGGTTTAGCTGATCGCCTAGTATTAATCTAAGTGTTTTATGATGGGTCATAGTAAAGCCAAATTTTTTTATACGGGCATAGTTAATTAAACGATCGTTTTAATATTTTACAACAAGCAAATAGGAGTAATTAAGTGCATAACGACAATAGTTTGCTGTTTCTTGAGTTTAATAATAGATTAGTAAAACGAATAGAGGCGGTAAATAACGCAATACATTGTGCTGTTAGCAATAGGGCAAAAAAGTTTAACCGCATATCAAGGCGTTCCTGATTAAGGGGAGATTAAGTAAATTAAGTCTCCCCCCCCAATTGAATATCTAAATTTTATTACTTTGCTTTTGCTGCATTCTTTGTTGTAACGAAACCACATTGGTAACGTTGAAAAGAACATTGCTTGCAAAGCTTTCAAAGTACCTAAGCGCTTTTTTCCAAGCGAGCTGACTCTCAGTAGTAAAATGTTTACCAAGGTGCTCTTCAAGGGTTTCGTAAAAAGCGTTAGATAAAAGGGCAATGTCACTGTGTGAAGCGCCGCTTTTTTTTAGATACATTAAATGGTGAGCTAAAAAAGGAGCTACCGATGCTGGTTTATCTAAATGCTTAACAATTCGTTCTAATACGCAAAAGAGGGTAAAGCTCTTTTCGTTAAACTGTAAGGCCGTCGGGTAATTCATCTCAATACTAGATTGGGCTAATTTACTATGAAATTTAGCCGTAAACGCATGAAAGTTAGGCTTAATAATTGTTAAGTTATTTAATAATGCTGATTGTTGTTGATTCATTTTTATCTCGTTGCAGTGAGTAATAACTATTATTATCAAGTAGGAATAATGTTGATTATAGCGGGCAGTTCAAATTCTGCACGTTTTTTAGTGTGAAAGTATGGCTTTTTGTTATATCTATTTACTTTCTGGTAATTAGTGAGCCTTTAAAACGTATTTTAAGAGTTATTAAACTTCAGTTTATCTGATTTTTATCCTGAAATAATAAGCTACTACATTTTATGACTCAAGTATGGGCATTTTATAAAGTTGGCTGATTACTTATGTTACTTACATATACATTAAATTAGCATCTTTACGAATTGCAAATTTTATAAACTAATTGCGTATTATAGTTGCTAATTATCCTGTACATCCTTATAATAGCGGCCATTGTTTAGCGTGTTGTATAACAGCTAACAGCGATATTAAATTTAAAGTTTGATATCTATTGGCGCGGGATGGAGCAGTCTGGTAGCTCGTCGGGCTCATAACCCGAAGGTCGTCGGTTCAAATCCGGCTCCCGCAACCAATTCTACTAGTAGGTATTACCTTACTAATTTATATCGCGCATTCTAAGTAATGCGCGTTTTGCGTTTTAGGCTATGTAGTTTAATTAGGTCAGTTTACTGACTCGCAACCAAGCTTGGCCCTCGGCCATACAGTTTTATGCTTTATTGGTGTGACGCCCCGCTTGGTTCGGGGCGTTGTTGTATCTGCACCTTACGATTTGTGGCAATTGCTATCAAATTAAAATTTAAACTCAGTATTTTAGGGCTATAAGCCCTTTTTTTGTTTGTATGGAGGATTTTCGTGACAAAACTTGAACAAGATTTAGTAACCATGTTAACGCCTGCGGTAGAAATGTTAGGCTTTGAGTTGCATGGTCTTGAATTTGTACAAGCGGGTCGCCATTCTACCTTAAGAGTATATATTGCTCATGAGGATGGGATCTCAGTTGATAACTGTGCGGATGCCAGTCGCCAAATTAGTGCGATTTTAGACGTCGAAGACCCAATTACAAATGAATATGATTTG
Organism: Pseudoalteromonas sp. SG43-3; assembly: GCF_014164385.1. NCBI lineage: Bacteria > Pseudomonadati > Pseudomonadota > Gammaproteobacteria > Alteromonadales > Pseudoalteromonadaceae > Pseudoalteromonas > Pseudoalteromonas sp. SG43-3. The sequence goes on from NZ_JACJFC010000008.1 coordinate 77,923, forward strand.
GAAGTATCGTCTCCTGGTGTTGATCGTCTATTATTCAAACAAGATCACTACGAGCAGGCGCAAGGAGAGGAAGTACGCGTGCGTACTAAACTTCCACAGGATGGTCGTCGTAATTTTAAAGGCGACTTAGTAGCAGTTAGCAGCGATATGATCACACTATCTAGCGATGGTGCAGAGCATCTGATCATGCTTAGTAACATCGAACGTGCGAATTTAATCGCGAAGTTTTAAATTCGAGTGCGAAGGAATAGGGCAAGCGAGGCATTACCCATGGCAAAAGAGATATTATTGGTTGCTGAAGCCGTTTCCAATGAGAAAGCGGTTCCAAAAGAAAAGATTTTTGAAGCTCTAGAGTTCGCTCTAGCGACAGCGACAAAGAAAAAACACGATGGCGAAATTGAAGTACGTGTAGCAATTGACCGTAAAACCGGTGATTACGATACGTTCCGTCGCTGGCAAATTGCCGCTGTATTAGAAGATGGTTCTTTAGAGAACCCATACAGCGAAATCACTCTAGAAGCAGCACAGGTTGAAGAACCTGATTTGCAAATGGGTGATTATGTTGAAGAGCAAATTGACTCAATCAAATTTGACCGTATTACAACACAAATGGCTAAGCAAGTTATCGTACAAAAAGTACGTGAAGCTGAGCGCGCTTTAGTTGTTGAAGCATACAAAGATCAAGAAGGCGAGCTGGTAACGGGTGTTGTTAAAAAAGCAACTCGCGATGCAATCGTACTTGATTTAGGTAACAACGCAGAAGCGGTAATTTACCGTGATGACATGTTGCCACGTGAAAACTTCCGCCCGGGTGATCGAATCCGTGGTCTTTTATATGAAGTTAAACCTGAAGCACGCGGTGCACAATTATTTGTAACGCGCTCTAAACCTGAAATGCTAATGGAATTATTCCGCATTGAGGTGCCAGAAATTGGCGAAGAGATGATTGAGTTACGTGCAGCTGCACGTGATCCAGGTTCACGCGCTAAAATTGCTGTTAAATCTAACGACAAACGCATTGATCCAATTGGTGCATGTGTTGGTATGCGTGGCGCACGAGTTCAAGCTGTATCGTCTGAGCTTGGTGGTGAGCGTGTTGATATCGTACTTTACGATGACAACCCAGCACAATTTGTTATCAATGCAATGGCGCCAGCAGAAGTTGCTTCAATCGTAATGGATGAAGACACTCACTCAATGGATATCGCTGTAGAAGCCGATAACCTAGCACAAGCAATTGGTCGTAATGGTCAGAATGTTCGTTTAGCAAGCCAATTAACTGGCTGGGAACTGAACGTAATGACTGTTGAAGACATGCGTACTAAAAATGAAGCTGAATCTGATAAGTTACTTAACTTATTCACTGAAAATTTAGATATAGATGATGAGTTTGCATCATTACTTATTAACGAAGGTTTCTCGACACTTGAAGAAGTGGCGTATGTACCTGCGTCTGAATTTTTAGAAATTGATGGTCTTGATGAAGATACTGTAGATTTATTGCGTTCACGCGCAAAAGATGCATTGACAACTAAAGCACTTAAAACGGAAGAAAGCTTAGATGGCGCAGAGCCTGCTGAAGACTTACTTGCGCTTGAAGGCTTAGAGCGTCACTTAGCATTTGTTATGGCAAGCAAAGGTGTTGTTACACTTGAAGACTTGGCAGAGCAAGGTATTGACGAATTAGTTGATATCACAGAACTTTCATCTGAAAAAGCGGGTGAACTGATTATGGCTGCACGAAACATTTGTTGGTTTGCAGACGAGTAATTTATTAACGGAGGTATTACACACTATGGCAGAAGTAAATGTTGAAAAACTAGCCGGCGATATAGGTACAACTGTTGATAAATTGCTACAGCAGTTTTCACAAGCAGGTATCACTAAGCAAGCAACTGATAACGTAACAGAAGCTGAAAAAGCAACGTTACTTGATCATTTAAGCAAGCATCATGGTGGTACAGGTTCAGATGGCCCAGCGCGTATGACTTTACAACGTAAGAGCAAAAGCACATTAAGTGTGACTGGTTCTACGGGTAAAGCTAAAGATGTTCAAGTTGAAGTTCGCAAAACACGTACCTACGTGAAGAAAAGCGCAATGGAACAAGAACAAGAGCAAGCACGCTTAGCCGCTGAAGAAAAAGCCCGTCTTGAACAGCAACAAAAAGCTGAACAAGAAGCCGCAGAATTAAAAGCGAAACAAGAGGCAGAACGTAAAGCGAAAGAAGAAGCTGACCGTAAAGCCAAAGAAGAAGCTAAACGCAAAGCTGATGCAGAGCGTAAAGCGAAACAAAAGCAGATGACCCCAGAGCAAAGTGCTAAGTCTGAGAAAGATCGCATAGAAGCTGAGCGTCTGCAAAAAGAAGCAGAAGAGGCCGCATTGAAGAAAGCTGAAGAAGAAGCGAAACGTCAAGCAGAAGAGGCAAGAAAGCTAGCTGAAGAGAATTCAGCACGCTGGAAGAAAGAAGAAGAAGAACGTAAGAAACGCGAAGAAACAGCGGATCACCATCTTACGACTTCAACTTATGCACGTGAAGCAGAAGATGTTGCCGATGCTCGTGATGAGCAAGGCACTCGCCGTGCTAAGAAAAAGAAAAAAGCGCCAGCAAAAGATAAATTTGCAGCGTCAAGAGGCCGTAACAAGTCTAAATTAAAAGCACCAGCATCGCTGCAGCATGGTTTCCAAAAACCAACTGTTGATGTTAAAAATGAAGTGCGTATTAGCGAAACAATTACAGTAGCTGAGCTTGCATCACGCATGGCTGTTAAAGGCGCTGAAGTTGTTAAAACAATGATGAAAATGGGTGACATGGTTACTATTAACCAAGTGATCGACCAAGAAGCTGCACAACTAGTTGCAGAAGAAATGGGTCACAAGGTTATCATTGTTAAAGAAAACGAATTAGAGCAAACAGTACTTAACGACCGCCATGAAGATGGTAAGTCAGAGCCTCGTGCTCCAGTAGTAACTGTAATGGGTCACGTTGACCATGGTAAAACATCGACTCTAGATTACATTCGTTCTGCGAAGGTTGCTTCTGGCGAAGCCGGTGGTATTACACAGCATATTGGTGCATACCATGTTGATGTAAACGGCAATATGATTACCTTCTTAGATACTCCAGGACATGCTGCATTTACATCAATGCGTGCTCGTGGTGCTAAAGCGACAGATATCGTAATCTTAGTGGTTGCAGCAGATGATGGTGTTATGCCACAAACTAAAGAAGCGGTACAGCACGCACGTGCAGCTGGCGTTCCTTTAATCATTGCTGTAAACAAAATGGATAAAGAAGGCGCAGATCCAGATCGCGTTAAAAACGAACTAGCTCAGCTAGACGTTATCCCTGAAGAATGGGGCGGCGATACGCAGTACGTTCATATCTCAGCTAAAACTGGTCTAGGTATTGATGACCTTCTTGAAGCCGTACTTATGCAATCTGAGCTTTTAGAGCTTTCAGCCCCTACCGAAGGTATGGCTGCAGGTGTTGTAATTGAATCTCGTCTTGATAAAGGCCGTGGTCCAGTTGCATCAGTACTTGTTCAATCTGGTACGCTTAACCAAGGTGACATTGTATTATGTGGTCTTGAGTATGGCCGTGTTCGTGCAATGCGCGATGAAAACGGTAAAGATATCAAGTCGGCAGGTCCATCGATTCCAGTAGAGATTTTAGGTCTTTCTGGTATTCCAGCTGCGGGTGACGAAGCAACTGTAGTTAAAGATGAGCGTAAAGCGCGTGAAGTTGCTTTATACCGTCAAGGTAAGTTCCGCGATGTTAAACTAGCACGTCAGCAAAAAGCTAAGCTTGAAAACATGTTTACTAACATGACTGAAGGTGATGTTTCTGAAGTTAACGTGGTACTTAAAGCAGACGTTCAAGGTTCTATAGAAGCAATCTCTGATTCACTAACTAAACTTTCTACTGATGAAGTAAAAGTGAAGATTGTAGGCTCTGGTGTTGGTGGTATTACTGAGACTGATGCGACACTAGCTGCAGCGTCTAACGCAATTGTAGTTGGCTTTAACGTTCGTGCTGATGCTTCTGCTCGTAAAGTGATTGATACTGAAAACTTAGACCTTCGTTATTACAGCGTAATTTATGCCTTAATCGAAGAAGTTAAGCAAGCCATGTCAGGCATGCTAGCACCTGAGTTTAAACAAGAAATCATCGGTCTTGCTCAAGTTCGTGACGTATTCAAGTCTCCAAAAATTGGCGCAATCGCTGGTTGTATGGTTACTGAAGGTGTTATTAAACGTAGCGCTCCAATCCGTGTACTACGTGAAAACGTGGTTATCTATGAAGGTGAACTTGAGTCACTTCGTCGCTTTAAAGACGATGTTGCTGATGTTCGTAACGGCATGGAATGTGGTATCGGCGTTAAGAACTACAATGACGTACGTGTTGGTGACCAAATCGAAGTATTTGAAACAGTTGAAGTACAACGTACTCTTTAATTGTTAGCTCGCTAAACTAATAAATGGGGGCTTAGCCCCCATTTGTGTATCCATTATTTAATTAGCTTATTATTAAATTTCAATAAGTTATGATTTTAGGACAAATGCAATGAGAGAATTTTCTCGCACTGATCGTGTTGCACAGCAAATCCAAAAAGAAATTGCTGTAATTTTACAACGCGAAATTAAAGATCCACGCTTAGGTATGGTGACAGTGTCAGCGGTAGAAGTATCGCGTGATTTATCTTATGCCAAAATCTTCATCACTGTGTTTAACACACAAGACGAAGATGCAGCAAAGCAAAGCGCAAAAGTACTTAATGAAGCAACGGGTTATATTCGCTCGTTACTTGGTAAGCGTATTCGTGCACGTATAATGCCTGAGTTAAAGTTTGTAGTTGATAACTCTTTAATGGAAGGTATGCGTATTTCTAATTTAGTGGATTCTATTATCCGCGAAGATAACGCAAAGCATGTCGATGAAGATGTAGAAAGTGTTGATGCTGATACTTCAGATAGTGAACAAAGTACTAAGCACGTAGAAGATACAGATAGCGAAGAAGGCACTGATACAGATGGCAAAGCGCAGTAAAGGCCGTGCAGTTGACGGTATTTTGTTGTTAAACAAACCGCAAGGCATTTCATCAAATAAAGCTCTGCAGCAAGCGAAAGGTGTTTATTTTGCACAAAAAGCAGGACACACTGGTGCTTTAGATCCACTTGCTACAGGTATGCTACCAATTTGTTTTGGTGAAGCGACTAAGTTTACGCAGTTTTTACTCGATACAGATAAAACCTATATCGTTCGAGCAAAACTGGGTGAGCGTACAACAACATCAGATTCTGATGGCGAAATTGTTAGTACTAAAGATGTGAACGTAACGCGTGAGCAGTTAACAAAAGAAATTGCAGCTTTTGTTGGTGAGTCAGATCAATATCCATCAATGTACTCAGCACTTAAGTATCAAGGTAGACCATTATATAAGTACGCACGAGAGGGTATTGAAGTCCCTCGTAAATGCAGAAAAATAAATGTGTTTAGCTTATCGTTTGACGAATTTGATGAACAAAACAACGTATTACAAATGACGGCTCATGTATCAAAAGGGACGTATATTCGTACAATCGTTGATGATTTGGGCGAAAACCTAGGGTGTGGCGCACACGTTATAATGCTTCACAGAACTGCTGTTGGTCAGTATCCGGCAGATAAAATGGTTTCGCTTGATGAAATTGAAGCGTTGCTTGCTAAAGCGAAAGCAGAAGAGCTTGCGCCTTCTACTTATTTAGACTCGTTGTTATTACCTATAGACACTGCTTTAACTGATTTACCTGTTATTGAAATTTCGAAAGAGCAGGGCAAAGTATTTAGTCATGGGCAAGCAGTCGAGTTACCTGAAGCTTTACCTGAGGGGGCAATTAAAGTTGTTGCGGATGGTGTGTTTATTGGTACTGGCGAGCGCAACTCAAGTGGCCATTTAAAGGTTAAACGTGGTCTTGCTAGCCAGCAAGATGATTACGTAAAGCCTGAATAAGCAATTAGTGTGCCCAGCAGTGGCTTATTAGTTGTAGATGGGAATAATTAACTTGTAGTTATTCCCACAGTTGGTAGAATACGCCGGCTTAATCGTTTTGGCTGAATTAGTGATCGGCTAAGACACCTTTTAAATTTAATTTTTGGAGTTACTATGTCACTAAGCAATCAAGAAAAAATCGATATCATTGCTAAATTTGCACGTGCAGAAGGCGATACAGGTTCATCAGAAGTACAAGTAGCATTACTTACTTATGATATCAACAAGCTTCAAGGTCACTTTGCTGATCACAAGCATGACTTCCACTCACGTCGTGGTCTGCTTCGTAAAGTAAGCACTCGCCGTAAACTACTTGATTACCTTAAAGGTAAAGATATCACTAGTTATACTGCACTAATCAAAGAACTTGGCCTACGTCGTTAAGAACTAGATTATAGAAATGGGAGCTTTTTAGCTCCTTTTTTTGTGCCTAAAATTTGTGTTTGAAAATAAAACAAATTTATAAACTTATTGAATTATATTGTAAAACTCCTATTTCATAGCTTATCAAGCATCGTTGTATTTACCCACTCATTAGCCCAGCTTAAATCTAGTAGCTAGTGTGTGTTGACCTTTCGTGATTAATTTTGCAGCTGTATGTTTGGTCTTTAGGCAAGGCAGCGCCTATGTAGTGTGGTTATTCGCCATAAATAGGCGATAACGCAGCATTAATGCCAAACATGCGCTGCCCTGCGGGTTCATCCTAGGGGCGATTAACTCTTTGTTGCTCGATTTTTACTTAGCCCACTAGGTTACAAATCTCGCGCCGTGATTAAATCGCCCCTAGATTGAACAAATTTCAATCCACAAAGATCAACACACCCTAGACTCGCATTTTGAAGTAGCTTTGGTATATACTATGCGCGTAGGTAAAAAGGTTTATCTGCAATTATTCACATCATTGCCAATTGTAGTACTTAATTGATTTCCAACTGAATACAATTATGTACTGTAATTGGTACTTTGATGACAACTTATTAGAATACATTTAAGGAATATTTTAAGTGCAAGCAATTATTAAAGAATTCAAACTAGGTCAACATACAGTGACTCTAGAAACTGGTGCAATCGCTCGTCAAGCAGACGGCGCTGTACTTGCAAGCATTGGCGACACTTCAGTTTTAGTAACTGTTGTTGGTAAGCGTGAAGCACAACCTGGTCAAGACTTTTTCCCACTAACAGTTAACTACCAAGAGCGTATGTACGCTGCTGGTCGTATCCCTGGTGGTTTCTTAAAGCGTGAAGGCCGTCCTAACGATGGCGAAACTCTTATTGCACGTCTTATTGACCGTCCAATTCGTCCACTTTTCCCAAGCGGCTTTGTAAACGAAGTACAAGTTATTGCTACTGTTGTTTCTGTTAACCCTGAAATCCAACCTGATATGGTTGCGATGATTGGTACTTCAGCAGCACTTGCTATCTCTGGTATCCCGTTCAGTGGTCCAATTGGTGCATCTCGTGTTGGTTACATCAACGGCGAATACGTACTTAACCCTACATTAAAAGAGCTTGAAGAAAGCCAACTCGATTTAGTGGTAGCCGGTACTGATAAAGCGGTACTAATGGTTGAGTCAGAAGCTAACGTACTTGCAGAAGACGTAATGCTTGGCGCTGTTGTATATGGTCATGAGCAATCTCAAGCGATCATTACTGCAATCGAAGAATTTAAAGCGCAAGCAGGCAAGCCTACTTGGGATTGGACTGCACCTGAGAAAAATGTTGCACTAGAAGATAAAGTAGCAACTATTGCTGCTGAAAAAGTAGGCGCAGCTTACTTAATCACTGATAAAGTAGCGCGTAAAGAAGCTCTTGGTGAAGCTAAAGATGAAGTTGTTGCAGTATTAACAGCTGAACTTGCTGAAGGCGAGTCTTTAGACAAGCAAGAAATTGGCAAAATCTTCGGTTCACTTGAGAAGAAAATCGTTCGTGGCCGTATAGCTGCTGGCGAAAAACGTATCGATGGTCGTGAACCAGATATGATTCGTGCACTAGACGTAATGACTGGCGTATTACCGCGTACTCACGGTTCTGCTATCTTTACACGTGGTGAAACTCAAGCGTTAGTAACAGCGACACTTGGAACAGAACGTGATTCACAGTTAATCGACGATTTAACTGGTACTCATAAAAATCACTTTATGCTTAACTACAACTTCCCTCCATTCTGTGTAGGTGAAACTGGTTTTGTTGGTTCTCCTAAGCGTCGTGAAATCGGCCATGGTAACCTTGCTAAGCGTGGTATTTCAGCTGTAATGCCTACACTTACTGAGTTCCCTTACTCAATCCGTGTAGTATCTGAAATTACTGAATCAAACGGTTCTTCTTCAATGGCGTCTGTTTGTGGTACTTCTCTAGCACTTATGAACGCGGGTGTGCCAATTAAAGCATCTGTTGCCGGTATTGCGATGGGTCTAGTTAAAGAAGACGATAAATTCGTTGTTCTTTCTGACATTTTAGGTGATGAAGATCACTTAGGTGACATGGACTTTAAAGTTGCCGGTACTGCTGCGGGTATTACTGCACTTCAAATGGATATCAAAATCGAAGGTATCACTCAAGAAATCATGCAAATTGCGCTTAAACAAGCAAAAGCTGCACGTTTACATATCTTAGAAGTGATGGATGAAGCGATTTCTGCTCCTTCTGAAGAGCTATCGATGTTTGCTCCTCGCATATACACAATGAAAATCCCACAGAAGAAAATCGCTGAAGTTATTGGTAAAGGTGGCGCAACTATTCGTCAGCTTACTGAAGAAACTGGTACAACGATTGAAATCGGTGACGACGGTACAATTAAAATTGCCGCTACAGATGGCGAAAGTGCAGCTAATGCAATTAGCCGTATTGAGCAATTAACAGCTGAACTTGAAGTAGGTACTATCTACGAAGGTAAAGTTGTACGTATCGTAGACTTCGGTGCGTTTGTAAACATTCTTCCTGGCAAAGATGGTCTAGTACATATTTCTCAAATTAGTACTGAGCGCGTTAATAACGTGGCTGATCACCTTTCTGAAGGTCAAGAAGTTAAAGTTAAAGTACTAGAAGTAGATCGCCAAGGCCGTGTACGTCTAAGTATTAAAGAAGCAATGGAATCAGCAGCACCTGCAGCTGACGCGCCAACTGACGCGTAATTGCTAACTTATTAATCTAGTTATATTAGCTAGATAGTAAAAAAGGGGCTGTTTAGCCCCTTTTTTTATGCTTTAATGAAACCTTATTGGACAAGGTCTGTCTTATATTAATCGCGATATATCTTGGTATTAAGGATTTTAATGATACTCAAACATTTAGCTTTGGCATCTTTTGCTATTTTGTCTTTAAGCGCTTGCCAAACTACAACAGAATCAGAACCAACCCCGATTGTTAACGTGCCATTTACTGCACCTTTAGCTTCTGACTTTAGAAGTGAAATTGCTATTGCACGCTACTCAGAGCTATTAAATAGAGCCGACTTAAGCGAAGAACAACAAGCTAAGCTTTATTACGACCGTGGTGTACTTTTTGATAGTCTAGGTATGACAACTCTTTCGCGTATTGATTTTAATCGCGCAGTAAAGCTTAAGCCTGATTTAGCTGAAGTGTATAATTTTTTAGGTATTCAACATACGCTTATGCAGCAGTATGAAAAAGCCTATGAGTTTTTCGATTCTGCCCTAGAGCTTGATGAAGAGCATGAATACGCCTATTTAAATCGTGGTATCGCACTGTATTACGGCGACAGAGCAGGCCTTGCTAAAAATGATTTTAATGAATTTTTAGCTCGCTCTCCAAAAGATCCGTACCGAGTTTTATGGGTTTATTTAGCACAAGCACAAGAGGATAAAGCCGTTGCGCTTGATGCACTTAAACAAAATGCCACTGCGCTTGATGAGTCACAATGGGCGTACCAGTTAATTTCTCTTTATACGGGTGATATGAGTGAACATGCATTTTTATCTGGCATTAGTGATGGTGTTAGAACTGAGCAAGAATATGCGCAGCGTTTATGCGAAGCTTATTTTTATTTAGCTAAAATGCATCAAGCAGCAGGTGAGCTGTATTTAGCATCAGACTACTTTAGGCTTGCGCTAGCAACTAATGTACACGAGTTTATTGAGTACAAATATGCGCGTTTAGAGCTTGAGTTGATGCAAGGTGTTGACGCAAGTTAAGCGTTTTAAATTAATAGGTGTATTACTATGTTGTTTGTTAATTACAGGCTCGAGTAATCACCTTGGCGCTATTGGCTTTTGGCATGTTTTAAATACAAAAGCCAATGTTCTACAAAGTTATTGGAAATCACCTGGTTATTTTTCTGATCACTTAGAGCAGTTACCAAATACCTCTTTAGCTATACTCGCCCGCAGTAAAATTTCTTCAGCCCAATATATGTATTCTCTTAAGCTTATTAAAAACAGTCAGAGCGATACTGCAAAACAATTTTGGCTCTCCGCTATAAATGACTTAACAATCCCAGAGCGTAAAATATTAGCAACAAAGTTACTCGAGCGCTCACGTTGGAGCGATTTAAAGTTACTCGCTAGTAAAAACAAATTACCAGCAGGGGATGTGCTAAATCATCTAAAGCTTCAGTTAAAAACACCACAGAGTAAAGTATCTAGTGAGTTTATCCACGCTCTTGGTTTTTCATCTTTAATAAATATAAGCAAACCTAATAAGCAATGTATGTTTAACGTGCTGGCTATGAGCGATCATCGTAGTGGCTTATATAAACTCACCGAGTTTATTAATGCTTATAATAAACAGCCAGAGCCCCGTGAAAATATTTTTTGCTTTTCAAAACCAGTTTACGTTGCAGGTATGCTTGAGTGTAAAAGTAGCATTAATCAAATAGCAAAGTGTGACTGGCAATCAGCTAAACTCAATAACCAGCTTCCTAACAATTTTGATTTTATAGTAATGATGCCAAAAGATGGAACGGCTAATGTTTCTAAAGGAACAATGCTAATAAACTCAAAAGCAAAATACAGTGTGTTTTTGCATGAGTTGATGCATTTTAACGGTTTTGAAGATGAATATGCGCTACCTAAAGCTAAACAAGCATGGTTGTGTGCAAAAACAGGTTTTGTGGCACCTAATTTATTTATTTCTCATGATGAGTCGCCCCCAATAGGCTGGCATAAAGCAAAGAGTTGCCAGATAGGTGGTGTTGCATATAAACCTAGTGAAAATTGGTCTATTATGCAATATCAGCAGTTAGGGCTCTCGGCGCAGTATAGAGAGATTTGGTTGAAGCATTTAGATATGACCAATGGTAATTCTTATCGCCACTCCAGCGCGCTTACATTTGCAAATAAGGCCATATTAAATTAACAATTATCAGTATTAATTAATTGTTTTTGTAGGCTTAATAAATTGTTAGTTCATGTTTAAAAAACACCCATACAGAACCGCTTTTTATAGACAAAATCAGTGTTTTTCAGTATAACTATAGTCATTAATGTCGTTTAAAAACAGGCAGTAAAAGCATCCCTTAGTATTAAAAAGAGATGCCCTGATAAACTTATGATTATAAAAGGCCCTACATTATGACTTTGCTCTGGATACCCTTGTTATCCTTAATTGGCAGTGTTATTTCTGCATGCACAGGTAAGTTATCCCGCAATTTAAGCACTAGTTTAACGGCTCTTGCGCCTTTAACGGCTTTGGGAATAACTTTATACCATGCACCTGCAGTTTTAGCGGGCGAAACCATTCGTTACTCTTTCGCTTGGATCCCGTCAATAGGGCTAGACCTATCTCTGCGGTTAGACGGCCTCAGTTTATTGTTTATGTTTATGATTTTAGGCATAGGCTTGCTCGTTATCCTCTACACGCGTTACTACCTCAGTGCCAACGACTCAATGGCTAAGTTATATAGTTATTTAATGCTGTTTATGACCGCAATGCTTGGCATTGTTATGTCTAACAATGTTATTCAGCTGTGGTTGTTTTGGGAATTAACGAGCATCAGCTCATTTTTATTAATTAGTTTTTGGTGGCATAAGTCTGAAGCGCGAAAGGGTGCTCGTATGGCTCTTGCTGTAACAGGCGCGGGCGGCTTAGCGTTACTTGCAGGCTTAATGCTATTAGGTGATATTGTTGGTAGTTATGACCTAGATGTTATCCTAGCGAGTAAAGCGATAATTCAATCTCACGATTTATACGAAGTAGCATTAGTATTGGTGCTATTGGGTGCGTTTACTAAATCGGCACAATTTCCATTTCATTTTTGGCTTCCTCATGCAATGGCAGCGCCTACGCCAGTGAGCGCGTATTTACATTCTGCAACCATGGTAAAAGCCGGTATATTTTTATTAGCACGTTTTCATCCTGCTTTAGCTGGCACCGATACGTGGTTCTTACTTGTTGGGTTAACAGGTTTAGCTACGCTGTTGTTTGGTGCTTACATAGCATTATTCAAACACGATTTAAAAGGATTGTTAGCTTACTCAACAATAAGCCATTTGGGTTTAATAACGCTATTACTCGGGCTTGATACTGAGCTTGCGACTGTTGCTGCTATATTTCATATAATTAACCATGCAACGTTTAAAGCGTCGTTATTTATGGCCGTTGGTATTATCGATCATGAAACAGGCACGCGTGATATGCGTAAATTAAATGGTATGTGGCGATACTTACCATACACTGCAACGCTTGCAATGGTCGCGGCGGCTGCAATGGCAGGGGTTCCATTGCTTAATGGTTTCTTGTCTAAAGAGATGTTTTTTGCAGAAACGCTGCATCAGCAAGTGCTTGGTTCTATGTCGTGGTTAATTCCAGTACTGGCAACGGTTGCAGGTGCATTAGCTGTTGCGTACTCCGCACGCTTTATTCATGACGTGTTCTTTAATGGTGAGCCAATCGATTTACCTCGCACGCCGCACGAACCGCCACGTTATATGCGTGTACCAATAGAAATATTAGTCGTGATTTGTTTACTAGTGGGTATGTTCCCACACTTTACAATTGATGGCATTTTATCTGCGGCGTCTTTAGCTGTACTTGGAAAAGAAATGCCAGTTTACGAATTGGCTATTTGGCACGGGTTTAACTTGCCTCTATTAATGAGTGCAATGGCGATTGCTGGCGGTTTATTTATTTATATTAATCGTAAATATCTATTTCAGTTTCAAGCGTCATTACCACCTTTAAATGCTAAAAAAACCTTTGAACGTGTAATTTTAAGTGTTGTTGCTTGGTGTCAGTCAAAGGTAAGCAGTATCGAAAATGGATCGCTGCAGCGCTACCTAGTAATTATGTTAGCGGTAGTCTTACTGTGTGCCGGTTGGCCATTATTTGAAATGCAACAACTTGCTGGCAGCATGCCACTTACCCCTGTTGATGTGCACAATGCAATTGGTGCGGGCTTATTGATTATTGGTGCTCTTGCTACCGTTATTTGGCATCGCTCTCGAATGGTATCGTTGTTAATGCTCTCAATCGTAGGGTTAATGGTATCGGTTGTATTCACACGCTTTTCTGCTCCTGATTTAGCACTTACACAGTTAACTGTTGAGGTTGTTACTATTATTTTACTTATGCTGGCATTGTTTTTCTTGCCCCAGCATACGCCAAAAGAATCAAGTTCATTACGCGTACTTCGAGATTTAGGAATTGCCTCTACGTTAGGTGTAGTTATAGCGAGTATCTGTTATGCATTACTTACACGTCCATTAGATTCAATCTCAGACTTCTTTATTGCTAACGCTAAAATTGGTGGCGGTGGTACTAATGTAGTTAACGTTATTTTAGTCGACTTTAGGGGCTTTGATACGCTTGGTGAAATTACCGTATTAGGCATTGCCGCATTAGGTATATTTAAAGTACTTTCTCGAATCCCATTATTTATGCCAGCAAGTGACAGCGAAGGGCGCCCATGGGCACGAGAGCGCCATCCAATCTTACTGGCGAGTATTTCACAAAGTTTATTACCGCTTGCGTTATTGGTTTCTGCATATATTTTCTTACGCGGACATAACTTACCTGGCGGTGGCTTTATTGCTGGACTGGTAACGTCAATCGCGTTTATTTTGCAATACATGGCGCATGGTACAGCATGGATAAACGGACGTTTTGATGTTAATTATCGTAAAATCATAGCTTCAGGCATTGGTATTTCACTGTTCACTGGTGTGGGTAGCTGGTTCTTTGATAAGCCATTTTTAACAACTTGGTTTGACTACTTTGATATTCCGTTTGTCGGTAAAACAGAGCTTGCCAGCGCGATTGCATTTGACCTAGGTGTTTACTTAACGGTTGTAGGCGCTACGCTAATGATTTTGGCAAGCTTAGGTAATATGACGGCAGATACCCAGAAAAAAGAGGTAAATATTTAATGGAATTATTGTACGCATCTTGCGTTGGAGTATTGGTCAGTTGCGGTGTGTTTTTACTGCTAAGAGCTCGTACGTTTCCTGTAGTACTTGGGCTTACTATGATTTCATATGCTGTTAACTTATTTTTGTTTTCAGCAGGTCGTCTTACTATTAATAAAGCGGTAGTGCTTGGTACTGGTACAGAATACGCCGATCCTCTACCTCAAGCTTTAGTGCTTACAGCTATTGTTATTGGTTTTGCGATGACCGCATTCGTGGTTATTTTGGCAATACGTGGACGCGCCGATTTAGGTAGCGACCATGTTGATGGTTATGTGCCCAACACCTCTGCAGATAATAAGGAGCAAAAATGATCCAACATTTAGCTTCGCTCCCTATTTTATTACCTATGCTGACGGCTGTTATTTTATTGCTGCCACCATGTGGTAAAAGCGTTAAAATTCGCCGCTTAGTTTCAATTGTAATGGCAATAGCTACTTTTGCCATTAGTGTGCTTTTACTTGTACATGTTAATAATACAGGTATTAACGTTTACGCTATTGGTAATTGGTCTGCACCATTTGGAATAGTCTTAGTAGCAGATATGTTGTCTACCTTATTGGTTACGTTAACTTCATTTTTAGGTTTGGGCGCTATTTTATATGGTAGTGCTGGCGATGATGAAAAAGGCAGCTTTTATCACCCACTTGTTCACTTTTTGATATTAGGTGTAAATGGCGCGTTTTTAACTGGCGATTTATTTAACCTATTTGTATTTTTTGAAGTGCTACTGATTGCATCTTATGCATTGTTAATGCACGCAGGTGATAAACAAAATACTCGCGCGGCATTGCAATATGTAATATTGAATTTAGTTGGCTCAAGCGTATTTTTAATTGGTTTGGGTATTTTGTACGGTGTGCTTGGTACGCTTAATATTGCAGATATGACGCAAAAGGTATCACTACTTACAGGTGATGATGTATATCTAGCAAAAGCAGGCGGCTTACTGCTATTAATAGTATTTGCTTTAAAAGGCGCACTATTACCTCTGCATTTATGGCTTCCAAATACTTACGCAAGTGCTAAACCTGTGGTTGCTGCATTGTTTGCGATTATGACTAAAGTAGGCGTTTACGCTATGCTTCGTGTTTATACGGTGATATTTGGTGAACAAGCCGGAGCGCTTGAACACATGGCGCAGCCTTGGCTTTGGGGCTTAGCAATTGCGACCATTATAGTAGGTGCAATTGGTGTGATGGCAGCACAAGACTTACGTAAACTCACCTCTAACTTAGTATTAGTATCGGTAGGTACGCTGGTTGCGCTAATAGCATTGCAAAATGTAAATGCCACTGCTGCACTTTTATATTATTTAGTGCATTCAACACTTGTTAGTGCCGCACTATTTTTACTAGCAGACTTAGTTTCAATCCAGCGCGGTAAAGTTGGCGATAGACTAGTAGCAGGTCGCTCTGTAAAACAGCCATTTTTATTAGGTGTGTGCTTTATTATTGCCTCTTTAACGGTAGTTGGTATGCCACCACTGTCAGGCTTTGTAGGTAAAATTTGGATACTTAAAGCGACATTAAACAGTGAGCAAGCTTTACTATTTTGGCCAGTATATTTAGTAACAAGTTTTGCGTTGTTAGTTGCGCTTTCGCGCGCTGGCACAACTTTGTTCTGGGAGCATAGAAGCAAAAGTAACGAAAATGCCGATTGTGCAAGTGCACACCCGTTGCAGGTAACTGTAATTATAGCTTTACTTGCATGTTCGCCATTACTCGTTATTTTGGGCGGACCAATAAGTGAATATATGCTAAATGCTGCTACTCAGTTACATGATCTAAGCGGCGGTATTAATGCTGTACTTAAAGGAGGCATGTGATGAGATTACAAGCCCGTTTTCGTTGGTTACCAACGCCATTTCGTAGCTTATTTTTGTTTATGGTTTGGTTATTGTTAAACAATAGCGTATCGGTAGGGCACTTAGTATTAGCGACTATTTTTGCGATACTTATCCCTATTTTAAGTTTTTCGTTTCGAGACCCTCAGCCACTGATTTTAAAGCCAGGCTTGGCGCTTAAGCAGTTACTTATAGTGCTGTACGATATTGTTGTTGCAAATTTACAAGTGGCTTTACTTATACTTGGACCATCAAAAAAATTGCGTCCGGCATTTATAAAAGTACCGATAGATTTAACACACGACATGCCAATTACCATATTGGCCAGCTGTGTATCGCTTACACCTGGTACTGTGAGTGCAGAGGTTTATCCAATTGCTGAGTCGTTACCTGAAGGTGAAGAGCCAACGCAACGCTACTTATTAATACATGTGCTTGACCTTAAAGATGAAGAAGCACTTATCAAACAAATAAAACAACGCTACGAAGCTCCACTAAAGGAGATATTTCAATGTTAGATACTGTATTACTCATTGTTTTTTCGATGATTGGCTTATCATTATTGCTTAACTTATGGCGATTGATCATCGGTCCGTCAGTGCCTGACCGTGTTTTAGCGCTCGATACTATGTACATTAACGTCATCGCACTGATTATTTTATACAGCATTAGTATGGATACAGGGCTTTATTTTGAAGCTGCACTGCTTATTGCCATGCTAGGTTTTATAAGTACGGTTGCAGTGTGTAAGTATTTACTACGTGGCGATATAATTGAATAAGGTGAAAACATGATCAGCGAATGGGTTGTATCAATATTATTGTTATTTGGTGGTACGTTTATTTTAATTGGCTCAATAGGTTTAATTAAACTACCTGACTTTTTTATGCGTTTACATGGACCAACTAAAGCAACTACCTTGGGCATGGCGAGTATGTTAATTGCGGCTATGGTTTATTTTGCAAGTTCAGAGCATGGTCTAAGTGTTAAAGAAATACTCATTACTATATTTTTACTAATTACAGCACCGATTAGTGGTTACATGCTAATAAAGTCAGCTATTCATCATAAGCTAAAAGCCAAAGAAGGCACTAAAGGCCTAGATAATGTAGAAGACGACTAACGCAAAAAGTAATTTATAAAAGGCCGAATAAATTCATTTTATTCGGCCTTTTTAATGATTGCTTGTACCCTTTACAATACAAACTATTCATGTGACTATAAATTAATTATTTATATGAAAGGATATTATTATGGGTAAAGTACTACTTTTATCATTACTGATTTTTTCTAGTAGTTTATATGCTGAACAAAATACTAAGCAGCAAAAAATAGATGAACTCATTAGTGTAATGAATTTAGATTCAATGGTTGATTCTATGTACGGCCAGGTTGAAGGTATGATGAAAGGCATGTCAGACCAAATGGGTGTTAAGCCTTCTGAGCAAGCAATTTTTGATAAGTACTACGGCGACATGACGACGGTATTAAAAACTGAGATGAGTTGGGCTAAAATGCAGCCAATGATGGTCAATGTATACGACAAGCATTTTAGTGAGCAAGAAATTGCCGATATGTTAGCGTTTTATAAAACAGATACAGGGCAAAAAATACTCGAAAAAATGCCTGTTGTAATGCAAGAGTCTATGCAAATGTCACAAAGCTTAATGAAAGATGCTATGCCTAAAATACAAACTTTGGCGCAGCAACTAAGCGACGAATTAGAGCAAAGCCGTAGCGAATCAAACTAGGGCAGCGCATGTTTGGTATTTATGCTGCGTTATCGCCTGTTTATGGGGGATAACCACACAACATAGGCTCTGCCTTGCCTAAAGACCAAACAGTCTGCATAAATTAAATCACCAATGATCAACACGCCCTTAGATTAATACGCGCCTTACTTAGGCGCTTCTCTGCTAAATTACATCCCCTTCAGATAATACACGGCCAATATCAGCTTAAGTTAATTATGTTTGTGTCATTATGCCAATGAGCAACAATACTTAATCAATTTGAGGGATTAAGTACGGCGCTAACTGCATAAAACATTTTTTATATACGACTGCATGAATGCAGGGGCAATTAATAATAACAACTAAATAACGAAACCTTTGCCTTGTTATCCACTCGATTTATTGTCTTAAATAGAGCACTTAATTAAGCCAATTAGTATTATTTTGTTAGTTTTAAAATAGCCATTGACCTATGTGTTGCACCTAGGTTTATTATGAAGCTATTGAAACACGACGGAGTTAAATTATGTATGTTAAACAACTCGCCAAGTTAATGGGCGTGACTGCAGATACTGTTCGTCATTACACACGAATTGGGTTACTTCATCCAATACGCAGTGAAGAAAATGGTTATCAAGAATATACAAAGCAAGACCAGCAGCGTTTAAAGTTTATTATTAGCTCTCGTCAACTTGGTTTTTCACTCAAAGATATTCAACAAATTATAGGCGAGTCTGAGCAGGGGAATTGTCCTTGTCCGTTAACGCGTAAACTCATTACTAAACGCCTAGAAGAAACCGAAGCACTATTTCAAGAAACATTAAAATTACGAAATAGAATGCATGCAGCTCTGGCGCAATGGGATACATCAGCCGATGGTGCAAATGCCAGTGACGTGTGTAGTTTAATAGAATCTTTTGTTGATCCAATAAACGATTCTGCAAATAAGGAGCAGCGTAATGACGACTAATACAAAAGACACCGCGCAAAACTTTATTATTGAAGGCGCTAATTGCGGCAGTTGTGTGGCTAAAATTGAAAAAGCCCTTAATAGCGTGCAAGGTGCGCAAAATGTAGAAATGAACTTTGCACAGCGTACAGTACGTGTAGAAGGTAAAGCCCGCGAAAGCACGCTTATTAAAGCAGTCGAAAACATTGGTTATTCAGCTAAGCCAATGAGTAATGAGTCTGATCAAGATGCACTTGATGAAAAAGCAAAATCGGACGAGGCACATTACAAAAAGCTAATGCGTCATATGATATTAGCGTTAGGAGTCGGTGCACCGTTAATGATATACGGGCTTATTTTTGATATGAGTGTGACCACCGACACACAACGAATAGCCTGGTTTTTAGTGGGTATAGTCACGCTTGTGGTTATGGCTATATCAGGTAAGCAATTTTACAACGGTGCTTGGCAGGCATTTAAAAACCATGCTGCCAATATGGATACATTAATAGCGCTTGGTACAGGTACTGCGTGGTTGTATTCAATGTTCGTAGTAATAGCACCAAACTTATTACCACAAGTCGCAAGGCACGTATATTTTGAAGCATCATCGATGATCATCGGTTTAATTAGTTTAGGGCTCGCTTTTGAAGTAAAAGCACGTGGGCGCACCTCACAAGCAATTAAACGCTTAATTGGCCTGCAACCAAAAACTGCACGCGTTATTCGCGATGGTCAAGAGCAAGACATCGACATTAGTGATGTTGTAAAAAATGATGAAGTACGCGTACGCCCGGGTGAAAAAATCCCTGTGGATGGCGATGTTATTGAAGGCAGCAGTACGGTTGATGAGTCAATGCTTACTGGTGAGCCAATGGCTGTAAGCAAAAAAACGGGCGACAAAGTCGTTGCCGGAAGTATTAATAAAAGTGGCACTTTCTTATTTAAAGCCACGCACATTGGTAGCGAAACCACACTTGCCAATATTATCAATATGGTAAAGCGTGCACAAAACTCAAAGCCATCAATAGGGCGCTTAGCTGATGTTATATCAGGAATATTTGTACCAACAGTCATGATTATTGCGGTGCTTGCAGGCCTTGCATGGTTAAACTTTGGACCTGAGCCATCAATTGCTTATGCCGTTGTTGCGGTTACCACTGTACTTATTATTGCTTGTCCTTGTGCGCTAGGACTCGCAACCCCTATGTCGGTTATGGTGGGTATTGGTAAAGCTGCAGAGTCAGGAATATTAATTCGAAATGGTGAGTCGCTGCAAACAACATCTAAAATCACCACCATGATTTTAGATAAAACAGGCACTATTACTCAAGGCACACCGCAAGTTACCGATGTAGTTACCTTTAATAACAGTGATGAAAATACAGTAATGCAACTTGTTGCAAGCCTTGAAAGTAGCTCAGAGCATCCACTAGCCCAAGCAATTACGGCACACGCTAAAAAGCAGGGCTTAGCTTTAAGTAAAGTAGCCGACTTTAATGCAATTACAGGTAAAGGTGTCACTGGCAGTGTTGACGGGCAAACATTGTTGTTTGGCAATAAAGCGCTAATGGATAAATACAACGTGGCCGTTGATGATACAATCGAGCAAGCTCAAACACTTGCCAGTGATGCTAAAACGCCCATGTATTTTGCAAGTAATAATAAGCTCCACGCTATTATTGCAGTAGCCGATCCAATTAAAGAGGATTCAGTTGAAGCTATTAAACGCCTGCAAGATAAAGGTATCCACCTAGTTATGCTAACAGGTGACAACAAAGCCACTGCACAAGCCGTTGCTAAACAAGTTGGTATTGATGACTTTATTGCAGAAGTAATGCCCGATGATAAAGTAAACGAAGTAACAAAACGCCAAGCAAATGGTGAAATAGTGGGTATGACAGGTGATGGTATTAACGATGCTCCCGCACTTGCACAAGCCGACGTAGGATTTGCAATTGGTACAGGTACCGATGTTGCAATAGAAAGTGCAGACATTACCTTAATGCGTGGTTCATTACATGGCCTTGCTGATGCAATTGCAGTGAGTAATGCAACTATTTCAAATATTAAACAAAACCTATTTGGTGCCTTTATTTATAACGTGGCGGGTATTCCGATTGCAGCCGGCGTGTTGTATCCATTTTTTGGCATCCTACTTAACCCTGTTGTTGCAGGTGCAGCTATGGCACTTTCATCGCTTACAGTGGTAAGTAACGCTAATCGCTTACGTTTTTTCAAACCAAATAAATCGTAATTTAAGCTAAGGAGTACATTATGTTGATGATTAATATAGGTGGTGCACTGTTAATAGCTGCAATTATTTATTGGTTTTGGCTATACAAACCAGAGCAAACACAAAGTGATGACAACAAAGAAACGATAGTCGTTGATAACGGTGTTTATAAGCCAGGACACATTAAAGTGGCAGCCAACAAAGAGGTTGTACTTACCTTTGATAGAAAAGACAGCGCGCCGTGCGCCGAAACAGTGGTATTTCCACAGCTTGATATAAGTAAAACGCTGGCAATGGGTGATGGCAATACGGTTAAACTACCTGCGCTTGAAGCCGGTGAATACGACTTTCATTGCCAAATGCAAATGTACAAAGGCAAGCTAGTTGCGCAGTAGTCTGAACTAAGTAGGTGTTGGGGTCGTATAGTTGCCTATATAAGCTATGAGTAGGAGTGGTTACATTAAATGAATAAACTAAACCCTAAAAAATTATTGAATAGTAAATGGACCGCAACACCTGCTATAAATAAAGAAAAACACTTCATTATTGTTGAGGTGGAATTTGATGAAGACGGCAATGTAATTGAATGTATTACTGAGGCTGTTATGTCAAAAAATCAATATCCAATTAGTTGGCGAGATTTAAAAGATAACCAAAAGTGGCTGCAAGGGTGGAAGTAGTTGAAATCTACATAATTTACCTCACTCCAATAGCTGGCACGCGATGTAGGTTTGCTTAATTTAAGCAAACCTACATTTTACAGCGCATTAAACTATGAGTTGAATGCTACAACTTAGCTTTAGCATTGAAACCTTCCTAGATAAATTCGCCATTTGGCAACAAAACAGTTAATTTCAAAATATCTTTCCAAAATTTTTATAATAAATTTCAAAAACAATATAACTTACTGATTGTAAATAAATTAATTATTTAATAGCCGCAAATAAATCCTATGTAATTTCCATGTTCATATTCAGTTTATTTTGAAGGCTAACCTAAACGCCCCCTTATTGGCTTTTTAGCAAAAGTGTGTCTTTTTAATTAAACTTAACCAATTGATTTATAATGGTTTATTATTTTTAGTTAAATGGCTGTTGCTAAATAGCAACAATAACACCTCCCCAAATTAAGCTTTTCTCGCTTTATATCATTTAACTCATTGTTTTTAAATAATAAATAAAAAGTGGCACCGAAGTTGTAATACCTACAGTGTATTAAGCAAAACGTGATGAAAGCCAAAGGCCTTAATCGCAACAACCCAATGAAGGAATACTATTATGAAAACATTTCAATCAACATTAGTACTAATGGCGCTAGCTTCTTCATCAGCGGCTTTTGCAGCAACAGATTTTGATACGCTAGACGTAGATGGTAATGGCGCAATCAGCCAAGCCGAAGCTTCAGTAGATGCTGAGCTTTTAAGCAAATTTGAAGAACTCGATACAAACCAAGATGGTGAGCTATCTGAAGATGAGTTTTCTAAGGCCTAAAATTAAAGCCTTAAGCAGTTAATGCTCTGTGATGTTATCTAAATTCTGAGTTGCCAAAGACAACCTAAGTAGGCAAGGGAGCCTACTAAAAAGAATAACCAGGAAGTGACTAGAGAGCACTATAGAGCAAATTTATTTAGGACACCGCATACTTTTGAAGGATTAAATTATGAAAAAGCTACAATCAACATTTGTACTTATGGCTATTGTTTCTTCGTCAGTAGTATTTGCAAACACAGACTTTGAAACACGCGATGCAGACGACAACGCTTCAATTAGTCGCTCTGAAGAATCGGTGCAAGTGATAGAGCAATTTGATGAGCTGAATGTTCAAAGTAGCGGTGGTCCGACAGAAAATGATTTTTTTGAATATTAATTTATAGACACTTTACTCCTAAAGGATCTTTGAAAAGGACTTCTTACCCCTAATCAGGCTCAAAGCCTAAGGAAACGATTATGAAAACATTACACAAAACTTTAGCTCTTGTAGCCCTAGCTTCTTCTTCAGCGGCGTTTGCTGCGGTAGATTTTGATTCTTTTGATACAGATGGCGACGGCGTAATTAGCAAAACAGAAGCCCAAGTAAACTCGCAACTAGTACAGCTTTTTGATCAATTAGATACAGATGGTAATGGCGAGTTATCTAAAGAAGAGTTTTCGAAGGTTCAGTAATAAGCTCTATGTAGAACCTTACCAGTCATACTCACAAAGCAGCTAAGTAATTAATACTTAGCTGCTTTTTTGTGCATTTAATTTAATATATTACTATTTAGTCACCAAAGTAGTGCAAAACTTGAGTTTGAATAGTGTCAAGTTACTGATTGTTAAGTTATTTTATTGTTGGTTTTAAACTTGCAAATCTATTTATAACTTAGGTTAATGAGTATTTAAAATGGCGCGAATGAGTTATATCAGTAGTGTTGAGCGCTACCACGAATATGAGCATGTAATACACAGTTTACTTGAATCTATTTTAATGAGTATTGAGGACGGATTAACTAAAGAACGTGATACTCGCTATCTGATTAAGCAGTACCCATTTTTAGAATTACAATATTGTTTAAATGCAGAAGGTTTGCAGCAGGGTAATAACGTCTGCTTTAAACGCGCATACAGCAAAAAATTAGGTGAAAGTGGTAATCAACAAGATTTAAGTGAGCGACCCTATTTTTTGAACGCTAAAGCAAGTGATAAAGTGTGCTTTACTGATCCCTATATTTCTATAGCGACTAACCATTTATGTATATCGGCGATTAAAGAGCTAAAAAAACCAATTAATAATCAACATTACTTGGTTGTTGATGTGAGCTTGACGCAGCTTATTGAGTTTGTAATGGGTGATACTGCGCGCGCTAATATGTCGCCTTACTTCAAGGCGGGTTACGGTATTATTGTGGCGTGCTTATTTTGCTTAGTATTATTTTTACTAAATATCGTTTTTAGTGATATATACGCTCTATTAACTCATGTAGATACCTCATCAGACCCACTTGAACCCTTTAGCATCATTATTTACATCACCTTGGCATTGGCAGTATTTGATTTAGGTAAAACAATACTCGAAGAAGAAATCCTGATGCATAAGGATATTTTTAGGCACTCGTCTACGCGGCGCACTATTACACGATTTATCTCTACTGTGTTGATTGCTATATCAATTGAGGCGCTGTTAACTATGTTTAAAGCGGCGTTGGGGCAATCGGAATATTTAATGCCTGCCATAGCGATGATGCTGGCAGTGGTAGGGCTTTTAATTGCACTGGCTATTTATGTTTATTTAGGGGCAAAGGCCGAAACGCTATTAATGCGCGCTCGTTTAAAACAAAAATCCTCCAAGTAGGAGGATTTTTATATTACATAACTATTTAATAGCTATTTATTGCTTATCTTGCGCGCGTTTGGCTTTAAAGTCAGACTCGCTCGTCCACTTTGGCCAATCGCCATTATTTGCAAGCTGTGTGGCTATATCAACAATAAGATTTATATCTTGCTTAACACCACCTAACGACCAACCAGCTGAGTAGTCGTCTGCTTCTTTATGGTATTTATGCGCAATGTACTCAGGGTCGGTATCACCCAGACTCATAAATAATAAACTAGGCACGCCTTGCTTAGAAAGCGAGAAATGATCTGATCTAAAAAACAAACCATTTTGCGGGCGAGGATCCATTTTAACAACACGGCCTTGTGATTTTGCAGCCTTTGCTAAATAGTTTTCCATTGTCGATAAATCTTTACCGTATTGTAAAATGTAGTCAGTGCCATCAAGCACGTTCATGCCATCAATATTTAATAAACCGACCATTTGTTTTGTAGGTACAACCGCACCCGATGCAAACTCTTCAGAACCAATTAACCCTGTTTCTTCTGCTGTAAAGTTAGCAAAAATAATTGAGCGTTTAAATGGTTTTTGCTTGTTCATTTTGCTCATTATACGTGCTATTTCAAGCGTGGCTGCAGTGCCTGAAGCGTTATCTACTGCGCCATTATAAATCTTAGGGCCAGTATCAGTTTGTTTAGTACCAAAGTGGTCCCAGTGAGCGCTAATAACAACGTATTCGTCAGGTGATTCGCTACCTGTAATTTGTGCAACTACGTTATGCGATTTGGCATGTGATACTTCGTTTTTAAAGGCAAGGTTTGCTTTTAAGTTAAGTGGCGTCGCTTTAAAGTCATTATTTAATGCTGCTTGTTTTAAATCTTGATAGTTAAGCTTTGCGGCGTTAAACATTTGCTCGGTCGCATCAAGTGTTAGCCAGCCCATAACCGGTAATTTAGACGCGTTTAAATTGTTATCCATTAACGTGTATTTAGTGCCGGTGTTTGAACTTTCAACTACGCCCCAAGGATATGCCGCAGGCGCGGTTTCATGAACAATAAATACAGCCTTTGCACCTTGGCGAGCGGCTTCTTCATATTTATAAGTCCAACGACCGTAGTAGGTCATTGCATTACCAGTAAAAAGGGCGTCGTTTTGAGTAGCAAAGCCTGGATCGTTAACTAGCACAACCACAGTTTTACCAGTTACATCAATATTTTTATAGTCATTCCAGTTATATTCTGGTGCATTAATACCATAGCCAACAAATACAACGTCAGAATTGCGTACATCAATTAATGGCTGAAGTTGCTCGGTACGTGCGGTAAAGTCTTTACCAGATTCAAAGCTTAAATCACCTACCTTTAACTGCATATCCTGATTAGCTGTCACCATTGCCATTTTTACAGGCTGTAAGTATTTACCTTTATAAGCACCGGTTAAACCCAGCGCTTTATATTGCTCGCTTAAGTAGCCTACGGTTTTTACTTCACCATGAGTAAGCGGGCCTCGGCCTTCAAAGTCATCAGAGGCTAGCGTTTTAATATGCTGTTTAATATTGCTAAGGCTTACACCTGCTGTATTTTCTAATGGAGTTTGTTCGCTTGCAGGCTCTGAGCAGCCAAAGAGTGCAACTAGCAAGCTTAGGCTAGCGCTTTTTAAAAGAGTAGATGCCATAGTCTTCATATTGTTATTTAATTAGGCTTTCAATATAAAGGAAGCACCGCAGCGATGTCGAATTTTTATAGAGAACTTTTCATTCAATTGCAGATTGATATTATAAGGCGTATAAATAACGAACAATCTAAAGGAGCACATAATGAGCCAATGTAAAAAAGTGGGTATTTATAGCTAGTGGCATTGCATTTTTTGCTGCTGCAATATTAGCTGAGCAGGAGACATTTTTTGTGCTGTCTGCTTCTTTTATAATACTGGGCACTATAAGTATAAAAAAAGCGATTTAATAACCGCTTAGTTTTTTTAGCTAAATATAAAGCTTAAATACAATACTTGGCACTAAAAGCAAAAAACCAGCATTAGCTGGTTTTTTTGCATAGGTTGCAGTTAGCTTTATGCGTCTGCAAGTTTTACGCGGATCTTACTTTTATCAACAGTAGATTGGTTAAGTGCAGTAATTGCGCTTTTACTTTCTATGTCGTTTGGCATTTCTACAAAGGCAAAACCTTTAGATTGGCCAGTTTCTTTATCAAGTACCAAGTTACAGGTAGTCACTTTACCGTGCTCTGCAAATAAAGTACGAAGCTCATGCTCAGTGGTAGCACGAGACAAGTTACGAACTAATAGTTTCATAATGAACCTAAATAATTATGTCAGTATTAATTATCTCAAGTAACTCAGGTTTAACCTAATTTTATTTTAAAACAAATATAAATAAACACTCTATAGAAATAATTTTTTGTATCACTATGAAAATAATAGATTTTATATTAAATTTAAAATATCAGTAAATTGGTAATGTTAATTGGTAATTGAATTGTGGTTATTTGTACAATAAATTGGTAAATTCATATTTAATTAACTTACTATTAACCGCAGAACTACTCATGTCTAAATATACCCTTAAACCCTGTAATACAGTTACAGCTATACTTCTATCTTGTTTAGTTACTGGTTGTGGCAGCTCAGGCTCCGATCCTACGGTGCAAAATAATGAAGCGATTTCTTCACAAACTCCTGCAACAATTGGTGGTAACACTCTAGGTGAAGTTATTAGCGATAGTAATGATGCAATAACAGGCTCGTTAACTATTACGGATCAACAATCAGGTGAAGCTGCTTTTGTAGCACAAGAAAATAGCGCTACAAGCTATGGTTTTTTTAGCTTAAATGCTGGTGGAGATTGGTCATACACACTTGACGATTTAAACGCTTCAATAACATCTTTAAGTGAAGGTGAAACACTACAAGATACAATAACAGTAAACTCTGTAGATGGTACCAGCGCACAAATTATCATAACAATTGTAGGTGCACCAATAGCTCAAGCTGATGGCTTTGAGAAAATATCACACGTTTTATTGCAATCAGATGGCGTTAATTCGGGGCTTGACGCATACACACTTATTGAAAATGCCTTCGGCGAAGGGTCAATTGAATCTCCAGACTTATATGCTGGCAATCATGAAAGTGTTGTCCATATTCTTGAAGATACCGATACGATAATTGGTAACCATTTTGTCTTTTTAGCTCACCGAGATGATGACCAAGATAAAGACAAAGGCGTAAGTGATAGACAACGTAACGAAATAAAAACCTACGATAAATCCCCACAAGAAACACTGGCGTTTGAGGGTGAGACATTTCAATATAGCTGGAAATTTAAAGTAAGCAGCGAGCTTGAGCTTACGAGTAAGTTTAGCCATTTTTTTCAAATAAAAGCTCGAAATGACAACAACGATAATACTAATGGCAACGACGACCAGCCTATTATTACGCTCTCTGGGGCACAAAAAAACAGTACAGGTAATCAGCTGCAAGTGCGATATAGTGCAGGCTTTGATGAAAACGGTAACAGCACAGGGCTTGATAAAAACCTCATTGAAACCGACTGGTCACTCATTACAGATGAATGGGTCGAGGTATTTGTACAAGCTACATTTAGTGAAAATGGCAAGTTTGATATGACGTTAACGCGCTTAAGCGATAATGCAGAGATATTTAATATAAGCGAGCAAAACATAGATATGTGGCGCGGCTTTAGTGATGCTGATTTTGCTCGTCCTAAGTGGGGAATATACCGCTCAATTGTTGAAACCGACAGCCTTCGAGTTGATGAAGAACGTGTTAGGTTTGCTGATTTTTCTATTACAAAAGGTAAGATAGCGCAGTAAGCTATTTTATTAATTAGCATGAAAAAGCCGTTAATGATTATGCATCATTAACGGCTTTTTTAATTTTTTGATAAAAGTGGTTATTTTACTTCTTTACCCGCTGCTTGTTGATCCGCATGGTAGCTTGAACGTACAAACGGGCCAGAAGCCGCGTGAGTAAAGCCAATTTCGTCTGCATACGCTTTTAAGCCGTCAAACTCTACTGGTGGCACGTAGCGCTTAACCGGTAAGTGATGCTTAGAAGGTTGTAGGTATTGGCCTACAGTTAGCATGTCAACGTTGTGAGCACGTAAATCGCGAAGTACTTCTTCAATTTCGCTAATTTCCTCACCTAAACCAACCATTAAGCCTGATTTAGTTTTTACTTCTGGGTGAGCTTCTTTAAAGCGACGAAGTAATTCTAAAGACCATTTATAGTCAGCACCTGGACGAGCTAGTTTGTATAAACGTGGCGCAGTTTCAAGATTGTGGTTAAACACATCTGGTGGCGTCTCGATTAATATCTCTAGTGCGCGGTCCATACGGCCACGAAAGTCAGGTACTAAAATTTCGATAGTGATAGTTGGATTATGTTTACGAATCTCGCGAATACAATCGGCAAAATGCTGTGCACCACCATCACGTAAATCATCACGATCAACTGAAGTGATTACAACGTAGCTTAGCTTCATATCTTTAATAGTAAGTGCTAGCTTTTCAGGTTCAGTGGCATCAGGTTTTAATGGGCGACCGTGAGCAACATCACAAAATGGGCAACGACGAGTACAAATAGCACCTAAAATCATAAAGGTAGCTGTACCGTGGTTAAAACATTCAGATAGGTTAGGGCACGAAGCTTCTTCACATACCGAGTGTAAGCCATGCTTACGTAGCGCTTTTTTAATACCGTCAATACGATCGGTTGATTTAGGTAAGCGAATTTTTAACCATTCTGGCTTACGCAACATTTCAGTTTTTTCTGTAGGTAAAACTTTTACTGGGATCAACGCCATTTTTTCTGCGTCGCGTAGTTTTACACCTGGTTCCATTTTGACTGGTTTATTCATTCGTTTTCAAACCCTTCAGTATGCTTAACCTGTGTTGCATTAAGCTTCTTGATCATGTGTTTCACCAATCCTTCACCCGCACTTTCTAGGTTTTGAGGACCATCTAATTCTTTAGTTTGCACCATATTCATGCCCGCATAACCACATGGGTTAATGCGTAAAAATGGACTTAGGTCCATGTTAACATTTAATGCTAAGCCATGAAACGAGCAACCACGACGAACCCTTAAACCAAGGGATGCAATTTTACTGTCATTAACGTATACACCTGGTGCATCAGCTTTAGCATAAGCTTCAATACCATACTCGGCGAGTGATTCAATAATGCACTCTTCAAGCCAAGTAACCAGTTCACGTACACCAATCTTTAAACGACGTAGATTAAATAATACATACATCATTTGCTGGCCTGGGCCGTGGTAAGTTACTTGCCCGCCACGGTCAACTTTAATCACCTCAATGTCGCCAGGAGCTAGTAAGTGTTCGTCCTTACCAGCCTGACCTTGGGTGAATACACTCTCGTGCTCTACAAGCCAAATTTCATCTGGCGTATTTTCATCACGGGTGTCGGTAAAGTCCTGCATTTTTTGCCAAATTGGCATATAACGCTGACGACCCAGTTGGCGTACGATCAAAGTGTTTTCGTTCACAACAAATCTCAACTATGGATTAAAGCATGTGGCGTACGTCATCAATATTGCTGATCACGTTGTAAATTTCTTCAATGTGTTTGCCACTAGTAACTGTTGCTACAAGGCTTACTGACTCGTAATTACCTTTGCTGCTTGGTTTTACTTTAGGGGCGTAATCGCCAGGTGCTATTGGTTGTAACTTAGCTAAAATTTGATCAGTTAAGTTTACGTTAGCTAAACCCATTATTCTGAATGTAAATGGGCAAGGGTACTCTAGGTACTCATCAAATTTAGTATCTTTAACAGGTTGAACCACGACGGTGACTCCTCATACAAAAGTGTGGACTCTATGCAAGCTTGAAGCTTAATACAGATAGGCAATTAGCAGTCTTGCTTATATGGGGCGCATTCTAACATTTTTCAAGCAAAAAAAAACGCCTCACAGTGGAGACGTTTAAATTAGTTACCTAGTTAATAGGGGAGATATAAATTACTGCATGATCTGTAAGCGTAAGTAATCATAAATTTTGCTAAAGAAGCTGCCTTCTTCCACTTCTTCAAGTGTAACTAGTGGGTATTGAGCAATATCTTCGCCCTCTAGTTGTAAGAATAACGTACCTACTTTAGTACCTTTAGCAAGTGGTGCTTCAAGCGTATTATCTAGCTCAAAGTTAGCTTTAAGGTTTTTATGCTGACCACGTGGTATAGTAATTGGTGTATCTTCTAAAATACCTAAAGATACGTTCTCTTTGTTACCCATCCAAATACGTTGTTCTGCAAAGCTATCGCCTGCTTTGTACGGAGTAATTGTTTCATAAAAACGAAAACCATAGTTAAGTAGCTTTTTACTTTCTACTTTACGAGCTCGTTCGCTTGAGGTACCCATAACAACAGCAATTAAACGCATATCGTTTTTAGTTGCTGAGGTAACTAGGCTGTAACCAGCTTCTGATGTATGCCCTGTTTTAATGCCGTCAACATCTAAGCTTTCATCCCATAATAATGAGTTACGGTTGTATTGCTTAATGCCGTTATAAGTAAACGATTTTTGCTTATAAAGTGCATATTCATCTGGCACATCACGAATAAGAGCAGCACCAAGTGTCGCCATATCGCGTGGAGTTGTGAAGTGCTCGTCAGTATCAAGGCCGTGGCTGTTGATAAAGTGACTGTTGCTCATACCTAATTTAGCAGCATGGGCATTCATTAAATCAGCAAATGCGCTTTCGCTTCCAGCAATATGCTCAGCCATTGCTACACATGCATCATTACCTGATTGAATAATAATACCGTGGTTAAGCTCATCAACACTAATTTGTTTACCTACTTCAATAAACATCTTTGAAGATTCTGGAAAGTTTTTAGCCCATGCTTTTTCGCTTACCGTTACCATATCGGTAGTGGCAATATTACCTGCTTTAATTTCAGTACCAATTACATAACTGGTCATCATTTTAGTTAAACTTGCAGGTGCTAGCTGTGTATCGGCTTCACCTTCAGCAATAACTTTACCTGTTGTAAAGTCGACTAAAAAATAACCTTTCGCATTAACTTGAGGTGGTGCCGGAATAATTTGGGCGCTGGCTGAGAATACGGCGGCTGTACAAACTAGGCCGCATACACCTTTGAGGATTTTATGTTTAATAGATTTCATCATACTCATTAATGGTTAAAGTTAAAGATTCGCGTTACGCCATTTTATACCCAAACTACCCCGAGATGCGAGCATCTTGGGCTGGTTTGGGTATTAGTCTTACTGAGTGTAAAGCAAGAACGCGTTTTGAAATTGATTTTGTTTTAATTTTTTTAATACTTCGTCTGCATGAGGGGTGTCTTTTATTGGCCCTAAATGCAATCTGTAAATATCGTCTTTTTGCACAATATTTGTTGGTAATTTGTATTGCTCTCGCAATGTGCTGGCAAGTGCTTCAATATTAGCAAGTGTACTACCTGCAGCTACCTGAATATAGGTTTGACGCGCAGTTGCGCCCGCAAGCGTAACGGCCTCTAGCTTAACCTTTGCTGTACCATGGGTGTAGTAGCCAAGCTTATAAGCGGCTGCGTACGAAAGATCAATTATTCTATCGTCATGAAATGGGCCACGGTCGTTCACGCGTACGATTACCGATTTACCATTTGCTGTATTGGTTACTTTAACAAAGCTAGGTAGTGGCAGCGTTTTATGCGCTGCGGTCATGGCAAACATATCATACGTTTCACCATTTGAGGTGTGATAACCATGAAATTTACGACCATACCAAGAGGCAATGCCTTCCTCACTATAACCCGTCTCATCAAGCATGGGCGAATAGCTTTTACCAAGCACTGTGTATGGGCGGCTAGCGCTAGCACTTTTAGTGGTTTCGGTAACTATAGCGTCTTGCATCTCAAGTGTAGTTGGAGCTCTTAATGGCGCTGCATCATGACGCATACTATAACGGCTACTTGGCCCACTACTACAAGCACTTAAAAGTAAAATTAATAATGTAGTAAATATAAACTGATTTGTGTGTCGCATTATTTTAAAAGCATCCTTTTATCTGTCGCGATTGACATAATAATGCCAAATCCTGCCATTAACGTCACCATCGATGTACCACCATAACTAATCAGTGGTAGTGGTACGCCTACAACAGGTAATAAACCCGATACCATGCCTATGTTTACGAATACATATACAAAAAAGGTGAGGGTGAGTGCGCCTGCGAGCAATTTACCAAATGCATCTTGTGCATTAACAGCAATGTATAAACCACGACCAATAATAAATAAGTACAGGCTAAGTAAAACACATACGCCGAATAAGCCAAATTCTTCGCTTAAAACCGAAAATATAAAGTCGGTGTGGCGCTCTGGCAAAAACTCTAATTGCGATTGTGTACCAAGCAACCAGCCTTTACCTTCTATGCCGCCAGATCCAATAGCAATTTTCGATTGAATAATATGATAACCCGAACCAAGCGGATCGCTCTCAGGATCTAAAAAGGTGAGTACACGTTGTTTTTGATAATCGTGCATACCGTAGTGCCAAAATGGCCATGCAGCAAGCGCTACAATCGAGCTTAAAAAGCCTATTAAACGCCAACTCAAACCAGACAAAAATAATACAAATATACCTGAGCTTGCAATAAGTATAGCGGTACCTAAATCGGGTTGTTCTTTAATTAATAATGTAGGGAGCATTACAATCATAAAACCAATAATTAAGTGTAGCGGGCGAGGTGGTAAGTGGTTTCTACCTATATACCAAGCTACCATCATCGGGACAGCCAACTTCATTAATTCTGCAGGTTGAAACCGTGTCACCCCTAAATTGAGCCAACGCTGCGCACCTTTTGAGCTTACACCAAATAAAAGTACACCGACTAGCATTAATAACCCAACACAATAAAGTGGGATCACTAGCCGCTTTAACGTGGCAGGCGAAAACTGGGCTAAAACAATCATAGCAACAATCGCACCGCCCATGCGGGTCATATGCCTAATCATCATAGAAGACTCTTGCCCGCTTGCGCTGTAAACAACCATTATGCTGCCAGCCATCATTATAAGTAGTGCAATAAGCAGCGGTAGGTCGAGGTGCATACGCATCCAAATAGAGCGTTTATCGTGCAAAGCGGTCATGGTGTCTCGTTCCTTGCAAGATTAACAGGGTTGGCTGCAAAGTAGTAATCCATAAGTTGGCGAGCTATTTGAATGCCGCCGTGGTTGTTTTCTAATACAACAGAAACCACAATTTTAGGATCGCTATAAGGTGCAAAGCCTACATAAATTGTATTATCGCGTTGGCGCTCTTTAAGAGATTCTGCATCGTAACGCTCACCTTGGGCAATACTAACTACTTGCGCGGTACCGGTTTTACCAGCCGAGTCGTAGTTAGTCCCTTTAAATGCTTTGTGGGCTGTGCCTGATATTTTTTGTACTGTATTATGCATTGCATCTAACGATACTTGCCAATGGCGCGGATCTTTTAAAATAACAGGAGGTTTTTCTTCGTTGTTAATTTGCGTTATGTCGCTATCTTTTTTTATTACTTGCACCAAATGAGGGGGATGATTAATACCACGATTAACTAATATGTTAGTTGCATTTGCAATTTGAATTGGTGTGGCAGTCCAGTAACCTTGGCCAATGCCTACCGAAATAGTATCACCAGGCCACCAAGACTCTTTAAAGCGTCCTTCTTTCCATTCTTTTGAAGGTAGAATAGCAGTAGTTTCTTCGTGAATATCAATACCTGACAAATCACCGTAGCCAAAACGGGCCATAAAATCGCTTATTTTAGTAATGCCTAATCGATAAGCCGCATCGTAAAAATAGGTATCGCACGACTCTTCAATGGCTTTGTATACATCTACATGACCATGGCCCCAACGTTTCCAGTCACGCCATTTATGCTCTACGTTTCGTATTTCAAAAAAGCCTGGATCCCACATTGATGTTGTTTCATTTACTATATTTTCTTCAAGCGCTAATACAGCCATTAAGGGCTTTACCGTAGAGGCCGGCGCATAACGACCTTGCGTAGTACGGTTTATTAATGGCCGGTCTTGGTTAAGCAGCGCTTTATAATTTTTGCTGCTAATGCCGTGTACAAATAAGTTTGGATCGTAACTTGGGTTTGAATAAAGTGCCAGCACGCCGCCATCTTTGGCGTCCATAACTACAACAGCGCCACGCATATCTTTAAGCGCATGTTGTGCTATTTGTTGCAAGCCCACGTCTAAAGTAAGTACTAGGTCGCTACCAGGTTGCGGTTGGGTCATGCTCAGGGTGCGTATTACACGGCCACGGTTATTAACTTCTACCCGTTGTGAGCCTACTTTACCGTGCAGTGTTTCTTCGTAATATTTTTCTATGCCGAGTTTGCCAATGTCGTGCGTAGCGCGGTAATTGGTTGCACGGTCTTCTTGTTCTAATTGGTTTAGCTCTTTTCTATTAAGCTTGGCAACGTAACCGAGCGCATGCGTTAGTGTGTCGCCAAATGGGTAGTAGCGTGCAAGGCGTGCCTCAATGCTAAAACCAGGGAATTTATGTTGATTAACCGAAAATTTCGCCACTTCTGTTTCGTCTAAGCGAGCTTTTAATACTTGTGATTTAAAACGACGGGTGTGTTTTATATCTTTTAAGAAGTCTTGTTTGTCTTGCTCTGTAATCGCAATTATTTTACTTATTTGATCAAGCGATTCGTCAAGGTCGTCTACCTCTTCGGGGATGACCTCAAGGTTGTAAACAGGTTTGTTTTCAGCAAGTAGCACACCGTTACGGTCGTAAATTAAACCACGGTTGGGTGCAATAGGAATAACTTTAATACGATTATCGTTGGAGCGGGTTTGGTAGTCTTGGTGATCTTCGACCTGAATAGTATAAAGATTAGAAAGCAATACTGCGACTAATCCTAATACAAAAACAAAACCCACGAATGCTCGCCTAGCAAATAAGTTTGCTTCTGCGGAGTGGTCACGAATAGTGGGTCTATGTTTTAGCATGGCAAGGGGTTACTCGCGATGATAAGGATGGTTGTTATTTAAGCTCCAGCCTCGGTAAAGGCTCTCTGCAACAATTATACGCACCAAAGGATGCGGCAATGTTAGATTAGATAACGACCATTTTTGCTCAGACGCTGCAATACACTCTGGAGCAAGTCCTTCAGGTCCGCCAATAAGTAAACTTACATCGCGGCCATCGAGTTGCCATTTTTCCATATTTTTAGCAAGTTGGTGAGTATCGAGTGCTTTCCCTGTTACCTCTAACGTTACAATACGATTGCCTTTTGGAATAGCCGCTAATGTTTTTTCACCTTCAATGTGTAAAATACGCTTTATATCTGCATTTTTACCACGTTTACCGGCTGGAATTTCGATTAACTCTAGCGCCATATCCTTAGGGAAACGGCGCTGATATTCTGCAAATCCCGTTTCTACCCATGCTGGCATTTTAGTACCAACAGCAATCATTTGTATTTTCACGTATTACTTCCAAGCATTGTCTAAAATGAGTGAGCGTTTAGCCCCACAGTTTTTCTAGATCGTAATAGCTACGTGCTTCGTTTTGCATCACGTGTACAACCACATCACCTAAATCAACCAGTGCCCATTCGCCGTCGCCTTCACCTTCATAACCTAGTGGCTCTGAATCTGCATGACGCGCTTCTTTTGCTAAGTGATCGGCAATTGACTGTACGTGGCGTTTAGAAGTACCAGAACAAATTACCATGTAATCTGTAATATCTGATGTTTCAGTTACGTCAATATGAACGATGTCACGCGCTTTCATATCGTCAATTTTGTCCATAGCAAAGGCGAGTAGTTGTTTTGAATCCAAGGTTTTGTCTCAATTTAAAAATTTAATGGCGCGCATTTTAACACGCTAGGAGTTTTTAAGCATCAATTTGATAGAGCTGATGCACTTCTATGTAATGACTCACTGCATCGGGCAATAGTTCATTCTTTTTATTACTTTTTTTTAGCTGCTTGCGAATTGTACTTGAGGCCGCATCGAGCATTTCGCCCGGTAAAAAATAAAGTTTACCTGCAAGTGAGTGTTTAAGTGCCGCTACTTCGCCAGTATTTGCGTGTTGCATATAGCTTTTGAGCTCACCTTTTACAGTGCAATGTTGAGCTGGGCGCTGGTACACCACAATATGGCAAAGCTGTGTTATTGCCTTCCACTCAAACCACTTATCGAGATTGTTAAACGAGTCCATACCAATTAAAAATAAAATAGGTGTAGTGGGGTGCTCTTTACGAAGTTCTTGCAAACTAAGTAGCGAATACGATGGACCAGCTCGGTTAAGCTCTCTTAAATCGAGTTCAAAATGAGGATAAGGTGCAATAGCTGCGTTTAGCATATTAATACGGTGCTGCGTACTAATTCCCGGAGCTGCTTTATGTGCAGGGAGTGCACAGGGCATAAAATAAAGCGTATCTAAATTAAACGCATTAACGCATTGCTGCGCCATATTTAGATGGCCTAAATGGACGGGGTCGAAAGTGCCACCAAAAATTGCGATCATTTAACACCCATTATTTATTAATTAACCGCGTGGCACGGCATAGGAATGTTGAGCGGCTGGCAAAATTTAATACAAATATGAGCAAGCGCTTGGTAAGGTGCAATTAAATTACCTTGCTTGTAACTGGCATCAAACAACGCAACATCACTGTTTATTTGTTCCAGTGTGTGCATATTTAAACGGTTAATTGCGTTTTGAACTGGACCTTGTTGGTTTTTCCAAATTGCTTTTTGTTTAAATAAATTTGCTATGGGTTCGCCATTTAATAAACCAAGTTGCACACTTATAAGTGTATTAAGCTCTTTGGTTATAGCCCACAAAATACTCACCACTTCGGTGTTATCGCTGGCAAGTTTGTTTAGTACTTTTATAGCTTGTTTAGCGTGGCCATTTAATAGTGCATCGCTTAAATCAAAAATATCAAACTTGGCTTGATTTAACAGCCCTTGCATAACTAGTTGCTGAGTAATTAATGCATTGCCGTGTAGTAGCGAGAGCTTTTCAAGCTCCTGAAAACAGGCTAATAAGTTGCCTTCAGTGGCATTTATTAAGCTTACTTTGGCGTCGCTTTGCATATTAAGTGATAAACGTTGGCATTGCTCATCAAGCCATCGTTTTACGTGAGAGCCCGTAAGTGGGTAGCAAGGTACGAACACGCCTAGTTTATCAAGGGCTTTAAACCACGCACCACGTTGTACTTCTTGACTGGCTTTAGCGCCTTTAACAATTAAAATAGTATCGGGATTAACCAGCTCAACTACTTTTTTAAAGGTATTGCTGCCAATAACGCCTGGCTTTTGTTGGTTTAAATCAAGCTCAATAATAGTGCGGGCGCTAAACAGCGACATGCTCTGATACTGGGCTATGATTTCTTGCCAATCGAATCCTTGCATTAAAGTAAACTTAATTACTTCATCAAAACCTTGTTGCTTAGCACAGTCGCGAATTTGTTGTACGCACTGCGCTTCTTGAAAAGGCTCTTCACCAAATACTAAATAAAAGGGCTTTAGCCCTTTATTTAATTCACTCGGTAGTTGATTAGCATAGCAGCGCATTATAGTTGCGACAGCTCTCTAACAATACGACGACTGGCTTGCTCACGAATCTCGCTAATGAGTAGCTCAAGCTCTTTTGCTTTTGCTAATGCATGATCCGGATCGTCTTGGTAATTACGGTAAAGCTCAAAACGTTTTTCTATCGCTTTTTCGCCAGGGAGTTTAACTACATACGACACGCCATAAGCAAGTTCGTATTCAGCAACCTGACCATTTTGAAACAGCGAAAGAGTTTGGCGTTCAATACTTTCTTTGCGTAAATACAATTGGGCTTTATCTTTAGCTGACGATACTAGCTCTACGTTACTCGCTTTAAGCTCTTTTTTAAGCTCAGTAAATAAAGTCGATTTTTCATCATCGCCTACAAGTGTTAGCTGTTTTAAGTTATCAGGCAAGCTAGAGGCTTTTTTTAAATGAAAGCCACAGCTTGATAACAAAAAACAGACTAGCACTAAGGCTAGTCCATTTTTAATGGCGTTAAATGCAGCCATATTAGTTAGCTACCACGTTAAGTAGTTTACCTGGAACGTAAATGATTTTACGAATAGTTGCGCCATCCGTAAATTTAGTTACGTTAGATTCTGCAAACGCAAGGGCTTCTACTTGCTCTTGAGTGGCATCAGCTGCCACTGTTAACTTAGCGCGAAGCTTGCCGTTTACTTGTACGATGATTAGTTTTTCATCTTCAACAAGAGCCGACTCGTCAACTTTTGGCCACTGCGCATCTAAAATCTCGCCTTCTTTACCAAGCTCTTTCCAAAGCTCATGTGATAAATGCGGAGTAATAGGTGCAAGCATAATAACTAATGCTTCAAGTGCTTCGTTAGCAATCGCTACATCTTGTTTGTCGCTCAGTGGTGCTTTTAATAACTTATTAGAAAGCTCCATAATGGCTGCAATAGCGGTGTTAAAGGTTTGACGACGTTCAACATCATCAGTCACTTTAGCAATTGCTTTGTGTAAGTCGCGACGTAGTACTTTTTGCGGGTTAGTGAGCGCTGATTTATCAAGTGCTTGGTAACCTACTGTTTTAACATCTACTGCGTATTTCCATACACGTTTTAAGAAGCGATGTGCGCCTTCAACACCTGAGTCTGACCATTCAAGCGTTTGCTCTGGTGGTGCTGTAAACATCATAAATAAACGCACTGTATCTGCACCGTATTGGGCAATTACTTGTTGTGGGTCTATACCGTTGTTTTTAGACTTCGACATTTTACTCATGCCTGATGAGAATACCGGCTCACCGTCTTCTTTATGCCATGCTTTAGTTACGCGGCCCTTGTCGTCGGTTTCGGTATTTACATCGCTTGGCGAAATCCATACATCGCCGCCTTTTTCATCTTTACGATAAAATGTTTCAGCAAGCACCATACCTTGACAAAGTAAGCGGTCGAACGGCTCGTCTGAATTTACTAAACCAAAGTCACGTAATAATTTATGGAAAAATCGCGAGTACAATAAGTGTAAAATAGCGTGCTCAATACCACCAATGTATTGGTTTACTGGTAACCAATAGTTAGCAGCCGCTGGATCTAGCATGCCTTCGTCGTAGCGTGGGCTACAGTAGCGTGCGTAGTACCAAGATGATTCCATAAAGGTGTCAAACGTGTCAGTTTCGTGAAACGCAGGTGCGCCATTTACTGTTGTTTTAGCCCATTCAGGGTCTGCTTTAAGAGGTGACGTTACACCATTCATTACCACATCTTCTGGTAAGCGAACTGGTAGCATATCTTCTGTTGCTGCAAGTTCTTTGCCTTCTTCGTCGCTAAGCATTGGGATTGGAGAACCCCAATAACGCTGACGGCTAACACCCCAGTCACGAAGGCGGAAGTTTACTTTACGCTCACCAACGCCTAGTGCTTCTAATTTGTCGGCAATGGCTTTAAACGCGGCGTCAAAATCAAGACCATCAAATTCACCTGAATTTACAAGTACGCCTTTATCGGTAAATGCTTCTTGCTCAAGGTTTACTTCAAGACCTGAGCCTTCAACCGGTGCAATTACTTGTTTAATATCTAGGCCGTAAGCCGTTGCAAATTCAAAATCGCGTTGGTCGTGTGCAGGTACCGCCATAACAGCGCCTGAGCCGTAATGCATTAATACAAAGTTAGCGACCCAAATTGGTACTTGCTCGCCCGTTAATGGGTGAGTTGCGTAAAAGCCTGTTGCTATGCCTTTTTTCTCCATTGTTGCCATGTCTGCTTCGGCAATTTTGGTGTTTTTGCATTCTTCAACAAACATTGCAACAGCATCGCTATTTTTAGCGGCTTCTTGTGCAATAGGGTGACCACCAGCAACAGCAACATACGTAACACCCATAAAGGTGTCTGGACGAGTTGTGTATACACTAAAAGTTTCGTCGTTATCGGTGCGTTTAAATTCAATATCACACCCTTCAGAGCGGCCAATCCAGTTACGCTGCATTGTTTTAACTTGCTCTGGCCAATCTTCCAACTTGTCTAAATCGTCAAGTAGTTCTTGTGCGTAGTCGGTAATTTTAATAAACCACTGTGGAATTTCTTTTTGCTCAACCACAGCGCCTGAACGCCAACCGCGACCGTCAATAACTTGCTCGTTAGCTAATACTGTTTGATCCACTGGATCCCAGTTAACCGTCGACATTTTTTTATACACTAAGCCTTTTTCGTAAAGCTTAGTGAAAAACCACTGCTCCCACTTGTAGTATTCTGGATGACACGTCGCTATTTCGCGATCCCAGTCATAACCAAAACCTAATTGCTTAAGCTGTGTACGCATGTAGTCAATATTTTCGTATGTCCACTTAGCAGGTGCTGTTTTGTTTTTAATAGCAGCGTTTTCTGCAGGTAAACCAAACGCATCCCAACCCATAGGTTGCATTACGTTTTTGCCTTGCAGGCGCTGGAAACGAGAAACAACATCACCAATGGTGTAGTTACGTACATGACCCATATGCAGTCGACCACTCGGATAAGGAAACATAGAAAGGCAATAATACTTTTCTTTGCTCTCATCTTCAGTGACTTTAAATACCTGGTTTTCTTCCCAGTAGCTTTGTACTTTTGACTCTATATCTTGCGGGTTATATTGCTCTTGCATCTATGGTTCCAGACTTCTTGCAAACTAATAAAAAATTGCCATTAGGATACCCCAAATAAAGTGCTATTCACAGCGTCAAAAACGCGGTTTTGATAAATTCTAACCTTCAGTTCAGGTTAACCTATACTTATCTAAGTTATAGGGTGATTTAACAGCAATTTTGAAGGAGTAAAAAATGGCAGATTATAAAGCATGGCTTGGCGATTTAACCAAATGGCTAAAAGATGTAAAAGATCATGAAGTAAAAGACGCAGTTACTCGATTTGTTGAATCTGAGCAGGCACTTAAAGATTTAGGGCAAGAAAGATACGCTTTATATAAAAGTTATTTACAGCGCGATATAGAACATGTCCAAGAAAACGAATCGCACTATAATTCGCTTGCATGGCAAGAGCTTAAAGAGTCCTTATGGTTTGAGCTTTCGCACATAGAAGATAAAACTCAGCTTGAGTGGCAATCTCTTAGTCAAGATTTTAAGCACAATGGTGTGTATCACGCAGGCGAATGGATAGCCATGGGCACATTAGTATGTAAGAATTGCACCCATAGTTACGATGTTTATCACGCGACACAAATTACACCGTGTATTGAATGTGATGGAATCTATTTTAGTCGTAAGGCGCTGCACCCTTAAATATAATTATTAAGTGGCTGCGGGCCACTTAATACGCCCAAAGGCCAGCGAATATGTTGGTAAAAAAAGAAGTTAGAATGACGAAAAAATTGCTGCCACTATCTGTTTCAAAGCTCGCACCGAGTATTTCTACTAATCACGTACATACGTGTATGAGCAATCCATACCCCGAGCAACTAACATTTATAGGCCAACAACGCGCCCAAAGTGCCTTAGATTTCTCTTTAGGGATGGAACTACCTGGTTACAACGTTTATGTAATGGGCGAGGCTGCCCATGGGCGCTTTACGCTTGTTAAAGATAAACTTAAGCAACACGCAAAAGACCGCCCAACACCAAACGAATGGTTATACGTAAATAATTACGATGATCACAGAGAGCCTATCGCGCTGTTTATGCATGCAGGTCAAAGCAAGCAACTTAGTGACGACATAGATTCATTTTTAGATGAAGTACTCGACACATTTCCTGCTGCATTTGATAACCCAGGATACCAACGCAAAAAAAAATCAATCGACCGTGAATTTAACGATGCCTACGACAGCGCTATTACCGCAGTAGAAATTGCGGCATTTGAGCAAAGTGTTGCATTAGTCGAAGAAAAAAATTCAGTTGGGTTTGCACCGCTTGTAGATGGTAAACAATTAAGCGATAGCGAATTTGGCGAACTTGAAGAAACGTTACGCGAAGAGTTTTTTGAAAAAATTGAAAAGCTAGAAGATGCATTAATAGAAGCGTTAATTGAGCTGCCACGCTGGAAGCGCGAATCAAAAGAAAAACAGCGTAATCTTAAAAAGTCGACTGCAGAGCAGGCCACAAAACCGCTTTTAAAAGACTTAGAACATAAATATGCAACTCATATTGGTGTACTGCGTTATTTAAAAGATATACGCGTTGAAATTATAGACGCGGTACTTGAGTGGCTCGATGACGAAGACGAAAGCGAAGAAAGCAAAGAAGACTTTGATCGTAAAGGCATGCTTACCGACTTTTTTGCACCTAATATTTTAGTTGAGTTTAAAGAAGACGATGCAGCACCCGTGGTGTACGAGCCCAATCCAACATTTGGTAATATATTTGGTAAAATTGAGTATTCCACATCGCAAGGGTCTTTAATTACCAGTTATCGCTCTATTCAGCCGGGAGCATTGCACCGTGCTAATGGCGGTTATTTAATTATGGATGCTGAAAAGGTAATGGCTAACCCTCAAGTGTGGGATGGTTTAAAACTTTCGCTTAAAACGCATCAAATTAAAAACGACTTACCGTATCAAGATAGCTCAGTAGGTAGTAGTTTTACACTTCGCCCGCAGCTTATACCGCTTGATGTAAAAATTATTTTATTAGGCTCGCGCGAACTGTATTACACCATAGGTGAATACGATGAAGAGTTTGCAGAGTTATTTAGAGTATTAGCTGACTTTGATTACTACTTACCAAGTAGCGATAAATTACAGTACCAATTTATAACTAAAGTTACCGAGTACTGCGAGCAAACATTAA
This sequence comes from Pseudoalteromonas sp. SG43-3, assembly GCF_014164385.1. Lineage (NCBI taxonomy): Bacteria > Pseudomonadati > Pseudomonadota > Gammaproteobacteria > Alteromonadales > Pseudoalteromonadaceae > Pseudoalteromonas > Pseudoalteromonas sp. SG43-3. The sequence continues at coordinate 121,203 of NZ_JACJFC010000008.1, forward strand.
AGTGCACTACCACACAAGCAGCTATGGTGCGTTTACTTAAGTTTAGCTACCGCCAAGCAGAGCATCACAATAAGCTTTCTGCGCGCTTTGCTGATGTACTCGAATTAGTTGCAGAGGCAAGTTACTACGCAAAACAAGATAAATTAACTGTTGTAGATGCGCATCATATTGATGAAGCCATTGAAGGTAAGCAATACCGTACCGGCCAAATTAGTGAAAACATGCTAAGCGATATAAAAGAAGGTCACACACTTATTGCAACCGACGGCCAAGCCATTGGTAAAGTAAATGGCTTAACCGTATTACACATTGGCGATACTTCTTTTGGTACCCCTGCGCGTATTACGGCAACGGTTTATGCTGGCGCCGATGGCGTAATAGATGTTGAACGTGAAGCCGAGCTTGGTAAAGCAATTCACTCAAAAGGTGTAATGCTACTTACCGGTTATTTAGGTAATAAATACGCGCAGCACTTTAGCTTAACGCTTAGCGCTAATATCGCTATTGAGCAAAGCTACGGTTATATAGATGGCGATAGTGCATCTTTGGCAGAGTTGTGTGCGCTTATTTCGTCTATTACAAGCCTACCTATTAGCCAATCAATTGCACTGACAGGCTCTATTAACCAACATGGTGATGTACAGGCTATTGGTGGCGTAAACGAAAAAATAGAAGGCTTTTTCAAACTGTGTAAAATGCGTGGCTTAACAGGTTCGCAAGGCGTTATCATTCCTAAATCAAACCAAGTTAACTTAGTGCTTGATGATGAAATACTTAATGCAGTTGAAGCGGGTAAATTTAATATTTACGCAGTTGAAACCGTAGACCAAGCGCTTAACCTGTTAATGGATATAGAAGCTGGCGATATTATTGATGACCAGTATCCAGAAAACTCAGTAAACGGAATTGCGCTTGCTCGCCTTAAAGAAATTGCCGACATAGTTAATGGCGATAACGATGACGAAAAAGACGAAGAACTAGATAACGAAAAAGGTTAATAATGATCAATATAATTTTGGCGGTGGTTATCGCCATTTTTTGTTTTTTAATATTTCAAAATAGTAAAAAAGCAAAACAACAAGCAGGCATAAATGCACAAATAGGGGCAGATTACTTAGCCGCTAACGCAAAAGTAGAAGGTGTAGTAGAAACAGCTTCTGGCTTGCAGTACAAAATACTGCATAAAGGTGAGAGTGAAAACACACCAAGCCCAACAAGTATGGTTAACGTGCATTACCACGGCACACTAATCGACGGCACGGTGTTTGACAGCTCAGTAGAGCGTAAAACACCGATTAGCTTTGGCTTGCACCAAGTGATTAAAGGTTGGACTGAGGGCTTACAAATGATGAGCCCAGGCGATAAATACATTTTTTATGTACCGCACCAATTAGCATACGGCGAAAAACGTGTAGGGAGTATTCCTCCTGCCTCAGTACTTATTTTTGAAGTAGAGCTACTGGCAATTGAGTCTTAGTGATTAAATAACAAGGAAGTAAATTATGAATAAAGATGAATTACTTAAAATAGCCAAAGGTGATATTAACTTTACCTTTCAATCTATTATTTATGCATTAGCGCTATGCTTACTAGTTGCAGCTGTTTTTTTACTAGAGATGAGCGTTAACCTACAAATGGGTTTAATAGTTTGTATTATCGGTGTGTTTGGAATGACTATTTATAATAATTTAAATACTCGTCTAAATGCGGCGCTTGCCCTTATTTCGCTCTCGCAAGATAACCAAAGCACTAAGTAAGTAACGAGTTAGTTTGATAAATTGGTATAAGCCTTACTTTAATAAAGTGGGGCTTTTTGCTTTTAGCTAACAATAAAATTTACTCAAGGGTTTTAATACGAAGTCGATACCTATAATAGTTACAAAGCTATTTTAGGGATAAAATAATGAAGATTTCAGCGGCTTCCATTCCATACCAAGTACACAGCTCAAATACTCAACCTTTAGCGCAATCAGATAAACTACCTGTTGAAAAAGCGAGTGAAGAAAAGAGCGAGGAAGAGAATGAGGAAGAGCCAAAATATGTGTTATCAAAGTTTTTAGATACCAAAGCCGAAGAGTATAGTGAAGATAATGCAACGTTTGGCAGTCAGTATAAAAACCTAGAAAAAGTATACAAGCACTTCGCTGGGCGAGTTATTGCGCTGCAAGAGCAAATTAATAAACTTAAACAAAGCCCCGTACAACGTAGTATAACTATAAACACTTCTGTAAGTGAGCCGAATAAAAGTGATGCGAGTTTAACTTTAGATGCTGAGCACCTAGGTGTAAAACAATATAAAAACACGCAACATAAAAACACGCAACAGCAAGAACAAATAGATATGTTAGAGCTGCAATTAGGGGAGTTAAAATCAGAGCAAGCGGCAATAAAGCAACAAATGGTTGAACTGGTTATTAATGAACTAAAGAGGCGGGGCGACGACTATACTATTTAGCGCGACCAACATGCTGTTGGGTTAGCTTTTAAACTCAATTTTACCCACTTCAAGTTTAAACTTACCTTCTTGCTTGCCTGCAATCATAAAGCCTAGCTGTTTTATATCATCAAAATCAATAATAGGTTGTTGCTCAAGCACGCGACCGCGATACGTTAAAGTAAAATCACTCGGAGCAAAGTTTATATCTACCCATTCATTTTTTACTGTTTTAAATGAGTGAGTGTACGCTGCGCCATCAAGGTAATTGGTAGTTCTGAGCCTAAGCTGATAGATTTGTCCATCACCTTTAACACGCAGCGCTATAGCTTTAGTATTTTGGCTTTGTGTACTTAGCTCTGTACGTATTGATGCAAAACCGCCGTTATTATCAAGCGAAACATTGCCTGTAAAAAGCAAACTTTCTTGAGTTTGTGTTACTTGGCTATTAGATACACCGCCCATTACTGAGTCGTTAACAACGTACCAGCGCTGGTTTGCATTAGCTTGTGCACTTACAACTAATAAATTAAATACAAAAAGTGAGGATAGTTGTTTGGTGATCATGGCTTACTCCTAATTACTTTAAGCTTATCAATACGGATAAACATATTATTTGTTCACTTATTTAAAGTTAATTATTTTTACGGCTCCATTTTTTCATGATTTTTTCAAACATAATTTCTTTATCAGTTTTATCCTCAGGACAGGGTTTACCGCTACCTTGAGGCATGCCATTACTACCAAATACGGTTGAAGTATCAATTAAATAGCATTTACCGTTAAATTTTTCTAATCGTCGTGTGCCAGTTGTATTTTGGCTAATAACTTCTGAATTATCAGATTTTACTGGCGTTTTAATTGTGGGCTTATTGTTTATCTCTTCATTTTCAGAGCTTTTATCTTCACCAAAGGAGACCATTTTTTTATGAGTCATATTATTTACAGGAGAGCCAAATAGCGGCGCGTATGGATTTAGCTTTTTAAATGTTTGAGAAGCTTTTGTTGTAGGCTCTGAAGGCGCTGCTACCAGGGGTTCAACAGGTTTTACAGGGGCTTTTTTAAGCTCTGTTTGTGCCTTTGGTAACGTGATGGTTTTGGCTTGCGTTTTTTTAGTTACCCTTACTTTGGCTTTTGTAGAATCTTTTTTTATAGGTGTAGTGTTAGAGGTCGCTGAATTTGGTGCATCAGTTTTAGTGTTTACAGGTTTTATATCAGGCGCATTGGTTGTTGTAACAACTGAGCTTAGCTTAGGTAGGCTTGCTAAATTAACCGTAACATAGGCCTGTATTATTGCGTTTTTTTCCTCCTTTGGCGGCGCAACTTTAATAGATTGCGAAAACAAAAAGTACAACACAATAGCGTGTATACACAACGAGATAACCCACGGCCATGCATTCCCTTTATTCACATCAAACCCTCAACTTAATAGTGCTGTTAAGAGTCAATAAAATACATTTAGTTCACCTAAAGTTAATGTGTTTTACTTTGTGGCTTTATTGCAGATACAACAAAACTATTTTGCAGTTTTTGTTGTTTTTGCATGTGCTTGGTTACGTTATTATGAGCGCAATCAAACTTAGGAGGCATTATGACATTACTTTTTGAACCAATAGAACTTGCAGGTAAAACATTAAAAAACCGTATTGTTATGCCCCCAATGACTCGCTCGCGTTCAACACAGCCTGGCGATATAGCTAACGACTTAATGGCAACATATTACGCACAGCGCGCAAGTGCCGGACTAATTGTAAGCGAAGGCACACAAATTAGTGAGCTTGGTAAAGGTTACGCTTGGACTCCGGGTATTTATTCAAATGAGCAAGTTGCAGGCTGGAGTAAAGTAACAAGCGCAGTACATAGCGCTGGTGGAGTGATGTTTGCTCAGCTTTGGCATGTTGGCCGTGTTACCCACAGTGACAGCACTGGTGGCGTGCAGCCTATTTCAGCATCGGCCATTGCTGCAAAAGACGTAAAAGTATTTGTAGATACAAACGGCGCACCGGGGTTTGTAGACACCCAACTCCCACGCGAAATGAGCAAACAAGATATTACGCATGTCATAGGCGAATTTCGCCAAGCAGCTAAAAATGCAGTTAATGCAGGGTTTGATGGCATAGAGCTTCATGCTGCAAATGGTTACCTTATTAATCAATTTTTAGACTCAGAGTCAAATGCTCGCACCGATGAATATGGCGGCAGTGTGCAAAACCGCATACGCTTTTTAATTGAAGTGGTACATGCTGTTAGCGACGAAATTGGTAGCAGTAAAGTAGGCGTAAGACTTGCCCCGTTAACAACTCTTAATGGCACAGTAGACGAAAACCCTGAAGAAACTTACTTAGCGGTTTCTGAGGCATTAAATAAAGCCGGTGTAGGTTACATGCATATAGCCGAAGCCGATTGGGATGACGCACCTTTAATGAGTGTCGAATTTAAAAAATCGATTCGCAAAACCTACAGTGGAGTATTAATTTACGCAGGCAAGTACACCAAAGAGCGCGCAGACAAAGCACTTAGCGAAGGCTGGGCCGACATGATTGGCTTTGGTCGCCCGTTTGTATCAAACCCAGACTTACCAGCACGCTTAAAGCAAGGCAAGCCACTTAACAGCCACAACCCCGACACTTTGTTTGGTGGCGCAGAACAAGGCTACACCGATTATCCAACGGTATAATTGCTAGTAAGTAATTAACATTGAGTAAAAATATGAAGGGCTGCATTTTATGTAGCCCTTTTTTTGTGCATTGATTCTAATAGCTTTACCTTGAGCAAAAAATAAAAAACGCGTAAGTTAACCGGGTTACCTATTTTAATAACAAGAAAATAAATGAAAGCCACAGAAATAGAACAATTAGAATTATCAAATTCTGAAACCCGAGAAGTTATTACACCCTACGCTTTTAAAATTGACAGCGCTTTACTGGGCTTGCCTTTAGCTACACCTATTCAGCGTGCACTAGCGATTATTATTGATGTTGCACTGATATTTTTAGCGGCCAAGCTTAGCGCTGCTTTAATAGCGTTTGTTGCTGCAATGGCTTTTTATAAAGGTACGGCACAGCAATACCTTCCAAAAATGTCGAATGTGTGGCGAAGAATCTTAAAAATAACGGCAGCAAGTATTTTATTTGTAAGCGCACTTACTGTGCTTTCAATTGGCATTGATTACCTAGAAGACGATAACACTGATCAAGGTTTAGCTGTTCAGGGCGTAAAAATACAAGATGAAATACAGCTTACCGCCACAGAAAAACAACGGGTAAATACTTATTTAGCGCAAACAGCTGATGAAAGCTGTGAGCAACCTTGCCAACAAAACGCGTTTGATAATTTAATTGGGCAAGTTCCCAAATTAGCAGAAATGGACGACCTACAAAGCCCACAACTTGCTACCGTACTTTTACAACTATTAGTACTCAGTGAAAATAAAGAAATAAAGCCTGCACAGTTAATAGAAGAAAAACCTGCACAAACAACCACAAACAGTATTTTGCAGTGGAGCAAGGGTATTATTCAAGACTTAGGCTTAGGTTTTGGCTGGGCTGCTGTTTACTTTACGTTGTTCTCGCTACTTTGGCGCGGCCAAACACCGGGTAAAAAGGTATGTAATATTCGTGTGGTTGCCTTAAGCGGTGAGCCATTAGGTTTATTAGATTGTTTTGGTCGCTACGGCGGCTACGGCGCAGGTTTTGCCACAGGCTTGTTAGGGTTTTTACAGATATATTGGGATCCAAACAGACAAGCCATTCAAGATAAAATATCAGCGACTGTGGTTATTAAAGGTAACTTGAATCAGGTTGTAAATGTGGAAACGGTAGAAGAGACTGTAAAAAGTTAAGTTTGCTCTTATTAATTACAAGGATGGTTATGAAAGCTTTATTAATGGCGTTTAGTTATCTGTATTTTATTACAGCTTCGTATGCGTCAGAAAATATTGTGTTAGCAGAAACACATCAGCTTAAGTCTATTATTTTAGGTGAGCAGCGCAGTTATAGTGTTTATTTACCGCCAAGCTACAAGCAAAACCTCGAACTAGTATATCCTGTTATTTACCTGCTTGATGGCGACCCAACCCATTTAAAAGCCTTAGCGGGGCTTGTTGAAGCACTCAGTACTGAGCGGCTAGAAAAACAAATTCAACAAGCAATTATTGTCGCTGTTCCTAACAGTAAAAATGCGATAAGAGAGCGCGACTTTACCCCTACCAATGTCGATTGGACTTTTAACGGCAAGCTACTCGAAAAATTTGAAAACATTGGCAATGCCGCAAACTACACCGCTTTTTTTGAAAAAGAACTTATTTCCTTCATTAATAAAAATTACCGTACATCAAATAAGCGGGTCTTAATTGGGGAATCTTTCGGCGGCTTGTTCGCAAGTTATGTTTTACTTACAAATCACTCTTTATTTACTGATTACTTAATTATTGATGCAACCTACCTTTGGGATAATAATTATCTCAATCGTTATTTTGACGAGCAACAGCTTATAAATAAGCAGCTTAAAGGCAATGTATATTTTACTTTTGCTAATAATGCAGCTTTTGGTGAAATTGGAGAGGCTAATTATAAATGGGGCTTAGAGCTTGCTAAAAAACTAAAAGCGCACCCGAGTAACAGTTTATATATAAATCAACGTTACTTTGAAGAAGAAACTCATGGCACGGTGGCAGCGCTTAGTTGGTACTATGGTTTAAAAAGCTTATTAAAAAATAAGTTTTAATTTATATACTAGGTTAGTGAAAGGAGTGATTTTGGGTATATTGTTAACGAAATTTAGTAGTGAAAAATTAAAAGGGAATTAAATGAGTAATAATTTTAATGAGGCTATAAAGGGCTTTTTTTGGGGGATAGGGTTTGTAATAGCAACACTCGGTGGTATCAGTGTGTACGCGCTAACAATAGCCGCAGAAGTTGATAGTGGCTTTAAAGAGCAGGTATCAAATAAAGCATTGGAGGGCACTGACGACTTAAATAGTGATTATAAACTTACCCTTTCTGATATTTTTAAAGAAAATGGGCGAGTAAGAATAACTGCCGAGTTAAAAAATATCACCAATGAAAGCATATATGCAGGTGGTGTTATAGCATCTACATTCGATAAAAACGGAAAGTTTGTTGGTAATTGTTTAGGTAAAAGCGATGACATTTTTATAGAACCAAATAAAAGTAGCTATATTGATATTCATTGTAATCTACTGAGGCCACAGGTGAGTAGAGTGCACTCAGCAAAGCTAAAGTTTAAGTGGCTTGGTTTTTAAGTTATAAAGGATAAGGCAGGCTTTATGAAGCTCATTGAAGTAGGTTCTTTGTGGTATTTATTGAAAAATTATGATGATTATTATATTCAACAACTTAGCGGTTCTATGCATACTGAAACAGCTGCAACTTATAAACTACTAGATGAAGAGGTCAATAATTATCTAAAGCTTGGTAATGAAGCGCTATCTAAAACGATAATTCACTTTAATAATATCGGTAATTACAGTTGTTTATCAGCAGAGCGTCGAGCGAGTTTAGAAACAATTAGTAAGATACAAACAATTAGTAAGATACAAACAATTATTAAAATGTTCCTTGATAAATAGGTGCTCGGTGAATAGTGATAATAAAGAAATTTTAAAATGTGTAAAAGTAACATCGAATCCCTTTTCATCAAATAGGGACTCATCTTTGAATTTAACTATAAGTGCAATTGATATGGCTCTTCAAAAGTATTCAAATGACCAGATTACACAAGTTTTAAATAAAGAGCTGATGCGTTTAAATGATATTTGTAATAACTCACCTGGTAGTATGCTGGCTTACGAAATGCTTTTAACCTACAAAAGTGCACAATATAACTGTGCTCAAGCATTAAAGTATTTGAAGAAATACAGAAATAACCAGTAGGTTCTTTTTTTAAATATAAATTAAAAGTAGGAGTCAAACTTCTAGTTACTATTTTTACATGAGATTTTATACAAAGTAAGTTATTTAGCTGGCTGTGGGCGCGTCAAGTTACGATAAAATATTATTGTGTCGAATGTTAGCCCTTTTTAAATTTGATGCGTACATAATTGAATTCCCACAGGGGAGTAAAATAAAACTGTATACCAATAAAGTTAAGACCGTTAGGCACTTTAGACTCAATATATTGCGCTAAAGCATGCAACTTAGGGGGTGAGTTTGTTTGTGAGAATCAAATCATCATTTATAATTGAATTAAATTGTTTAGGCCTGATGTTGAACAGCATCAAGTATTAAAAATAGAACGAGGCATTCGCTATATTTTTAGCATAGGCTAGATTAAAAAGTAAATTTGCGTATGTTGGGTAGAGCGAAGCGAAACCCAACAATAAACACTTTTTTAAATAGCTGTCCACCGACAGCTATTAATTTTAATTCACTTTCTCAACCTAACCCCAAACCCAACAACTCCCATCAACAACACAAATCCCCACACAAACACATTGCCGTACTGGCTGTACACGCTGTCGCCTTTTATAAGCTTAATTTTGGCTTTCAATATGGTAGCTTCAAACTGAGGCATGGTTTGTTGTGTGTGGCTTATAGGGTCGTATACGGCGCTTACCCCATTGTTGGTAACGCGCACAAGAGGGCGTTGTAGTTCGAGCGCGCGCATGCGGGCTATTTGCATGTGTTGCAATGGCCCAATAGAGTCACCAAACCAGGCATCGTTACTTACTGTAAAAAGTAGGTCTGAGTCGCTTTTGTAATTACCGCGTACTAAATCGGCAAAAACAATTTCGTAGCAAATAGCAGGGAGTAAGTTATAGCCATTGGCGCGTAAGTTGTTTTGCACTTTGTCGCCACGGGTAAACGATGACATAGGTAAATCGAATAATGGGGCAATAGGGCGCAAAAAGTCTTGAAATGGTACAAATTCGCCAATAGGTAGTAGCTGGTGTTTTTGATAGCGGTTTTTATCAAGGTAATGGTAATGCCCATGCTCGTCGCCACGTTCTTTATTACCGACCACAATAAGTGTGTTGAATATATTTTTGGTGTCTCGCTGGTAGTCAACAATACCGGTTACAAGGGCGGTTTTATTAAACGAGGCGGCACTGTCTAAATTGGCTAGGTAGGAATCGGCAAGCATTTCTATTTCAGGCACTGCGGCTTCTGGCCATACTATTAAGTCGGCATCCCAATGTGGACGTGTCATGTCTTGGTATTTGCTCATTGTGGTCCAAAACTCACTTGGCTCAAAGCGCAGATGTTGCTGTATGTTGCCTTGTACCAGCAATACTGACATGTTTTTATCTGTGTAATGAATGCTGCCTGTGGTATTTGCACCTGTAAAAATAAGCGCAACAGCTGTCGCAGTAACCGCCGGGGTTTTAAAATCTTTTTGGGTAAGTCTATATAGTGCAAAGCCAATAGCGACACAGGTAAGAGTTAAGCCAAACTCGCCAATATAAGGGGCGAGCAGCCTTAAAGGTCCGTCGGTTTGTGTGTAGCCAAAGCTTAACCACGGGAAACCGGTAAGTACGGTGCCACGTAAATACTCACTAATTGCAAAGCAGGCAATTAGTAATGCGCCAAAGCTTTTAGGGCCACTAGCAAAGCGTGTAGTTGCCCAAAAGGCAAGTGCGGGAAATAATGCTAAGTAGGCGCACAAAAAAGCCATTAACGAGAGCGACGCTATAAGCGGCATACCGCCAAAGGTGGCAATAGAAACATGTACCCAGCTTATACCTGCACCAAACCAGCCTAGGCCAAATATAAAGCCATATTTAGCGGCGGTTTTTGCGTGTGCTTTACCGTTATTATTGGGATTAATGCAAAAAATTATGGCGCCAAGGCTAATAAATACGATGGGCCAAATTTCAAAAGGGGCATAGCCAAAAGTTAAAACAAGGCCCGCAACGAGTGCGAGCCATGCTTTTTTATCTTTTGCTAATAGGGTAAGTCTAGTTAGCAGTTTCTTCACTGTCGTTATCATCAGCCTTAGGAACGGTGACTTGCAGTTGCAAAATACGACGATTGTCGGCGTTGGTTACTTTAAATTGGTAACCTTCTATGTCAATCGTTTCACCACGGCTTGGCATATGGCCAAATGCGTGCAGTACAGTTCCGCCAATAGTATCGGCTTCGTCTGTGCTGTAGCCTGTTTTAAAATGCTCGTTAAAGTCATCTACAGGAGTGAGTGCTTGCACTACGTGGACATGTTTAGCAAGTTGACGAATATCTTGATGTTCTTCTTCTTCGTCGTGCTCATCTTCGATTTCGCCAACAATTATTTCAAGAATATCTTCAATCGTTACTAAGCCCGATACGCCGCCGTATTCGTCAATAACAACAGCCATATGGTAGCGTTGCTGACGGAATTCGTTTAGCAATGTATCAACACGTTTGCTTTCAGGTACTACCATTGCTGGGCGTAAATAATCGCGTATTGATGGTAAATGCTCGTCTTTATTTAAGATCAGTGGCAATAAATCTTTAGCGAGTAAAAAACCTTCTACATGATCTTTGTCTTCAATCACCACTGGAAAACGTGAGTGAGTTGAGTCAACCATCATTGGAATTAGTTCTTCAAGCGGGCTGTCAATCTCAAGAGTGATCATTTGTGAGCGCGGAACCATTATGTCTCGCACTTTAAGCTCAGACACGCCAAGCACACCTTCTATCATCTCTTTTGTTTCTGGATCGATTACGTCTCGTTCTTGCGCATCGGCAATAACTTCGACCAGCTCTTCTCTATTCTGGGGTTCCCCTTGCAACATTTGGGCTATTCTGCCCAACCACGTTTTGCCAGAAGAACCCTGGCTAGATTGCGAGTTACCGTCGCTCATTGCGTCTAATTGCTCCGTTAATTTAAATATCGTCCCGGTATGGGTCTGCTATGTTTAGCTCTGCAAGTATTTGCTTTTCGATGCTTTCCATCTCTAAAGCGTCTTCACTCTTTATATGGTCAAATCCAAGCAAATGCAAGCATCCGTGAATAACCATGTGAGCAAAGTGGTCATGAAATGACTTCTCTTGCTCAATTGCTTCAGCTAATACAATGGCTGGGCAAATAATTAAATCACCAACCAAAGGAATATCTATGCCTGGTGGTGCTTCAAATTCGAACGACAGTACGTTGGTCGGTTTATTTTTACCGCGATAGTCGTTATTAAGTTGTTGCGATTGCGCTTCGTCGCTAATAACGATACTGAGTTCGGACTCGTCACGGTATTGGCTAAGGGCTTTGTCGGCCCATAGTGCAAATTGTTCCTCGCTTGGGAGGTTGTCAAACTCACAGGCTATTTGTAAATCAAGTTCGGTTGTCAAAGTATTACTCTTTAGTAGTAGGCTGTTGAAGAGCAGCGAGTGCGTCTTTTGCATTTTGCTTTTCAATGCGCTTAAGTCGCTCGCTTTCGTCGTTTCGCTCGTAGGCTTCAACTATGCGTGCTACAACAGGGTGACGTACTACGTCGTGGGCTTTGAAGTAGTTAAAGCTAATTTCGTTTACGCCATCAAGCACTTCAATTGCATGGCGAAGGCCTGAGCGTGTGCCACGAGGTAAATCGACCTGTGTAATATCGCCTGTAATCACCGCTTTTGAGTTAAACCCTATACGGGTTAAAAACATTTTCATTTGCTCGGCGGTGGTATTTTGGCTTTCATCTAAAATAATAAAGGCATCGTTTAAAGTACGTCCGCGCATGTAAGCAAGCGGTGCGACTTCGATGATATTTTTTTCGATGAGCTTTTCTACTTTTTCAAAACCTAGCATTTCAAAAAGAGCATCGTAAAGAGGGCGCAGGTATGGGTCTATTTTTTGACTTAAATCGCCAGGTAAAAAGCCAAGCTTTTCGCCAGCTTCTACAGCAGGGCGCGTTAGTAATATACGGCGTATTTCTTGGCGCTCAAGAGCGTCGACGGCGGCTGCAACTGCAAGGTAAGTTTTACCAGTACCTGCAGGGCCAATACCAAAGGTAATGTCGTGGTTTAAAATATTTGCCACATAAACACCTTGGTTGTCGTTACGTGGTTTAATAACACCACGGCGGGTTTTAATAACCATTTCTTTGCCATAAGCGCTGCTGGATGCATCTTGCTCTAAGGCTTTTGATTCGGTAATAGCTAAATGAACGGCGTCGGGTTCTATTTCGCCTAAAACACCACGAACAGGCTGAGTATCAACATAAAGGTTTTTTAAGATTTCTACAGCGCCGGCGCAGTTGTGTAGTTTACCGGTTACTTTAAAAAAGTTGTCACGGTGAATTATTTCAACAGCCAGGTGGCGTTCAATTTGTTTGATGTTTTCGTCAAACGGGCCACATAAAGAAGAAAGGCGTTTGTTATCGGCAGGTTCTAAATAAATCTCTAATGTTTTTAACTGATTACTCAAAATTGCTTCCTATAGTACTGCGCCAGCGTTAACTGGCGCTAATTGTGTGACTAAGGAACGAAAGTAGCTACGCCAATTTCGTTAACAGTGTCTGGTTTTGGCTCTGCAGCTGCAGCTTTAGTTAAAATAGCTGAAGGAGCTACTTCACGTCGTAAGTTCATTTTTGATTCTGTACGAATTAAGTCACCACGTAAAGAGTTAGGTAGTGCTTCGGTAATACGTACATCAACAAACTGTCCGATCACTGTGTGCGGGCCAACAAAGTTTACTACACGGTTGTTTTCTGTACGGCCACGTAATTCCATAGGGTTCTTCTTAGAAGGACCTTCAACAAGTATACGTTGCTCTGTATCGAACATTTGACGACTAATTTGCTGCGCCATTTGTGTAATACGGTTTTGTAGTAAGTATAAGCGCTCTTTTTTCTCTTGCTCTGTTACGTCATCCGGCAAATCTGCCGCTGGCGTACCTGGGCGTGCGCTGTAAATAAAGCTAAAGCTCATATCAAAACCTATGTCGCTAATAAGCTTCATGGTTGCTTCAAAGTCTTCTTTGCTTTCGCCTGGAAAACCAATAATGAAATCTGACGACATGCTTAAGTTAGGACGAATTTTACGTAACTTACGAATTGTCGATTTGTATTCAATTGCCGTATGGCCACGTTTCATTAGGTTTAATATACGGTCTGAACCACTTTGTACTGGTAAATGTAAGTGATCTACAAGCTCTGGCACATCGGCGTAAACGTCGATTATATCTGGGGTAAATTCTACCGGGTGCGATGTGGTGTAACGAATACGGTCAATACCATCAATAGCTGCAATAAGACGAATTAAATCAGAAAAGTAACAAATTTCACCATCGTGCGTATCACCGCGGTATGCGTTTACGTTTTGACCTAAAAGATTTACTTCACGTACGCCTTGCTCTGCAAGTTGTGCAACTTCAAGTAGTACGTCATCTACTGGGCGACTAACTTCTTCACCGCGAGTATAAGGTACAACACAAAAAGTACAGTACTTAGAACAGCCTTCCATAATTGATACGAAAGCAGATGGGCCATCTGCTTTTGGCTCTGGCAGACGGTCAAATTTTTCAATCTCTGGGAATGAAATATCAACAACCGATGAGCCTTTGTCGCCTTGCACTTGTTTAATCATTTCTGGTAAACGGTGTAGCGTTTGCGGACCAAAAATAACATCTACAAATGGCGCACGTTGGCGAATAGAGTCACCTTCTTGTGAGGCAACACAACCACCTACACCAATGATTAAATCTGGCTTGTCGTCTTTTAATAACTTCCAGCGACCTAATTGGTGAAATACTTTTTCTTGTGCTTTTTCACGAATTGAACAGGTGTTAAGTAAGATTACGTCGGCATCTGTTGCATCTTCAGTTAGCTGGTAGCCGTTGGTGGCATCTAAAAGTTCAGCCATTTTCTGAGAGTCGTATTCGTTCATCTGACAACCCCAGGTTTTAATATGCAGCTTTTTGCTCATTGAAATATAGCCTCGTGTTCAATTCGATAGTGGCACAAAAATGTGCTTGAAACAGGATTAAGGAGCAAGCATGCTCTCTTAAAGGAGGCGTATTTTAGCTGGATACCCGTCCAGATCCAAGTATAGTTTTCATGTTTGTGATCTCAAATCAATACGAGGCGAGTTTAATCAGCGGTTAGGGATATCCTCTGGTATAAAACAAATTAATTTTGATACAATCAAAACAGACTCAAGTAATAATAAAATGATGAAAAACATGACTAAAAATAATGTGATAGTAGTTGGCGGTGGCATGGTTGGCGCGGCTATGGCGATAAAGCTTGCTCAACAGGGCTTTGGCGTACGCATAATCGAAAAACACCTAATAGACCCATCACAGATTCTTAGTAGTGATAAGGTTGATATTAGAGTGTCGGCTATTAATCGTTTTTCAGAAAATTTACTTGATGAATTAGGAGCAATGCCGCTTTTAAGGCAAAACCGCATAGCGCCTTATCAACAATTAGAGGCATTTGAGCGCGGTGGTGATAATTTATTGTTTGACTGCGCCGATATAAACACCACGCATTTAGGCCACTTAATTGAAAATAGTTTAATTCAAGCAAGTTTATGGCAGCAATTTGATCATTATAAAATTGAGGTTATTGAGCAAGCCACACCTATTACTAAAATAGAGCAAACGGATGATTTAATTACGCTTGTGTATGGAGCTCAAACCTATACCGCTGATTTAGTGATTGCAGCCGATGGCGGACAATCGCAGCTGCGTGCTAAAGCTAATATAGGAATTACCGGCTGGCAGTATCAGCAGCATTGCATGGGGGTATTAATTAAACTCGATGCGCCGCAACAAATAAAAACATGGCAGCAGTTTACGCCAAGTGGGCCACTCGCATTTTTGCCAATGCATGCACCATACGCTAATTTAATTTGGTACGATGATGCAAATACACTGCAAGCATTTAAAGGGCTAAACCCAGCTGAGCTAAAAATGCACATACTTAATAAATTTCCTGAACTTGCTGGAGACTTTGAAGTACAAACTCATGCAATATTTCCGCTTACTCGCCAACATGCTAACAACTATTCACAAGGGCGCTTGGTTTTAGTCGGTGACGCTGCACATACAATAAATCCGCTTGCAGGGCAGGGTGTAAATTTAGGTTTTCAGGATGTAGTGGCACTTGCTGAAGTTTTAGACAATGCAGGGGATATAGGGCGCCCGTTAACGCTTAAAGAATATGAGCGAGCTCGCCGTAAGGCTAATTTATTAATGATGAGCATGATGGATGCCTGTTACTTTGGCTTTTCTAACCAAGTTGCGCCACTTAAATGGGCACGTAGCCAGTTTTTAAAAATGGCTAATAATACAGGCCCTATAAAAAACTGGGTTTTAAAATACGCAATTAGCGGTGATTTAGGCTAAATTTAAAGTAGAGATTAAAAAGGCTCATTTATGAGCCTTTTTTTATGTCTGTTTTTAAGTGGACAAATAGTGACCCAGTTATATTAAATAAAATTTTAATTTGACTAGGGTTATATCACTAAACCGCAATTTAATAATTTTAAAGAGCCTATGTGTGGATAATTTTTTTTCAGTAATAATTATTTTAGGTGCGCTACTGCTAGTTGCTAGCTTAAAAACAACCTTTAAAGTTTGTAAAAAAACATCGCAAAGAGCGTGGAGTGTACTGTTATGCGCTATTGTCTGTTTTATTTTAGGGTATTGGTGGATACTTTATTACTTTTCAAATTACGATACGGCACCAATAATAAGAAATGCAGTTGCCACAATATTATTTGGTGGTGCAGGGTTTGTTTTCTTAGTTGTCAAACTGAGTTTGAAAAGCATCCTTAAAATAGAGCAAGCAACGCAGTATCAAAAATATCAAACTGAGCACGATAACTTAACAACTTTACCCAACCGCAATAACTTTTTTAAATCCTTGAGTAAACAAGTCGATTACCCTTCTTCATTTGCATTATTTTATATTGATTTAAATAATTTTAAACAAATTAATGATGCGTTTGGTCATCAATGTGGTGATCAACTACTGGCTGCTTTTGCTAATAAGTTAAGCAAAGAACTATGTGGCATTGCTAAGTTATATCGAATAGGGGGGGATGAGTTTGCGTTTTTACTGAATACCGATACTGATGAAAGCATGGCTCACTGTGTAAATATTATAAACTCAGCCGTTAAAGCTCCGTTTTGTACACATGAGCAAATGGTTAAAATACAATTAAGTATAGGCGTAAGCCGTTTCCCAGATGATAGCCGATTACCCGACCAGTTACTAAAAAAAGCCAACTTGGCACTGCATGAAGCAAAAAAGACATTTCAACCTTTAGTAAATTACTCATCTGAAATAGGTAAACGAGCTGAGGACTTTTTTGATTTATCAGTCAAAATTAAAGCCGCGTTACACAAAGGTGAGTTCGAGCTTTATTTACAACCAATAATGAACTCCAAAGATATTCAATTGCATGGCCTAGAAGCGCTGATCCGATGGCCGCAAGCTGATGGTAGCTTTATTAGTCCTGAAAAGTTTATAAGTGTAGCTGAGCGTACAGGGCTTATTTTTGTTTTATCGAAATGGGTTGTACAAGAAGCAGTTAACCATATTAGAAAACTTAAACTCTTTGGGTTTACCGGTACTATTCATGTCAACTTATCAACGAAAGATATTGAAAGCAGCGAGTTTTACGAATTTATAATTAGCTTACTTACTACTGACCCGACTTTAAGTGATTCACTAATATTTGAAATTACAGAAGGGGCAATGATGACAAACATACCCGCAGCAAGAAAAATGATGCAGCAGTTAAGTATGCGTGGATTTAAATTTAGTGTTGATGATTTTGGTACGGGGTTTTCGTCACTGTCGTTATTAAGGGAGTTGCCCATAAACCAAATAAAAATAGATCAATCGTTTATCAAAGACATGCTCATTAATCCGCCTGATTACGCTATTGTAGAATCTACGTTGTTTTTGGCGAGCCGATTAAATTGCGATGTAGTAGCTGAAGGAATAGAAACCAAAGAAGTAGAGCAAGCGCTATTGAGTATGAACTGTGATTATTTACAAGGGTATTTATATAGCAAACCAATAAATATAGACGAATTTATAAATGTATATTTAAGTACAGAAAAAGTAAGCTGAATTTAATGAATATTGAGAAGTTTTAGAGAAGGAAGTCAAATTGGCTGGGATACCAGGATTTGAACCTGGGAATGCCAGGATCAAAACCTGGTGCCTTACCGCTTGGCGATATCCCAACTATAAATTTGATATTAATTTTAGTTCTTAATAAGAACATGGTGCGGAAGGAGAGACTTGAACTCTCACATCCTAAGATACTGGAACCTAAATCCAGCGCGTCTACCAATTCCGCCACTCCCGCATCACTAATGTGCTCATTTAACCTCTAAGCTAGAGTCATTCTTTTATTCAACTTTCCTTGGTAGAAGAAGTTGGCTGGGATACCAGGATTTGAACCTGGGAATGCCAGGATCAAAACCTGGTGCCTTACCGCTTGGCGATATCCCAACAAAGAATTCTTTTATAATTTTAGTTCTTATCAGAACATGGTGCGGAAGGAGAGACTTGAACTCTCACATCCTAAGATACTGGAACCTAAATCCAGCGCGTCTACCAATTCCGCCACTCCCGCATCACTAATTTGCTCATTTAAACTCTAAGCAAGAGTCATTCTTTTATCCAACTTTCCTTGGTAGAAGAAGTTGGCTGGGATACCAGGATTTGAACCTGGGAATGCCAGGATCAAAACCTGGTGCCTTACCGCTTGGCGATATCCCAACAAAGAATTAATTGATATTTTTAGTTCGTATCAAGAACATGGTGCGGAAAGAGAGACTTGAACTCTCACAACCGAAGTTACTGGAACCTAAATCCAGCGCGTCTACCAATTCCGCCACTCCCGCATCGTTTGTGTTATAAAACACAGGTAGCTATTTTAGACTCTTCATTGAGTGCAATTTAACTCTTGCAGAGCCACTTCTAAAAAGAGAAATGGTGGCTAAGACGGGATTTGAACCTGTGACCCCATCATTATGAGTGATGTGCTCTAACCAGCTGAGCTACTTAGCCATTGTTGGCTGGGATACCAGGATTTGAACCTGGGAATGCCAGGATCAAAACCTGGTGCCTTACCGCTTGGCGATATCCCAACAATAACAATTGATAGTTTTAATTCTTATCAAGAATTATGGTGCGGAAGGAGAGACTTGAACTCTCACATCCTAAGATACTGGAACCTAAATCCAGCGCGTCTACCAATTCCGCCACTCCCGCACACAAGGTAGTTATTTTAAACTCTTCATTGAGCAACAAAAAATATGGTGGCTAAGACGGGATTTGAACCTGTGACCCCATCATTATGAGTGATGTGCTCTAACCAGCTGAGCTACTTAGCCATCTTTTTTTGTTAGCACTTCATCGCTGAGTGCGGGGCGTATTATGCTGATATGACCCAAATTCGTCAACACCTTTTTTGCAAAAAAACATTTAACTGTGTTTGTTTGCAGGAAAATTAAGCTAAGCGGCTAAATTTTAATAAAAATGATGATTTTTTGAGTGCAATTCACATACAAAATTTGTCGCTAAATAAAAAAAGCAAAAACCAATAGTTTGAAGCTGTTTGATTATTCGACAAATTATTACGCTCTGGTTAAATCTTAACATTAATTTGTTTAAGAGGTACTTATTATTGAGGTTTGATCTTCTGCGCAGTGTGTTTTTTTAAATTAAACGTAGGCATTTAGGTTGGGGCTAAATCAATTTTATAAGTTTATAACGTTGGAGGTACAAAAAAGGCTCGTAAAAACGAGCCTTTAAAATTATTACCAATACTAACTTGGTTTCATTTGACTTATACGTTGAACAAGAAGTTCATTACATCGCCGTCTTTAACAATGTACTCTTTACCTTCTTGACGCATCTTACCTGCTTCTTTTGCGCCGCTTTCACCTTTAAAGGCAACAAAGTCGTCAAAAGCAATCGTTTGCGCACGAATAAAGCCACGCTCGAAGTCGGTATGGATTTTACCCGCTGCTTGTGGCGCTGTTGCACCTACAGGGATTGTCCATGCACGCACTTCTTTAACACCCGCAGTGAAATAAGTTTGTAATTGTAGTAATTCATAACCACCACGAATAACAAGATTAAGTCCGGGCTCTTCTAAGCCAAGATCAGCCATAAACTCAAGCTTGTCTTCGTCATCTAATTCTGAAAGCTCAGATTCGATAGCAGCACATACAGGAACAACAATCGCATCTTCTGCTGCAGCAATAGCGCGTACACGGTCAAGGTATGGATTATTTTCAAAACCATCTTCAGCAACGTTTGCAATATACATAGTTGGTTTAATAGTTAAGAAGTTGATAGAGCTGATTGCTGCTTTTTCTTCTTTAGTTAATGCTAAAGCGCGTAAAGTTAAGCCTTCATCAAGATGCACTTTTACTTTTTCAAGTACGGCATTTTGCTCTTTGGCGTCTTTATCACCACCTTTTGCTTTTTTTGCGTTACGGAAAAGGGCTTTTTCAGCGCTATCCATATCAGCAAGTACTAACTCAGTGTTGATTACGTCAATATCGTCAGCAGGGTCAATAGTGCCTGCTACGTGTATGATGTTTTCATCTTCAAAACAGCGAACTACGTGGCCAATTGCATCGGTTTCACGAATGTTAGCTAAAAACTGGTTACCAAGGCCTTCACCTTTAGATGCGCCCTTTACCAAGCCAGCAATGTCTACAAATTCCATACTAGTGGTAAGAACTCGTTGAGGATTAACAATTTTAGCAAGTTCGTCTAGACGAGGATCTGGCACAGGTACCACACCTGTATTAGGCTCAATGGTACAAAAAGGAAAGTTAGCGGCTTCAATACCCGCTTTAGTTAGTGCATTGAAAAGCGTTGATTTACCTACGTTAGGCAAGCCAACGATGCCACATTTAAAACCCATAGTAAGATACCTTGTTTAGAATTCGTTTAAACGGTGTACTTGGACCCAAGTTACTAGGGTTTAAACGAATGTAGTCTGTTTTGTGCTTTTAACACACCATCTTTTGCAAGTATTTCCATGCAACGAACTGCTTCATCAACAGCAGCATCCATTTTTTCTTGGTCTTCTTTGGCCGCTTTTCCAAGCACCCAACCAGTTACCATTTCACGATGCCCCGGATGACCTACACCAATGCGCAAGCGCATAAAGTCTTTTTGATTTGCCATTTTTGCAATAATGTCTTTTAAACCATTATGACCGCCATGCCCGCCACCTTTTTTTAATTTGGCAACGCCTGGGTCTAAATCCAATTCGTCATGGGCAACTAAAATGTCCTCGACAGGGATTTTGAAAAAATTAGCTAAACTACTGACCGCTTTACCACTTAAATTCATGTAAGTAGTGGGGATCAATAATTTGAATTCTTGGCCTTGAATGATCACTTTGCCTGTAAGGCCGTGATATTTAGGATCGTGTTTTAGAGTGCAGTTATAGCGTGCAGCGATTTGCTCGATGAACCAAGCACCTGCATTGTGGCGTGTGTTTGCGTATTCGGGGCCTGGATTAGCCAGGCCCACAAGCATTTGAATAGAATTCAAGGTTGCGAGACCTTAAATATTATTCTGCTGCTGCAGCGTCGTCTTCAACTGGAGCTGCTTTGTTTGCTTTGATAGTCAGGATAGACTGATCATGGCCTTCGCCTTTAGCTAAATCTACAGAGCTAACGCCTTTAGGGAAAGTTAGGTCAGAGATATGAACTGAATCGCCAACAACAAACTTAGAAACATCTACTTCAATGAATTCTGGAAGTGCTTTTGGAAGACACGTAATTTCAACTTCAGTTAACTGGTGAACAACAGTTGCGCCAGCTTTAGTTACAATCTCTTCACCGATGAAGTGTAGAGGAACTTTAGTTTGAAATTTATGAGTAGCATCTACACGTTGGAAATCAAGGTGAGTAAGCTTAGGCTTGAATGGGTGACGTTGGATATCTTTTAAGATTACTTCAACAGCTTCGCCATCAACGTTAAGCGTAAGGATATGCGTGTAGAAACCTTCGTCTTCTTGAGCTTTGATCATATCTTTATGAGCAAAAGTAAGAGATAAAGCTTCTTTATCAGCTCCGTAAAGGATTGCAGGAACTTTGTCTTCGCGACGTAGGCGGCGGCTCGCACCAGTACCAGTTTCTACGCGAAGTTCAGCGTTATACGTATAAGTTTTGTTAGACATGATGTCTCCAGTTATTTAAATGTGTAGGGCCTTTGCGACCAAGGTCCCTAGCCAAAAGGCGCGCTATCATACCACCACGCCCAGATAAAATAAACATCGCTTACAAAAAAAGCGCCAAAAGGCGCTTTTATATTCAGGAATGTTTAATTTTAGTGTTCAAACATCGCTGAGATAGATTCTTCGTTACTAATACGACGAATAGTCTCTGCTAACATGTCAGCAAGCGTAAGTACCTTAACTTTATCAAGGGCTTTAAGCTCATCAGATAGCGGAATTGAGTCAGTTACAATTACTTCATCAATCATTGAGTCACGTAAGTTTTCGGCTGCTTTACCTGAAAGGATAGGGTGTGTTGCGTATGCAAATACACGCTTAGCGCCATGTTCTTTAAGTGCTTCTGCGGCTTTACACAATGTACCACCGGTATCAATCATATCATCTACGATAATACAATCACGACCTTCAACGTCACCAATAATGTGCATTACTTGAGAAACATTTGCTTGAGGGCGACGTTTATCAATGATTGCTAAATCGGTATCGTTTAGTAGTTTTGCAATTGCACGAGCACGTACAACACCACCAATATCTGGAGATACAACAACGACGTCTTCAAAGTCGCGTTCTTTCATATCTTCAAGTAATACAGGGCTGCCAAATACGTTATCTACAGGTACATCAAAGAAGCCTTGGATTTGTTCAGCGTGTAAATCAACCGTAAGAACACGGTCAACACCAACACTTGATAAGAAATCTGCAACAACTTTAGCGGTAATTGGAACACGAGCAGAACGTACACGACGGTCTTGGCGCGCATAACCAAAATAAGGAATGACGGCAGTAATACGACCTGCAGATGCACGACGTAGAGCATCAACCATAACGATAAGTTCCATCAGGTTATCGTTTGTAGGGGCACAGGTTGATTGCAAGATAAAAACGTCCGAGCCACGAACATTTTCATTTATTTGAACACTGATCTCACCGTCGCTAAAACGGCCAACAACAGCATCGCCTAATTCAATATATAAACGTTTTGCAACTTTTTGAGCTAACTCAGGTGTTGCGTTACCAGCGAAGAGCTTCATGTCAGGCACGGTAGGGTTCCTCAGGCACTGAATATTTGGACTAACGGGCAATGATAAATTTCACTGCGGGTTAACTTATGATTACTTGTACGTTACTTCATTGATCGAATATGGCGGTTAACTCCGTATGAGCAGGTGAGACATTTGCGCTTGAAGCCACAAAACCCTGCCAAGTATGGGGGAGATTTTCAAGTACATCTTGTGCTTGAACTTGGCTAGCAAATTCGACAAAACAACATGAACCTGTTCCGGTCATCTTCGACGGTGCGTATTTTAGCAACCACTGGAGGGTTTTTTCAACCTCGGGGCAAAGCTTTTTAACTAAAGGCTCACAATCGTTGGTCAAAGTATGGTGTTTCCAGTCGCCTATTATTTTTGGTGTGTCGCGTTTTAAATCTGGATGTGTAAATATTTTTGCGGTACTTACATGTTGGTTAGGGTGTACAACGCAGTACCATTTTTGTTCAAGTGTTACGTGGTGTAGTTTTTCACCAATACCGTGCGCTATGGCGCTTTGACCTTGTATGAACACCGGAACATCTGCCCCTAACTTGAGCCCCAATTGTGCTAGTGTTTCTAAATTTAGTGCCAATTTCCATAACTTATTTAGGGCTAATAAAGTACTCGCTGCGTCAGATGAACCTCCTCCAACACCGCCCCCCATCGGCAAGCGCTTAATTAAATTTATTTTTACACCCAAAGAGGTTTTACAGTGTGTTTGTAATAATAAAGCCGCTTTATAGATGAGATTATCATTTAGAGGGATATCTTTAGTATCACCACCGACAGAAATACTCCCATCTGTTGTTAACTCAAAATGCAGCTCATCACCAAAATTTAAAAAAGTAAATAAGGTTTCAAGTTCATGATAGCCATCTTCTCGGCGAGCATTAATATGTAAAAATAAATTGAGTTTTGCCGGAGCTATAAGTGAAAAAGAGGTTTTGTTATTCATACTTATTTAAACTGCCAATCGTATAGTTGAATTTTAATTTTTATTTGTTGGTGCTTTAACGTCAGTTTAGTAGGTAACCAGTAACCTGCGTTTTGTACATAGGTGCCATAATCTATTTGCCATTTTTTGCCTGTATTATCAAACCATAATACTTGCTTTGCACGCCCAAGCTCATCAACAATTAAACTTTCATCGTCAATAGTGCCTTTAAGCCAGTTATCGGCATTATCAACCGGTAGTGTAAAACCCGTTAATCGTTTTAAAAGCTCTGCAGCGTTAGTATCAAAGTATTGTTCACCGTCAAACTCTAATTCAGCACCGTTAGCTGTTTGTTTAAGCGACAAAATACGAGTACCAATAAAAGTAGTCAGTATTAAATTATTGGAATTTGTTGTTTGCTGCCAATTTAAGTTTGCAGATTGACGCTCTTCTGGGCTAATAAATGCAAGTTTACCTTCTACTTGCCAAGTTTTTTGAGCAGCTAAACGTGGTTTCCAATCATCATAAAGTGTTGTTTTTGTATCAATTTGATGAGCACAGCCACCTAAAAACAAAAAAAACATGAATAAAATCAAATATTGTCGAATCAAATGTTGTTCCTTACTTTCCATATTCCGCTGATTTTTGGTAAAATTACCGCCTTTGAAGTAGGGCTCAGCAATATTTGGCAAATATGACCATAATAGCACTAGGTATAAATCACAAAACCGCATCCGTAGAATTACGTGAAAAAGTGGCTTTTTCGCCTGAGCAAATTTCAGAGGCGTTGCAACAATTAAGTGGCCATGCCGACTTTAATGAAGCGGTTATTGTGTCTACCTGCAATCGAACCGAGATCTATTGTAGCCTCGCTCAGCAAAATTCCCAAACACTGTTGAGCTGGCTTGCCAGTTTCCATGGTTTGGATGAACATGAACTGAGCAAAAACACTTATTGCTACGAAGATAACGATGCTATTAATCACTTAATGCGCGTGGCGTGTGGGTTGGATTCTTTGGTGTTAGGCGAACCGCAAATTTTGGGGCAAATAAAACAATCGTTTTTTAGTGCTAAAAACCACGATGCAGTAGGTGTTACGTTTGATAGGTTGTTTCAAAAAACATTTTCAGTAGCGAAACAAGTTAGAACTGAAACCGATATTGGCGCAAGTGCTGTATCGGTAGCGTTTGCTGCAGTTAACTTGGCAAAGCATATTTATGGCAAGCTTGATAAGACCAATGTGTTATTAATTGGCGCAGGTGAAACCATTGAATTGGTTGCTAAACATTTATACCAAAATGAGCCTCAAAATATCACTGTTGCAAATAGAACTATTGAGCGAGCTCGTAACTTAGCTGATGAAGTGTCGGCAGATGTGATTGCTTTGGCGCAATTGCCTGAGCGTTTGCATAAAGCCGATATAGTGATTAGTTCTACAGCCAGCACTTTGCCTATTATTGGTAAAGGGGTGGTTGAGCAGGCGCTAAAGCAGCGACGTCACAAACCTATGCTATTTATAGATATAGCGGTTCCGCGTGATATAGAAAGCCAAGTTGGGGAGCTAGATGCTGCCTATTTATATTCCGTTGATGACTTACAAACCATTGTAAGCGAGAATATGGCAGCGCGCGAGCAAGCTGCACAGCAAGCGCAAATAATTATTACTGAACGCACCAAAGAATTTGCAATGTGGATGCGTTCACTCGATTCGGTAGATTTAATCCGCCATTATCGAAACGATGTACAAACAATTAAGTCTGAACTTGTAGAGCGTGCTGTTAGTCAGCTCAATACAGGTAAAGATGCAGAAAAAATTATATTAGAGCTCGCCAATAAATTAACCAATCGCTTAATGCACGCGCCTACCCGTGCAATACAAGATGCAGCGAAAAAAGGTGAAGTGGCGCAGCTAAACCAATTGAAAAAAATGTTAGGTATTGATCAGGAATAACCGTTAAATGAAAGAGTCTGTTTATAATAAATTAGAAACCTTAGTAGAGCGTTACGAAGAAGTACAAGCGCTGCTAAGCGACCCGTCGGTCATTAGTGATCAAAACCGTTTTCGTGCGCTTTCAAAAGAGTATTCTGAGCTTGAAGAGATTGTAAAAACGTTTTTAAACTATAAAGAAACGCAAGACGATTTAGCCAGTGCAGAAGAAATGCTTAAAGATTCTGACCCTGAAATGCGTGAAATGGCGCAAGAAGAATATAAAGAAGCAAAAGCACAAATACTAGTGATTGAAGATCAAATTCAAGTATTAATGTTGCCAAAAGATCCGCGAGATAACAACAACGTGTTTGTTGAAGTACGTGCAGGGACGGGCGGCGATGAAGCGGCTATTTTTGCTGGTGACTTATTTCGTATGTACAGCCGCTACGCAGAAAATAAAAAATGGAAAGTAGAAGTTGTAAGCACCAATGAAGGTGAGCATGGCGGTTACAAAGAAGTTATTGCAAATATCAGTGGCGAAGGCGTTTACGGTCAATTAAAGTTTGAATCAGGCGTACATCGCGTACAACGTGTACCAGAGACTGAATCACAAGGTCGTGTTCATACCTCAGCGTGTACTGTTGCGGTTATGGCAGAAGTACCAGAAGCAGAAGCGATACAAATTAATACAGCAGATTTAAAAGTTGATACATTTCGTGCATCAGGCGCAGGTGGTCAGCACGTAAATAAAACTGATTCTGCTATTCGACTTACACATATACCTACCGGTGTTGTGGTTGAGTGTCAGGATCAGCGTTCGCAGCATAAAAACCGCGCTAAAGCGATGTCAGTACTTGCAGCTCGACTGCAACAAGCTGAAGATGAAAAACGACATGCGGCAGAAGCCTCTGAACGTCGTGACTTGGTAGGTAGTGGCGATCGTTCTGAGCGTATTCGTACTTATAACTACCCGCAAGGTCGTATTACCGATCACCGTATTAACTTAACACTTTATCGTTTAAACGAAGTGGTAGCCGGTGATTTAAGTGCGATTATTGACCCATTAATGCAAGAGCATCAAGCTGACTTACTTGCGGCCATGGGCGACGAGTAATTGTGGCTCACACTCTTGAACAAGCAATTGCTGCAGGTGCTGACTTATTAGCACTTAGCAGCGAAAGTGCTAAATTAGATGCACAAGTTTTACTTTTACATATACTTCAAAAACCTCGCAGTTACCTTTTTACTTGGCCAGAACATGCGCTTAGTGATGAGCAACAATCGCAGTTTAATGTATTTATCCAAAGACGTTTAAAAGGTGAGCCCGTAGCCCATATAACTGGGCTGCGTGAATTTTGGAGCTTATCGCTTGAAGTTAACGCAACGACCCTAATACCTCGACCAGATACTGAAACATTAGTCGAGCAAGCACTTGAAATAGCGCTACCCGCTACAGCAAAGGTGCTTGATTTAGGCACTGGTACTGGTGCAATAGCGTTGGCACTGGGTAGTGAAATGCCTAATTGGCAAATTACGGCAGTAGATAGAGTAAGCGATGCAGTTGCACTTGCTACACGTAACCAGCAGCGATTAGCGATTAATAATGTACATGTTAAACAAAGTAACTGGTTTAGTGAGTTGCATGGCGAAAAATTCAATTTAATTGTCACTAACCCTCCTTATATAGAAAGTAGTGATATACATTTAAATCAGGGTGATGTGCGCTTTGAGCCTTTATCGGCATTAGTGGCTGATGATTGCGGAATGTCTGATATTAAACAAATAATTACACAATCACGTGACTATTTGTCATCTAATGGCTATCTTTTAATAGAACACGGTTTTGAGCAAGGTGAAGCTGTTCGTCATTTTTTTGAAAAAATGGCGTTTGTTAATATTAAAACAGTGAAAGACCTTGGTAACAATGACCGTGTAACACTTGCACTGTGGCCCTAGAGAATAATAATTGCCTACTAGTGCGTTAAATAATGCCATGAAGGAATTTCGACTATGATGGGTGATTTTTTATTTTCAGATGAACCAGAAGAAACAATCGATGAGATTGAACACGGTACCTGGAAAGTATTAATCGTTGATGATGAACCTGAAGTTCATGCTGTTACAAAACTAGCACTGAGTGATTTTGAATTTCAAAATAAACGCTTAGAGTTTATTAGTGCTTACTCAGGTGCTGAAGCGAAAGAGCTCATAAAAGAGCATCCAGATGCCGCTATTGTGCTACTTGACGTGGTAATGGAAACCGACGACGCTGGTTTGCAGGTTGCTAAGTTTATTCGTGAAGAAGCTAAAAATAATCATATACGGATTATTTTAAGAACAGGCCAACCTGGCCAGGCACCTGAACGTCAAGTCATTATTAATTATGATATTAACGATTACAAATCGAAAACGGAGCTAACGGCTCAAAAATTATTTACTGTTATTATGTCGAGCCTACGCTCGTATCGGGATATTATTTCGATTGAGCAGTCACGCGAAGGGCTTGAGAAAATAATTATAGCGTCTCGTGATATTTTTTCTGCGCATTCAATAGAGCACTTTATTGAAGGCGTTATGCAGCAATTAACATCTTTATTGGGTATTGCTGATCAAGCTATGTATGCCACCACTTTAGTTGCACAAAACCCAGAACATGAAAAAAATAAAAAACTAATAGTTTGCTCTGGCACTGGCGATTTTGAAAAAAGTGAAGGTAAAGAGCTTGATGAGGTATTACAAGCTGAGCAGTTAAGTGCGTGTCATCAGGCGCTTAATGATAAAAGTATCATTTATAAAGATAATTACTTATTTGCGTACTGCAGTAGTGAGTACAATCATAATTCAATGCTGTTCATATCAGGTGTCCCAAAGGATTTAACGGATACTCAGCGTCATTTAATCAAAATATTTTCTCAAAATGTGCAACTTGCCTTTGAAAATGTGCAGCTTCAGTCTGAAATAGAAGCGACACAACAAGAGCTTGTTTATAGGTTAAGTGAAGCAGTAGAGCAGCGCTCAACCGAGACAGGTAATCATGTTAAACGTGTAGCACATATTTGTCATATTTTAGCTGAGGGCTATGGTTTATCTAAACATGATGCAGATTTAGTAAGGTTGGCGTCTCCTCTTCATGATGTAGGTAAAGTGGGTATTCCTGATGCGATTTTAAACAAACCAGCAAAGTTAGAACCTCAAGAATGGGAAGTGATGAAAACCCATACTGATAAAGGCTATACTATTTTAAAAGACTCTCCCCATGAAATTGTGAGTACAGGTGCAATTATTGCAAAAGAGCATCATGAAAAATGGGATGGGTCTGGTTACCCACAAGGTCTAAGCGGAAACGCAATTAATGTATTTGGTCGCATAGTCGCACTTGCTGATGTATACGATGCACTTCGCCATAAACGGTGTTATAAAGAGCCTTGGACATTACAAAATGTGGTTGATGAAATTAATGCTGAAAAAGGCACACATTTTGAACCAAAAATGGTTGAAGTATTTAACGAAAAGCTTGATGAGTTAGAGGCGGTTCTTAGCCGTTTTCCTGATTAAATTTTTATAAAACAGAAGTACAGGGGCATATGGATTATTTAGCAGTAAAGCACTCGCACATGGCAATTGCGATGTTAAGTGTAATATTATTTTATGTTCGCGCTTTTTCGCGAATGGGCAGTGGTAAATTAGCAAAAAATAAAGCGGTAATGATTGGTAGTCACAGTATAGATACTTTGTTATTAGTGTCTGCACTTACGCTTATATTTATGGCCAAAATTAATCCGTTTGAACAATATTGGCTATTAGAAAAAATAGTTTTAGTGGTTATATACATCGGTATTGGGGCTAAAAGCGCCAGACAAACTAAAATGACGGCTAAAGTTGCTTACGTTTTAGTTAATACCGCTGTTATTTTAGCGATAGGTTATTTAGCGACGTCTAAATCAGCTTTTTTGCTTTAAGTAATATCTGACTATTTGAGCTTTATAGTTGTTTTGTAAAGCTCAAATACAACTCCCTCTCAGAAAATATTCAAATACACCTCTATATTGGTATATAGCTTTAAAGTTAGGTAAACTACGCCTTCGTTTTCTAAAATGTTGCAGTATTAATGACTACCCTCGGGTTTGACGAACACGATGAATCTTATCTTGATGATGCTTACGATGAATTTACACCTCCAGCGATTTACCGCTGTATTAAAGCAGAGTCAAAGTGGGACCCTCAGATAGATTTAACACCATGTTATGAAACTTTAACTGACTTTGAACAGCAAATTTCAGCGCTGTGTTTAAAAGTGAGTGATGAGCACGATCGCCTCGAAAAATTATTAGATATGTTTTACAGTGATTGGCTATTTAGTGCATCAGGTTTAAAAGTGCCTGAATATAAATTAAATACATTAAGCTATACGCTTTCTATGCGCAGTGGTTCACCTACAACACTGGCAATTATACTTTGTCATTTTTTACAACAAGCTAACTGTGACGCGAACCTTAGTCTTACCCAAGGTGATGTTGGTGTACATGTGGCGATTAGTGATGAAGAAGGCTACATAATAGAGCCAAGCAGTGGACAACAAAGTTGGTATATTATCCCTGAAAACGCAGATGAAGATGATGGTCAAGAGCAAGAGCCACTAGAACTGATTTTTGATGACGAAGTATATAAGTTATTTTTAGCTCAGCAAAAATGGTCTTTCATTAGCGAAAATAAATTTGGTCATGCTTTAACCTGTGTAGAGATGCTAATGGAGTTAATAGGCGACGACCCGTATGAGAGACGCGACAGAGGTTACTTATTAAATCAGCTCGGTTGCCCTAAAATGGCACGTGATGATTTACAGTTTTTTGTAGATGAGTGTCCGGACGATCCTGCAATAGAGATTATTCAACACCAAATAGAAGAACTAGAAGATAATAATAAAACGCACCATTAAGAATAGGAATAATTATGGTTGAAACTCAAAGCGCATTAATTACAAATGATGCCGTTGTGCTTGGTTTGCTTGCTATTATTTTGGGGTTTATTTTTAAAACCTCAAACAGTGAGCGTCCAGCTTTAAAACGATTTTATAAATACGTACCTGCTTTATTACTGTGTTACTTTTTACCTTCGTTATTAAATACCTTTGGTATTGTAGATGGTAATAAATCTAATGTTTATTATGTGGCTTCGCGCTACTTACTACCTGCCTGTTTAATACTACTTACCATTAGTATTGATTTAAAAGCGATTATTAACTTAGGCCCTAAAGCACTTATTATGTTTTTAGTGGGTACTTTAGGCATTGTTATTGGTGGGCCATTAGCTATTTTAGTAGTGAGCGCATTTGACCCAAGTATTGTTGGTGGGCATGGCCCAGATGCCGTATGGCGCGGTATGACAACTGTTGCAGGTAGCTGGATTGGCGGCGGTGCTAACCAAGCATCAATGAAAGAAATGTTTGAAGTTGGTGGTGATATATTCTCAGTAATGATTACAGTAGATGTAATTGTCGCTAATATTTGGATGGCTGTTTTATTGTTAATGGCAGCAAATCATAAAAAGATTGATGCAGCGACGGGTGCTGATACAAGCGCAATTGAAGATTTGAAAAAGCGTGTGGAAGAATATCACGCAGAACATGCACGCATCCCAACTCTTAATGATTACATGACGCTGATTGCAATTGCATTTGGTATAACTGGCTTAGCACACTTTTGCGCTGACTTTTTGGGGCCGTACTTTGGCACTACTTATGAATGGGCAAAAGAATACAGCTTAAACAGTAAATTCTTTTGGCTAATTGTTATATCAACAACGATTGGCATAGGCTTATCGTTTACTAAAGTGAGGCAAATAGAAGCGTTTGGCGCTTCAAAAGTAGCTTCTAGCTTTTTATATATTTTGGTTGCATCGATTGGCTTACACATGAATGTAACCGCTATTTTCAATAACCCTGGGCTATTTTTAGTGGGTGCAATTTGGATGTTAGTGCATGCAAGCATTATGTTAATTGTGGCTAAACTGATTAAAGCACCGTTATTTTATATGGCAGTGGGTTCTCAGGCTAATGTGGGCGGCGCAGCGTCAGCACCTGTTGTAGCATCAGCGTTTCATCCGTCATTAGCGCCTGTTGGTGTCTTGTTAGCTGTACTAGGCTACGGTGTGGGTACTTATATGGCTTATATTTGTGGATTAATGATGCAAGCAGTTTCACCTTAAGGAATTTAAATGAAAGACCAAATTATTAAAATTAATGAAATTGAACTTGCAAACAACAAACCGTTTGTATTGTTTGGTGGTATTAACGTATTAGAATCTCGCGATTTAGCAATGCGTGTTGCAGAGCATTACGTAGAAGTTACGACGAAACTAAATATTCCTTATGTATTTAAGGCCTCATTTGATAAAGCTAATCGCTCTTCAATCAATTCGTACCGTGGTCCAGGTATGGAAGAAGGTTTAAAAATATTCGAAGAAATTAAAAACACGTTTAAAATTCCACTGATTACTGACGTACATGAACCGCATCAAGCTGCACCTGTTGCAGAAGTTGTTGATGTAATTCAGTTACCTGCTTTTTTAGCGCGTCAAACAGATTTAGTTGTGGCGATGGCTAAAACAGGTGCAATTATTAATGTGAAAAAACCACAGTTTTTAGCGCCACATGAAATGCGTCATATCATTACTAAATTTAATGAAGCTGGTAATAACAACGTAGCTCTTTGTGAGCGTGGTTCTAGCTTTGGTTACAACAACCTTGTGGTTGATATGCTGGGTATGGATGACATGAAGGCAATGGCACCTGTTATTTTTGATGCAACACATGCGCTACAACGCCCTGGTGGACGCGCTGACTCTGCTGATGGTCGTCGTGCACAAGCTGCAGAGCTTGCGCGCAGTGGTATGGCGTTGGGTATTGCTGGTTTATTTATCGAAGCGCATCCAAATCCTAACGAAGCTAAATGTGATGGCCCATGTGCGCTAGCGCTTAGCAAGTTAGAAGGCTACTTAACGCAAATGAAAGCGGTTGATGATTTAATTAAAAGTTTTGCCCCACTTGATACAAGTGCAAGCGATTTATAATTAAGCATGATGTATATTAAAAAGCGACTCAGGTCGCTTTTTTTATGCCTTTAATATACACAAACTTATATGATGTATATAATCTCACGCATAAGAAAAACTAATTCTAAGCTTGGTTATTATGTCAAGACGGGTACCTCCATTAAACGCATTAAAAGCCTTTGAAGCGGCTGCGCGCCATTTAAGTTTTACAAAAGCTGCAGAAGAGCTTTATGTAACGCAGGCGGCAGTAAGTCATCAAATAAAAACACTTGAAGAGCATTTAGGGCTGAAGTTGTTTTTACGTAAAAACCGCTCTTTATTATTAACTGAAGAAGGCCAAGGCTATTTTTTAGATATTAAAGAGATTTTTACTCAGCTTATTGATGCAACTGAAAAGCTATTAGCTCGTGGCGCTAAGGGCTCACTAACGGTAAGCCTAACCCCTAGTTTTGCTATTCAGTGGTTAGTGCCTCGTTTGAGTTTGTTTAATGAGTTACATCCAGAGATAGATGTGCGAATAAAAGCACAAGACCAAGATGAAAACTCACTCACTGATGACGTAGATATTGCTATTTATTATGGAAGGGGTCATTGGAATGGCGTACAAGCGTACAAGCTTCATACCGAATATTTAGTACCACTTTGTAGTCCTATGTTATTAAGCGGGTTAAAGCCGCTTGATCAACCTAGTGATTTAGCGCATCACACACTATTACACGACACTACACGTAAAAACTGGAAAACGTGGATGAAAACCGCAGGCGTGCGTAACATCCAGGTAAATCAAGGGCCTATATTTAGCCACTCCTCTATGGTGTTACAAGCAGCTGTACATGGACAAGGTGTGGCAATTGGCAATAGTGTATTAGCTAAACCCGACATAGACGCAGGGCGTTTGGTAATTCCGTTTAATCATAGCCTAGAGAGTAAAAATGCGTATTACTTAGTGCTTCGTGAGTCGCAAACAGAGCTTGGTAAAATAGTTTCGTTTAAAGAGTGGATGCTGAGCTTAGTAGAGCATGAGCAAGAACATGAGTATTAATAATGATTGAATGGTTTAAAAGCACGGAGCAACCTGCAATAGCACAGTTTATATTTGCACATGGCGCAGGTGCTGGTAGCGATTCTGACTTTATGCAGCACATGGCAAAATTAATAAGCGAGCAGGGGGTTGATGTTGGTTTATTTGATTTTGAATATATGCAAATCGCTAAACAAACTAATAAACGCAGGCCTCCTGAGCGAGCACCAAAGTTACTTATTTATTATGAACGAGTGCTAACGAATGCGCAGCCAGATTTACCGTTGTTTATAGGCGGTAAATCGATGGGCGGTCGCATGGCATCAATGCTTGCATGTAGTACAGAGCAAAGCCTTTCAGGTGTTATAGCATTTGGTTATCCATTTCATCCGCCGGGTAAGCCAGAAAAATTACGCACCGATCATTTTGCTGATATTGTTTGCCCTTTTCTAGTATTACAGGGCGAGCGAGATACATTTGGTACACGTGAAGAACTTCTTACTATGAAAATGCCAAAGCAGCCTTTGTTTACTTGGCTGAGTGATGGCGATCACTCATTAAAACCACGTAAAAAAAGTGGCGTAACTGAACTACAAAATAGAGAAACAGCAGCGTTAAGTGCTGTTGAATTTATTAAGCAACAAATTGAGATACGTTAAGACTCGAGCAGGGGGTTAGATGATTAAATTATTTTTAATGACCGGTAGTATTTTTTGTATGCTTTCGGTGATGTTAGGTGCATTTGCTGCCCATGGTTTAAAAAGCCGCTTATCGGAGTATTCATTAGGCGTTTTTAAAACGGCTGCTGAGTATCAAATGGTACATGGACTTGCACTTATTGCGGTGGCTATTTTAATTAAATGGGGCATAAACCTGAGTTGGGCTGGTGGCTTTTTTATAATGGGCACACTACTTTTTAGTGGTAGTTTATATTTACTCGCTCTAACAGGAATGAAGTGGCTTGGGCCTATAACACCGCTTGGTGGGTTGTGCTTTATTATTGGTTGGATTGTTATTTTAGTGCAAGTTGCACGATTTAAGTTTTAAAGAGTTTAAGGGTTAATATGTCTAGTGTTGTGATTTTTTGTCGTAGTGGTTTTGAAAACGATGCCGCTGCTGAAATAACGTTTCATGCTGCAGAGCAAGGTTTTGCAGGGTATGTAAAAGCAAAACCAAATACAGGTTATGTTGTTTACGAATGTTTTGAAGCGCATCACAGCGATGAAATAATCAAAAAAGTTGATTTTAAAAACATGGTGTTTGCACGTCAATGGTTTGCCGGCACATTACTTGAAAACATGCCAGTAGAGGACCGTGTGAGCGCAGTAGTTGAAGCTGCTAAAGATTTTACATTGTGCTCAGAACTGCGCGTTGAAACGCCAGACACAAACGAAGGCAAAGAGCTTTTAACGTTCTGTAAAAAAATCTCAACACCGCTTAAAAAAGCCCTCGAAAAACAAAATACTGTACTACGTGAGCCAAAAGCAAATCGCCCAGTAATGCATGTCATGTTTTTAACAAACAATACGGCTTATGTTGGTTACTCGTATAGCTTTAATAATTCTCCATTTTTCATGGGTATTTTGCGCCTTCGTATGCCAAGCGATGCACCGAGTCGCTCAACGTTAAAACTCGATGAAGCATTTAACGTATTTATACCTGAGCAACAACGCGAGTCACGCGTAGCTGCCGGTATGCGCAGTGTTGATTTAGGTGCATGCCCTGGTGGTTGGACTTATCAGCTTGTACGCCGTGGTATGTTTGTAAGTGCGATTGATAACGGCCCAATGAATGACGATTTAATGCAAACTGGGCAAGTTAAACATTTTAGAGCCGACGGTTTTAAATATCGCCCAGAAAAAAGAAATATTACTTGGTTAGTGTGCGATATGGTGGAAAAACCGACCAAAGTGACTACGCTAATGATTGACTGGGCAGTAAATGCATACGCAAAAGAGTTTATATTTAACTTAAAGCTGCCTATGAAAAAACGCTTTGATAGTGTTTATGAATGTCTTTCGATGATCAGAAAAGAGCTTGAGAAACAAGGTATCAATTACGAGTTGCAAGCTAAACATCTATATCATGATCGTGAGGAAATAACCGTTCATTTAAACGTTACTAAGGTGCCACAAAATTTGTATAGTTAATATGTAGAGGCTAAAAGTGGTAAAAAACAATATTAATAAATGGCTAAGTTTACTTTTTTTATCACTTTTAATCACAGGCTGTGGCGGGGGAGGCGAAAGTAGTGATACAACTACGGCCCCTGGTAACGCTGCGCCCAGTGTTACGCTTTCGGTTAGCAGTAACGTTATTACTTCTAATCAATCATTTACTATTACAGCGCTTGCAAGTGATAGCGACGGACAAATTGCCAGCTATCAATGGCAACAACTTAGCGGGCCTGAGTTTACGTTTACCTCTAACGGTAACACGCTTACAGCCACTGCACCTAGTGTAGCAACCGATACGACCTTTAGCTTTTCGGTTACAGTTACTGACAACTCAGGTGCTACTGCACAACAAGTTTTTTCAGGCACTATCACCTCTCAAAATAATGCTCCTACAGTTAATATAACAGGCCCAAGTAGTGCACTTGCCAGCACACAAGTTAGTTTAGTTGCTAACGCTCAAGATACAGATGGCATTATAAGTAATATTAATTGGATTCAGTCTGCTGGGGACAATGTTGAGTTTTCACAAACTGATGGAGTCCTTAGTTTTACCGCCCCTAATGTATCTGAAAATACAACACTAGGTTTTAGCGTAACCGTAACTGACAATGCAGGTAAAAGCGCTCAAGCGAGTAAAACGGTTTTAATTAATCAAGTAAATAGCGCGCCAACAGTCATTGTTACAGGCCCTGAAGAAGCTGAAAAAGGTGACAGTGTAACCTTAGTTGCAGATGCACAAGACAGCGATGGTAGTATTAATAGCATAACTTGGCAGCAAATAAGTGGTCCTGTAGTTGAACTTACTCAAACACAAACAAGCATTAGTTTTAATGCGCCCACTGTTGCACAAAATACCAATGTTACATTTGTGGTTACTGTAACCGATGACGATAACGCTACAAATAGCGCTCAAAAAACAGTTGTAGTA
This sequence comes from Pseudoalteromonas sp. SG43-3, assembly GCF_014164385.1. NCBI lineage: Bacteria > Pseudomonadati > Pseudomonadota > Gammaproteobacteria > Alteromonadales > Pseudoalteromonadaceae > Pseudoalteromonas > Pseudoalteromonas sp. SG43-3. Next base: position 157,865 of record NZ_JACJFC010000008.1, read on the forward strand.
TTAGCACCAAACAATCCACCAACTGCAGATGATGTAAGTATTAGCGTGCAATATAATCAAGCCACAGAATTTAGTTTAGTAGTTAGCGATGCTGATAACGATACGGTTCAGATTGATTTTGGTGATGATTTATATGGTGCACAAATTAGTGTTATTGATGCACAAGCCTTACTTTTTAGCTACACGCCTCCTGCAAACAGTATCACTTCACAAAGCTATACGTTAACTGCGTCTGATTCAAAAGACACAACCGAATTTACCCTGAATATTACTGTGGTTGATTCAACGCCCGCTATAATTAGTAATGTAACACCCCAAAGTAATAATGACCCAGTTCTTGTAGATAGCCCTGTTAGTATTACATTTTCAGATATTATGCTAACGAGCACTTTAGCAGTTAATTCTAGTAGTGGTGTTTGTACAGGAAGCGTACAAGTGTCGGCAGATAATTTTACTACTTGCTTGGCCTTAAATATTGAAAGTTTGTCGGGTACTACTAGTGACACAAGTACTTATTTTCATACTGTAAATGTAAGCGCAAGCTTTAATGAAGATACCCAATATATTGTCCGTGTTACAGCTGATTTAACTAATTTTGATGATACGGCCATTGAAACGCAAACCGCTACTTCTTTTACTACCTCTAGCCAAGATATAAAAATAACTGAAGTTTCTTCTGTGCAATTTAGTAACGACTTACCTTGGATTGAAATTTATAACGGCACAGGGGCTGCTGTAAACTTACAGAGTTATTCGCTTAAAACCCGCAGTATTAATATGATTAATAGCTCGACTAGTGCAGAGACAACTTTTTCACTGCCCAATAAAGAGCTTGAAAATGGTGAGTACCTTATTTTACAAAGCAAGTTTGGAGATGATTTTTTAGTCAGTGCATCAGTTAACAACCCTAAAATAGCGCTTGTGGGTAATGCTAGTGATGAAATTAGACCTTATTGGTACATAAACGGTTTTGTAGAATTACTTAATAGTGCAGGTACACAAACAATCGACTTTGTAAAATTTGGTAACTCAGTACAAGAACCAGTAACGCCATCACAATGGCAAGGTGGTAACGCAGAGCAAATCATCTCCGAGCAAGGAGGCAGCTTAAAGCGCGAGCTTAATGCGACAGACACTAATCAAAGTACTGATTGGAGTTATTCTGTGTTTAACACACCCGCTGGGCCAAACAATATAAATTGCACAATAGATGATGATGAGGATGGTATTCCTGATTGCGCTGAGCAACAGGGTACAACATTCGCGGGTTTACCACTTTATGAGTGGGGGGCGCGTACCTCACAAAAAGATATATTTATTGAAGTTGATTATATGGACAGCACTGATGTAGGTATTACTCCACATCGAATCGCACTTGAAAAAGTAGCCACTGTTTTTGCAGAAAAAGGCTATACAGTCCACTTTGACGTAGGTGATTTGTTTGATCAAAATACAAATACAGCACCGCAAAACTTTGATTTAGGTGGCGGAAATCTTGTCCCTTTTAATAGCTATACCCCGTTTGAATACGATTTAAGTAGCCCTAATTTATTTGCTTATAAAATGGAATATAGCGATATAACTCGCAGGCCCATTTTCCATTATTTATTAATGGCAAGTAGTGGTAACGAAGACGGTAGTATTAGTGGTTCGGGTATTGCTGAGATGAGCGGTAATGATTTAATGGTAACTATGGGGGGCTGGGGTTTAACGCTTGATACGCAAGTAGCAACCAATGTAACTTATAATTATCAAGCATCAACAATATTTCATGAGTTAGGTCATAACTTAGGTTTATACCATGGCGGTGATGAAGAAGTTAATTTTAAGCCTAATCATTTAAGCTCTATGAACTATTTATATCAATTAGCGGGTTTATCAACAATAGGTAATAACGAAGGCGATCGCTACTATGAGCGTTTTTACCCAGGCAATGCTAGTTGCGATATTGCACCAAATACTAATAGTCATTTAGGCTCTACGGATGATTTTATTATTGATTATTCAAATGGTAGTTCAGCAGATTTAAATGAAAGCACCATACTTGAAATACAGGGGTTAAATAGAAATAGCTCACTAGCAGTTGATTTTAATTGTAATGCAATTAACACCGAAAGCTTAACCAGCTTTGATACTAACCAAGATAATACAATATCAATACTGAGTGATGTAGATGAGTGGAGCATGCTTAATTTACAGTTTTATATGCAAAGTGCAGGTAATCGATTTGGCGTGCCAAATACAAATAACAGTAAGGTGCATAATTTACAAAGCTCGCCTACTAATATTGAAACGCTGCCCAGTTATATAAAAGAAGCACAGCCAAGTAGTGCAATTATTGCTGAGTTAAAAGCAATTAAAGAGCAATAGTATGAAGCCAATGCTAAGCACTAAGTTTATTATCTTGAGTAGTTTTTTTAGCTTACTAATAGCGTGTAGCGATACTAACAATGCACGTGAGTGGTTACTAAAAAATGATAATTTGTATTATAAAAATACAGCTGTTGACTGGCGAATTGAATCAGTAAAGGACTGTAATACATGCGTTATAAGCCAAGATGTTGTTTATCAGCCTGAAGGTATTAGTCGTTATAATACGTTAATGCAGAGTCAGAATTGGGTCGCGGTACATGAACTAAGTAAAATCAATGTCATTCGTTTAAAGATGCCAGACCAAACACCTTATTTATACGTAGAGCGTGTAAAAGGTCAAATACTAAAGCTGTTTGATCAGCAGCAAAACTACAGTATAAAAATTGGTGAAGTTACAGCCGTTAATATTAATAATCAGCGCTTTAGTATTTTGATTAAAAAATTTGAAGAAGTAGATAAACAAAGCGATGCATTACCAAGGCGTGCATCGCTTGAGTTTATTGCTTTAAAAATAGATTAAAAAAAGCACCTTAGGTGCTTTTTAATCTAGAATGCGGTGTCCTTCGAATATTGAAAAGTCAGCAACCTTTTAATTAACTGCGATATTTTGGACGATAGTTATCTACCCATAAACGTGTTGCACCGCACACTGCGACTGGCATAACTATTAAGTTTATAAAAGGGATAGCAGTTAACAACATAACAGCAAAACCAAATCCGTATGACAAACCTTGCTTAGATTTTAAATCGTCTTTCATTTGCTTAAAGTCAATTTTATGATTATCAAACGCATAGTCTTCGTATTGAACTGCGTACATCCAACAAGTAAATAACACCCATAGTATTTGACCAATGACCGGTAAAACCCATAACAATATAAAAAAGCCAATTGCGCGAGGAAGGTAGTAGCATAGTTTTGTCCACTCACGGGCAAGCATGCGAGGTATATCTTTAACTAGTTCGGCAAAGCCGTCATCGTTAATTTTTTGACCTGTTAGGTAAAGCTCAACTTTTTCACTCAAGAGCGCATTGAAAGGGGCTGCAATAAAATTAGTGATAACTGTAAAGAGCATACTATAGCTAAACAAAACAACTAATACGGCAATAGGCCACATTAGCCACTCTAACCAGCTTAACCACTCGGGGAGCATGTTGTTTATGTAGCTAAAACTATCACTTAACCAGCCAACTAAAAAAAACAGCGAGCTACCAAACAGCAAAATATTAATTAATAGCGGAATAAGGACAAAACGCTTTAGCCCTTTTTGGCTAATTAATTTAAACCCCGAAAAAAAGTATTCCATACCTTGTGTGATCTGCACTGTAACCTCAAAAAATATTTACCATTACTTATAGTATAAATAGCTTAAAAATTTTGAACAGTACTTTTAAGTAACAAAGTGTTAGCTTTAATATTGTGGTTTTGTTTATATAGTAACAATAGGTGTTCAGTAATATGCAACTATGATTATTTTAGACAGGCCCGATTATTTTTTGCCAATAAAATAAAAAACTTACTAATCATGACTATACTGAACTTTACTGCGTAAGAAAAAAGCGCTTGATTAAAGCTTTTGTTGTTTCAATGTGTATAAATAATACGGGTAAAGGAAAATGGGTACGGATAGGTTAAAAAAGTTATTATCTCACCAGCAAGGCATTTTATCTAAAATTGCATTAGGGGTACCTTTAACTGAGGTGCTTACTGAAATTTGTTCATCAATCGAGCAGATTATTGATGATGAATCCGCTAGGTGTTCAATCTTATCAGTTAAAGGCCAGCAGCTTTTTCATTGCGCAGCTCCTAATATTCATCCAGAGTACTGTAGTTTGCTTAATGGAGTCTATATAGGGCCAAAAGTGGGCTCATGTGGTACTACTGCATTTTCGAAATCGCGCACTATTGTTGAAAATATCGAAACTTCACCGCTGTGGGAGGACTTTAAAGACTTAGCACTAAAGTTTGGTCTTAAGTCATGTTGGTCAACGCCTATTTTTTCAACTCAAGCCGATTTATTAGGCACCTTTGCTATCTATCACAGCACTCCTAAATCACCATCAAAGCAAGACTTAGAGTTAATCGATTTTTTTGTACACTTTTCTAGTATCGCTCTTGAAAAAAGTAACGAATTTAACAAAGCAAAACAGCTTCTCGCGAATTTACAGCAAAGTAATGAAAAGTTTAAAGCCTTCACTAAGGTAATGCCCGATCTCATTCTTATTTTAAGTGAAGAGGGAATTTATACCGATGTGTATGGTACCTCTAATGAGTTACTGCTTGATTCAAGCAAGGACCTTATTGGTCAAAGTGTTAAGGACCTGCTTTCTCAAGACGATGCACAAATGATAATGGACGTTATTAAAAAAACACTCTCGACTAACGAGACGCAAATTTTTGAATATGAATTAGCTGTACCAAAGGGGAATATAGTTTTTGAAGGCAGGGCTGCTGCATTAGATCATTACCACCCCAATAGTCCTACAAAAAGGCACGTAGTATGGATGGCCAGAGATATTTCAATAAAGAAAAAGGCCGAACAAGAAGTACATAAGCTTGCTTTTTACGACCCATTAACGAATCTTCCAAATAGAAGAATGCTTAGCGACAAATTAAGCATGTGTGTGGAGAGTGTTAAGCGTGATAAAAATATAGGGGCGTTATTATTTTTAGACCTAGATAATTTTAAGCGTATTAATGATTCACTTGGGCACAGTGCGGGTGATGAAGTACTTGTGGAATTATCAAAAAGGTTAAGCGCAATAATAAAAGGCTCTGATACGTTGGCCAGAGCGGGTGGCGATGAGTTTATTATTTTACTAAAACACGTTGGAGAAAATACACAGCAGGCGAGCATCGAGTGCAAAATAGTAGCCAAAGAGATTCAAAGAGCTTTTCATGATAAATTTGAAGTGGGCAACCTTGCATTTCAAGTAAGCTGCAGCATAGGTATTTGTCTAATTGATAGCGTAAATGCGCAGGCAGGCAATATATTAAAATTTGCAGACACGGCTATGTATCGTTCTAAAAATAAAGGGGGGAATAGCAGTAGCTTTTACGATCCAGCCTTACAAACACTGCTTGAAAAACAAACTGAACTAGAAACCGATATAGTCAGGGCGATTGCATCTGATGAGTTTTGTGCTTATTTTCAGCCTCAGGTAAATACGTATGGTGATGTTATTGGTGCTGAAGCACTCATTAGGTGGAACCATCCTCAAAAAGGGTTAATAGCGGCAAACGAATTTATACCAATTGCAGAGCAATACGGGCTTATTCAAAAACTACAAAATATTGTTTTACATGATATATGTATTTTAATAAACGAACTTAAAGCAGATAACATAATAGACGACTCGTTTAGTGTTTCAATTAATATTAGCCAAAGCCAGTTTAATTCATCAAATTTAAAAGGAGAGCTGTTTAGCACTATCAATAAATTTGATATTCGAGCACAGCAAATTAAGTTAGAAATAACCGAGTCAATGCTCTCAAGCGATATAGATTATACAATTAGGCAAATGAAAGAACTCATTGCCGCTGGCTTTTTATTTTCGATTGATGATTTTGGAACCGGTTACTCCTGCTTAGCGTATTTAAGTGCGTTTCCTGTTAAAGAATTAAAAATAGATAAAAGCTTTATTGATAAAATTTTAGATAGCACGGTTGGCTTTAATATTGCGCAAACAATTATCAGTTTAGGAAAAAGCTTAAACTTAGAGGTAGTTGCAGAGGGCGTAGAAACAACAGAACAATATGACTTACTTAAAAAAATGAATATTGACGCCATGCAAGGCTACTTAATTGCAAGGCCGATGGATAAAGAAGGCTATGCAAAATGGCATAGCGCTAATACTAATGCGCAATAATACTTGAACACTACTATTTATTAATTAGTAATAATTTAGCAAAATTTACACACTTGCTAGGCCACTTTTGCTCTTTTAGCTGGTGAAATGTCATAACCCATATGCTAAATAAGGAGTAAAGATTTTTTAATTAAACAATGCTAAGCTATGACCGCTTAAATATATTATTTAAAGCTTAATAAACTTATAACAATGAATGGAAGCTTTATGCAGTTAGTCGATTTGAACCCGAATGATCCCGACGTGGTAAATGTATTTGATGATATAGACCGACTTATAAATTCTTTATATCCTGTGGCTACCGCACAGTCTCTGGAGTTAAACGAATTAACCTTACCTAATGTGTACGCTATTGGTTTAAAAACTGAAGAAGGTATTATTGCCTGCGGTGCGATTGTAGAGAAATTTGATACCCAGCCTTACGGCGAAATAAGACGTTTATATGTAAAACCAAGTCATCGTGGTAAAGGGCTATCAAGACGTATTATGCAGATTTTATTGCATCAAGCTGGCGAAAAACAAATCCCGTTAATACGCTTAGAAACAGGCCCAAAACAAATAAAATCAATCAATTTATATGAAAATTTAGGCTTTAAACGCTGTAGCAGTTTTGGCTCATATGTAGATAATCCACAAAGTGTTTTTATGGAATTAGGGCTTAGTAAATAAGTTCATTAACGCTGCGACATATTAAAGCTTAATGTGTCGTAAATATCTGCCTTCATTATTATCTTGTAATAAAAGTCATACTCAAACTAGTAACTATAAAAGCAGCTTTTATAGTGATGCAAAAATACTTCACTGTTTTTAACACCTGTCTTCGTATAAAATCTGCCTCGATAATTAGTGACTAACTTACAAAGCGAGAATTTTTATCTTTTCTAAAAGTAGCAATAAACAAATGAGCGAAATAACAGTAGTAACCCACAATGGTAATTTTCATGCAGATGACGTTTTTAGTATTGCGGTACTTAAACATGTTTTGCCAACGTTTAAATTGGTACGCACACGCGATAAAGCGCTTATAGAAAGTGCCGACTACGTAATAGATGTAGGTGGGGAATACGATCCTGAAACTAATCGCTTTGATCATCATCAACGTGGTGGTGCAGGCGAGCGAGAAAATGGCATTCCTTTTTCATCATTTGGTTTAGTGTGGAAAAAATACGGCTTAGCACTGTGTGATGATAACCAGGCCGTTGCTGATAGAGTGGATTCAGGCTTAGTTTCAACTATTGACGCCATTGATTGTGGTCATGTTGAAGGTGTATCAAAAGGGATAAGCTTGAGCCAAACAATTTCAATGTTTAACCCTACATGGGAAGAAGAAAGTAACTTTGATACCTGTTTTGATGAAGCCGTTGAATTTGCAGCACGTATGCTCATTCGTTTTATCGCCTCAGCTCACGGTAGTGTTAATGCAAAAGAGATTGTCGCCAGAGCAATTGAAAATGCAGACGATGCCAGAGTAATCGTGCTTGAAAAGTACACACCGTGGAAAAAAACAGTGCATATTTTATCAAGTGAGGCGCTATACATGGTTTACCCATCGCATTCTGGGCAATGGATATTACAAACAGTACCCGTTGAGCCTGGCTCGTTTGAAGATAGAAAACCGCTTCCTAAAGCATGGTCTGGTTTATCTGATCAAGCGTTCGTAGATGAAACAGGTATTGATGACGCAGTGTTTTGCCATAATGGTTTATTTATAGCGGGTACCAAGTCGTTTGAAAGCACAATGAAACTTGCCACTATGGCGCTTAGCGAATAACAACGCACTAAGCATAACAATTTATATAGATTGTTATGCTTGTTATTTTTGCGCGGAGCATTATGTTTGAATTAAAAACAATCGCACTTTTTATTATTACAGCCTTAGCTGAAATAGTGGGGTGCTATTTGCCCTACCTTTGGCTAAAACAAGATAAAAGCATTTTACTTTTAATTCCTGCGGCTTTAAGTTTGGCACTATTTGCATGGTTGCTATCTTTACACCCTACTGCTGCCGGACGTGTATATGCAGCTTATGGCGGCGTATATATTTGCGTTGCGCTATTATGGTTATGGGTTGTAGATGGCGTAAAGCTTACTATGTGGGATATTATCGGTGGTTTAGTAGCACTGCTAGGTATGGCAATAATTATGTTCGCCCCAAAAAGTGCATAGCTAGCTTATACTCAATTAATCGAATTCGCCTATACACTACTGCAACTTCCCACTTTCAATACCACAGGCAATACCTAACGCTACATATGCGCCAAGTAATGATTGAAACTGGTGGATGTAGGCTAAGCGTTTTTGACGTGCAGTTTTTATTCACTTTGTAGAATACATAGGTAATACTTGGTCACAACACGCAGCCTCAACTGTGAGTAATTGAGGTGTTGAGAACGCCTTGCTCTAATCCATCAAAAGTAAATTTTATAAACAAAGTAACTCAAGATGAACTTTATTGAATGAGCTAACTCATTTTTGCTAATAAAATTTATAATGAGACATTTAAAAACAGCCATTTTTTATAACTTTTCTTATCTTTAAAAATCATCAAAGTCCTGTTTTATATATGCTAGCGGGCAATAGTTGTTTGGTTATTTTTTTAACATCAAAAATCACTCGTTACGAGTAAAAATACTTGTTGGACTTGAATCTCTATTTTTCTTTTAATGCGCGGCACTAGCCGAGTCGGCATTAATTAAATAAAAGAGAAAGATAAATGAAAGAGACAACATCACTAGAACAAGCTCGTACGAGCTACAATGTTCGTCATTGGAGCCAAGGTTTTTTTGGTATTAATGATCAAGGTGATGTGTATGTTGCGCCCAAGGCTCATGCCCCAGAGCAAACCATTGCATTAACTGATATCGCAAAGCAACTACAAGATAAAGGTTTAAGCTTACCTGCTTTAGTTCGTTTTCCGCAAATTTTACACCATCGTGTACACAGCTTATGCGGCGCATTTAATACTGCGATTGAAAACTATGGTTACCCTAAAGACTACCTATTAGTTTACCCAATAAAAGTAAACCAACAACGTGAAGTGGTTGAAGAAATAGTAGCAAGCCAAGCACAAGTAGAAAAAAAACAACTTGGTTTAGAAGCCGGCAGCAAGCCTGAATTACTAACGGTACTAGCACTGGCTGAAAAAACCAGCGCTGTTATTGTATGTAATGGCTACAAAGATAAAGAATACGTACGTTTAGCACTTATTGGCGAAAAGCTAGGTCATAAAGTGTATATCGTACTTGAAAAGCTTTCTGAGCTAGACATGGTGCTTAGCCAAGCAAAAGAGCTTAACGTAAAACCACGTATTGGTATTCGTGTACGTTTAGCGTCGCAAGGTAAAGGTAAGTGGCAAGCGAGTGGTGGCGAAAAATCAAAATTTGGTTTATCCGCATCGCAAGTTTTACATGTAGTTAATCGTTTAAAAGGCGCAAACCAGCTTGATTTATTGCAGCTTGTGCATTTTCACTTAGGGTCACAAATGGCGAACATTCGTGACGTACGTTTAGGTGTAAGCGAAGCTGCGCGTTTTTACTGTGAGCTACGTAAACTAGGCGCAGAAATTGATTGTCTTGATGTAGGCGGTGGTTTAGCTGTTGATTACGACGGCACGCGTAGCCAATCGCATAACTCTATGAATTACAGCTTAGCTGAATATGCGAATAACATTGTGTACACCATTGGCGATACATGTAAGCAATATGAGCAACCAATGCCGACTATTATTTCTGAGTCGGGTCGTGCGCTTACGGCGCATCATGCTGTGCTTATTTCTAATGTTATTGGTACTGAAAGTTACACGCCAGAAGAGTTAGTAGCGCCAGCGGCAGATGCACCACTTTTATTAAAAAACATGTGGGCATCGTTTGTACAATTAACTGATTTAACGGATGACCGTGCATTAATTGAAATTTATCACGACAGCCAAGGTGATTTAGCTGAAGCGCATAACCAATTTGCACTCGGTTTATTAGACTTAGCGCAGCGTGCGTGGGCTGAACAAATTAATATTCGTATTTGTTATGAACTTAACAAGCACATGGATAACAAAAACCGTTTTCATCGTCCTATTATTGACGAGTTAAACGTACGTTTAGCCGATAAGTTTTTTGTAAACTTTTCGTTATTTCAATCGCTTCCAGATGCATGGGGCATTGATCAAGTGTTTCCGGTATTGCCATTAAGTGGCTTAACTGAAGCACCAAAAAAACGTGCTGTATTACTTGATATAACCTGTGATTCAGATGGCGCACTTGAGCATTACGTAGATGGACAAGGTATTGAAAGCACATTACCTGTACCAGAATTTAGTGCCGATAAACCTTATTTAATGGGCTTTTTCTTGGTGGGCGCTTATCAAGAAATTTTAGGTGATATGCATAACCTGTTTGGCGATACGCACAGCGCAATTGTTAATATGGATGAGCAAGGCGTTGCAAGTATTACCGAGATAAACCAAGGTGACACTGTTGCCGATATGATGCGCTATGTACATTTAGATGTTGAAAGTTTTCAGCAATCATACGAGCAGTTAGTAAGCACTAAAATTGAAAAACACGAACAGCAAAGCGTTTTAGACGAGTTGCAAAGCGGCCTTGATGGCTACACTTATTTAGAAGAGTTATAAGCAATGTCAACTTTGTTTGGTCACGCAGATCACTCATTGTACTCAAATGGGATGACGTTTTTACGTCGTCCTATGGTGCAAAACATTAATGCAATTGATGCAGACGTAGTGGTTTTAGGCTTACCATTTGATTTAGCGACCTCGGGCCGCCCTGGTGCGCGCTTAGGCCCTGATGCAATTCGTCGTGCATCGGTTCATTTAGCATGGGAAGACACTAAATACCCGTGGACGTTCCCGTTGTTTGAGCGCTTAAAAGTGGCAGACGCAGGGGACTTTACTTACCCTGTCGGGGATCCTGAGTATTTTACTGCGCAACTAGAAATGGCTGCTGATCAAATACTTCGCCAAGGTAAAACACTATTAGGTTTAGGGGGCGATCACTTTGTAACGCTTCCGCTATTACGTGCTCACGCAAAAATACATGGCAAAATGGCGTTAGTACATTTTGATGCGCACACCGATACCTATAGCAATGGCTCGCGTTTTGATCACGGCACTATGTTTTATCATGCACCAATGGAAGGGCTGATTGATGTTGAGCACAGTATACAAATAGGTATCCGTACAGACTTTGATCAAAGTAAACATGAGTTTGCTGTGATTGATGCAATGCAAGCCAACGATTTACATGCTAATGATATTGCAGCGCAAATACTTGAGCGAGTAGGAGACCTACCTGTTTACTTAACGTTTGATATAGATTGTTTAGATCCTGCGTTTGCGCCTGGTACAGGCACTCCTGTGTGTGGTGGTTTAACGTCAGATAAAGTACTTAAAGTACTGCGTGCGCTAAAAGGCATAAACATGGTGGGTATGGATGTGGTAGAAGTATCACCTTCGTACGACCAAAGTGAGCTTACCGCAATTGCTGCAGCAACCATTGCGAGCGAATTACTGCATTTGTGGACGCATAAAAATAAGTACTAATTTTATAAATTTTGTACTACAAAAAAGGGTATGCATTTGCATACCCTTTTTTATTTAGAGGTATCGATTATTCAACTGCTCAATTTCTTTTAACCAAATAACGCTTAGCCCAATAAGCGGCAGGTTAGTAGTTACAGGGTTAAATGCTTCAATAAGCAATTGTGGCTGCATTACAACTACAGCAAGTAAAAGCCCCATAAGCGCCAATATATTTAAAGCTACCAAATGCTTATATTTATAAAACACAAATAAACACAAGCCAAATATAATTTCACCAATTCCCGCCGAACGTGTAATTAAATCAGACACTTCGGCTGAAAAACCAGCACTGCCAGTCATTAATTTTTCAAGTGGTGCTACGTGATAAAGCTTTGGGAAAAAGCCGTGATATATCCAACTTAAACTCACTATGTAGCGAGCAAGTTGAATATAACCGCGATTATTTCCTAGCATTGTCAATACGCTCTTGTGCACTTGGGTGGCTAGATAAGTACTCTAATAAGTCATTTACTTTTTCTAGGTGTTCGTTTTCGCTGGTATGGCTTTCTTGCAGCGCTTCTATTGCATCAGCAAAGTCATTACTCGAATACCCAAGCGATTCTAATTGGGTGAGTGCAAAGTTATCTGCCTCGCGTTCCATATCTCGTGAAAACCCTTGCTGAGCAAACGATGCACCCGTACCTAATGCAACCTCTGCAACACCCTCTAAATCACCAAATACAACCGCTAATACAATCGTACTTGCGGCAGATTGTGCTGTAATACGTACACTATGTTGATGCACTACATGGCCCATTTCGTGTAGTAATACCGCTTTTAGCGCATTGGGTTTATCGGCAAGTAGATTAGCTAACTCATCGGTGACCACGATACGACCATGGGGCAGTGCAAACGCGTTAGCACCAAAGCTGTCTGATTTATAAAACGATAACCTATAAACAGATTGATCAAGCGATAACGCCTTAAGCATACTTTTGAAATGCGCTTGTACTTTAGCTTGCTGCTCTGCGGGCAGCTCACTTGGGTCAAGCGCAATCTTTTTAATTAATGTAAAGCTCTGCTCACCCATTTGCTCTACAACATTACGTGGCAGGGTATCAACACTGTAAACAGCAATGGCCGGTACGGCTTTATAAAGCACTAACCACATAAACAATGGTGTAAATATGACAGCGGCTAAAATGGCCCATTTACTTTTTTCGAGGCGTTCCATTACGTGATGGTTATTTTCTTTAAATGGCCATCTGTAATTTACATCAAGTGGAATAAAACGACTGCCATCTTCAAAGTTTAATTCGTCGGCAAGTCCTGCCATCCCCGAGCTTAATTTAAGACTTGAGATTACGTGGCGAGCGATAACGTGTTCATCGTTGATAACCTCAATGTGTGTGTCGCTAATAGTGGCAACACACACTTGATAGTTACTCGATGCGATGGGGAAAAAATGTCCCTTTACATGCATGGTGAGCTCTTAAGTTAGAGAAAGGTCAATATCAAATACGTTTGCAGCTTCTTCAGCAAACGATGATTGCTGCTCCTGCTCGGTATCAATCAGATTCAATGCACCAGGATAAATAGTGACGTTAGTTACATCAGCGAGCATTTTTGATGTACGTACTTTTGTCCATGGGTATGCAAGCCCTAAAGAAAATACAATAGCCAACATATTAGTTAATAGTAAAACAGCGAAAGGAATTGGTTTTAGCTCTGATTTAAATGTAGCAACGCCTTCAAAATGGCTGTTATCAAAAATGTGATTACGAATAGCGGCGTGCCATACAGCAGAAACAATGGCAATCATTAGCACATAGGCAATCATCATAAAGATAGGAAGCATAACCATCGCTGCAGAGTTTTCTAAATTTTGTTGGTTTTCAATATCTACTAAGTTGAGGCCAAATAATCCTAAAATCCCCATAAATACCACCATGGTGATAGAGCTCACTACAAAGCAAATAAGCGCTGTTAGGTAATAGGTTTCGCCTTTAAGATTTACAGTAAGTGGTTTATCGCCATAACTAATATTGCTATGGATATAACTATCAATACGTTTTATAACGTAAGGCATTAATAAATAAAGCGTAAATATGCTTGCAATAGGTAAAAGTATAAAGTTAACAAAGGCTTCGCCATAACTGCCTTTAAAAGCAAAGCGAACATTACGATGGCGGGTCATACGCAGATTAAAACGTAAGCCTTGGTTAATAATCCATGGCATTAAAAAGATAAAACCAAGAGCAATAAATAGGCCTAAAATAGGCATAAAGCTAATTGAGAATGTGTAAATAAAAAATACAACAACCGCTAAAATCCGACCTTTTAAAATTTGTATTGGTGTTGCTAGGTAGTCAAAACTATGGCCATCTATACGGGTGTGGCCGTAAAAATAGCGATGCGTACGTACTTTAGCCCACGCCGAATATATGCCAAGCGTAATAACGCTAAGTAATATATTTACAATCCAAATTCCAAAAAACTCACCACCTTTACCACTAAATTGCACTTTTCCGCTAAAAATTGGTTCAGCAGGTTCATTTATTGGTGGGGTTGTTTTAGATGGGGTAGGGTGTATTGATTCCATTAAATTATATCCATGTTGTTTTTTTGTTAATTTACCCATTTTTAGTGCAAAATTCAATGTTTATAATTATCCAACCCTTCTGCAAACAGCTATAAATAGGCGTTTTAAATATTGAGTTAAATACTCTAATACTTTTTTATAAATAAACCTCGCTGGTTTATTTATTTGGCTGGTAACTGGGGTCTTTAGCTTATTAATATGCGATTTAGCTACTATACATACTTAGTGCTGCTTAAATGTAATGGCATTAATTATGTATTAAGCACACCTGCGTACAATTAAGCTAATTGATTTATATGCCAAAATAATAGATTGTAAGAGTAGTGCGGATGTAAATTTATTTAGGTTTTACAGCTTTTATCACCGCTTTAAATAACATTAGGATATTTATTATGTTCCAAGCAGTCGTGTTAGGGGGATTAGAGTTTAGCCCGCTGATTGTTTACTTCCCAATAGCATTTATTTTAACGGCGTTGACTCGTTTTGTTTTGCATCGACTAGATTGGCATGACCGTATTTGGAAAGTGGCTTGGTTTGAAGTGTCATTATTTGTTTGTTACTTGGCACTCGCCGTCTATTTATACCAATCTGTTTAATTAATTGAGCTATTTTGAGGCAAGAAAACCGTGTCGATAACAAGGCAAAAATTTCGTTATTTAGTTGTTCTATATCAGAAATTTTTAACACAGTTAGCGTCAGGTTTAAGCCCTCAAATTACTCAAGTATTATTGCGGGTTGGTATTACTAAGTGGAAGATAAATTGAATGATTAAATATCTGCGTATTACTTTTACTATCTTGGTTGTTATAGCTGCGGTTTTTGCTGGGCGTTGGGTATGGACTGACTACATGCATACTCCTTGGACGCGTGATGGGCGTATTCGAGCCGATATTGTCACGGTTGCTCCAGACGTGTCGGGTTGGGTAACTGCTTTAAATATTAAAGATGGTCAAAACGTACAAAAAGGCGAAGTACTTTTTAATGTTGATAAAAAGCGTTATCAAGCAGCGCTTGATAAAAGTAAAGCAAACACAGAAAACGCATTGTATACATGGGAACTTGCTAAACATAAATACGAAAGACGTGTTGAGCTAAACACTCAACAGGCAATAAGTGAAGAAACTTTAGAATCAACACGTATCAATACTAAAATTGCTGAGGCAAATTATAACCTAGCCAAGACAGAGCAAACAATTGCGCAGTTAAATGTTGATAGAACTAAAATTGTTGCGCCTGCATCAGGGCAAATAATTAATTTGAATTTACGCCAAGGCAACTATGTAGCTCAAGGCACGCCTGTCTTTGCTATTGTTCAGTCAGATTCATTTTATGTAACGGGTTACTTTGAAGAGAGTAAAATACCGCTTATTTATCCTGATCAAAAAGCTAAAATAGCCCTTTTAAGTGGTGGTAAGCAATTAACAGGGCATGTAGTGAGTGTAGGTAAAGCCATTGCAAATACGAATACACAAAGTAACGGACAACTTTTACCGCAAGTGCAACAAACATTTAATTGGGTACGTTTATCGCAACGTATTCCTGTTGATATTAAGTTAGATTCATTGCCCGAAAATACACAGCTTAGCGCAGGAATGACCGCCACTATACATCTCGCTACGCGCTAAGGGGAATACAGTGGGCGTAGTATTCCAAAATTTGTTTTTTCCTAAAAAACAGGCAATTATTTTTGCGACTAAGGGTGTTATAGCCATGGTGATGGCGCTGACTATTGCTATGTCGCTTAATCTTGAAAGGCCTTATTGGGCGCTAGTCTCGGCTATATTTTTGCAATTACGCCCGCAAAGCGGATTAGTTATTGAAAAAGCAATTTGCCAAATAATAGGCACCATAGTGGGTGGTTTATTTGGCATATTGCTTTTAACTCAGTTAATTCTCTACCCTTATTTAGCGCTCGGTGCACTGGCATTATGGTTGGGGGTGAACTCTTCGTTATCGGCAATGGTACGCCAAGCAAACTTTGTTTATGCGTTTGCTATGGCCGGTGTAACAGCCGCCATTATTGTGCTTTTAGTCATGGTTACTCCGGCAATGGTGAGCAGCCAAAGTATATTTGATATTGCACAAGCGCGAGTAAGCGAAATAATAATAGGTTCTGTATGTGCTGGGCTTGTGAGTCATCTATTTTGGCCTGTAAAGGTTAAACATTTACTGCAAACACAAGCGCGGTCGGTTATAAATCAAACGTTACATTATTTAGTTATTGAGCTTGATTCTAAGGGCTCGCACGAAAACCGTCATCAGCAAATAGATGGCATTATGGCAACATTGGGATCAATAAACGAAGATTCCAGCGCAGTAAGGTACGAAGGACCAAAAGGTCCAGGACGCTCGCGTGCTGCAAATCAGTTGTCGCAAAAAGTACTTTCTTTATTGGCCTTAATTCAAATAATTGGCCGTCTACAGCGAAACCACGAAGACCTTATTACACCTACTTTAGATAAATTAATAAGTAAACTTAAGCACGTATTTGCGCAAATTAAAGAGTCTGACGATTTTGATTACTGCGCCGAACAAGTTAAAACGCTGCGTAAAGAGCTAACCGACTATAGAGCAAATACGGTGTGTGATTCGCCATTTGAATCTCACATGCTCAATGTGAGCTTAGAAGTAGCAGCCGACTTAACAATTTTACTACGCGCATACAGAGCGTTAGAAGAGCGTGATAAAACATTATTAAATGCACCCAGTATGCTTACATATCGCGACCCATTAGCTGGCATTATTGTTGGATTTAGAACTGCTTTGGTATTTTCTATCGGCGCATTTATTTGGATTAATACAGGCTCTTCTGCTGCATTATTAATTATGATTTTACCGGTCATATTTTCGATAATGTTGGCGAGAATACCGTTAGCTATTTTACAGGTGGTAATAAAGCGTTTATTGGTAGGCGTGGTGGTTGCTGCTATTGTAACTATTTTTTACGCACTCAATTTATTATCACAAAGTGGTGGGCAATTAGAAATATTGCTACTTGTATTAGCAGGACCTTATTTTCTGGGTTTACTGCTGCTAGCTGATCAACAAACATTGCCATATGGCTTGGGGTTTTGTATCCCATTTACGATTTTGGTAAGACCCAGTACCGATATGAGCCTTGCGTTTTCAATCGATTACACACTTAGCTCTGCAATGGCAATTTTTGCGGGGGTGAGTATTTTATTTTGGATTTTTCAGTTATTCACAGGCCCGAGTGTGCAATTACTTGTTCATCGTGTTTTTAAGGCCACTTATAAAGATTTACTCGAAATAAATAACCATCCAACCCCAAGTATTTGGTATAACCGCCGCATGGCCGATAGGTTAATTCGCCTAACTAATTACGATCAAGGTTCACACTCACGCGTAATTACTGATCTTGCACTAACCGCTCTAAATTTAGGGCATGCGTCGGTTCGATTAAACTCAATTTGTGAAAATTTGGCTGGTAATACAAAGCTAAAGTATTTAAATGAGTGGCAGCGTACATTAGCCGATGCATTTATGTTGGCAACCAAGGGCAAATTTAATAATAAGTTTAAGCAAGCGTCAGATAATCTTTATGGGGAATTGGCTCAGACGGTGGACGATTCAAATCAATTAGAGGCAATAAAAGGCATGTTTATTCGCATTAATCTGACCTTTGAAAGAAGTGCGAGTAAGATAAATTAGCCCCATTCGCTGCTTTTCGAGTTCAGATGTTATAACGAAATCTGTTATACTTGCTGGATAATTTTATGGGGCTGTTATGATTTCAAAAAACCAACTCAAACTTATTCGCCAACTTGGCCAAAAAAAGTACCGAAAGCAATATAATCAATACCTTGTACAGGGTGAGAAAAACGTACTTGAGTTATTAAACAGCCCATTAAATGTGGTTAATATTTTTGCTACAAACGAATTTATAAATGCGTACCAAGGTAAGTATCAGCACGCTAATTTTATTGAAGCTGATGAAGAAGTCCTCACCAAAGCCAGCACGCTAGTTAGCAATAATGCAGCCATTGCTATTGTTGATATGCCAAAGGCAGCTTTACCACAAGCAAGTGGCTTAATACTCGCACTTGATGGCGTATCAGACCCTGGTAATTTAGGCACAATAATAAGAGTGGCAGACTGGTACGGTATTAAACATATAGTAACTAGCACCGACAGCGCAGACGCTTACAACCCAAAAACAATTAGCGCCACGATGGGCTCATTTGTAAGGGTATCGGTAAGCCAAGTAGATTTACCTGATTACCTACAGTCTTTAAATTTACCTGTTTACGGTGCTTTTTTAGATGGGCAAAGCGTGCATAAAACCCAATTTACGGGCTCAGGCGTTTTACTAATGGGCAGTGAGTCGCATGGAATACGCGAGACATGTGCAAAGTTAGTAACTAATAAAATCACCATCCCCGCTTTTGGTGGTGCAGAATCGCTTAATGTTGCAATGGCGACCGGTATTATTTTAGATAATTTTAAACGACAAGCTTAACAATTTAACTGTTAATGAGTTAAATTGTTTGTAATCAATAACAATAATAATCGGTAATAACAATAAGATGCGCTTAAGCACTATTAAATTAGCGGGCTTTAAATCGTTTGTAGAGCCCACTAAAATTCCATTTCCTGATCAAATGACGTGTGTTGTTGGCCCCAATGGCTGTGGCAAATCTAACGTTATTGATGCAGTACGATGGGTGCTAGGTGAAAGCTCTGCTAAAAACCTGCGTGGCGACGCCATGACCGACGTTATTTTTAATGGCTCAACTAATCGAAAAGCCATATCACAAGCCTCTGTAGAGCTTGTTTTTGATAACGATAAAGGAAGTCCTTCAAACACATTTGCCGATCGAAACCAAATTGCTATTAAGCGTTTAGTAACGCGCGACGGACAGTCACTGTATTTTTTAAATGGCAGTAAATGCCGTAAGCGTGATATTACCGATATATTTTTAGGCACCGGTCTTGGTCCACGTAGTTACGCAATTATTGAGCAAGGGATGATCTCGCGCTTAATAGAAAGTAAACCACAAGAGCTGCGCGTATTTTTAGAAGAAGCCGCTGGCGTTTCTAAATACAAAGAGCGCCGCCGCGAAACTCAAACTCGTATAAAGAGCACTCGCGAAAATCTTGAACGTTTGTTAGATGTGCGTAAAGAATTACAAAGCCAGCTCGATAAATTGGCTGTGCAGTCGGTTGATGCAAAAAAATACCGCGAATTAAAAGCACAAGAACGTACGCTAAAAGGCCAAATTGCCGTTTTAAAATGGCAAAAGTTACATCAGCAGCAACTTGAAAAAAGTGCCCAAATTAAAAAACTTAATGATCAAATTTTGTTTTTTAAAACCGCTAACTCAGGGCATGACGATGTACTTGCAAGCCTAGAGGGGCAAGTACAAGCCCAGCAAGATAAACTAAGCGATGCACAGCATCAGCAACATGTAATACACACCGAGCTTACTCGCGCTGAGCAACAACAAATCAATGTAAAGCAGCAAACCCAAACGCTTAAACAAAGTTTAATTAAATTACAGCAACGCCAAATTCAAAGTGCTGAGGTAAAATCGCAGCAGCAAATTGTGTGCGAGCAACTTAATGAAGCCCTGCAAGAGGCAAATGAAAACGCCTTAATATGTGAAGAGCAAGTTAGTGGGTTAACGCATGAACTTGAGGAATTATTAGCACTTAAGCAGCTCCACCATACTCATTGGCAAGCTTTGTGTGAGCAACAGCAACAGCTTAATAATAACGTGCAACTGCATAGTAGTCACATTAAACAAACTCAGCAGCAAATAGGCCACGTTAACGAGCAAATTGATCAGTTAACTGTTCAGCTTAGCGAGCTACAAAGTAGTGATGTAGAGCAGCAGTTAATACAGCAAACACAGCAAACACAAACATTAACTCAAGAACTTGCCGCTAAACAAACAGCACATACGAAGTGCACTGCTAAGCTTGAAATGCAAAATGAGCTTGTTAATAACTCACAAACACAATATTCGACGCTCACTCAAATAATAAACGAGTTAAAAGCCAGTATAACGGGGCTTAAAAGTACATTAGGGCTTGATGAGAAAAGTGAACGCACTAATGGTTTGTTTAATCAGCTAGGTGTTAAAGAAGGCTTCGAGCTTCTAATAGAGCAAGCACTTAAATCTTTAGAGCATTTAAATGTAAGTGAGCAGCAAGCTGATAACAGTGTGTGGCCAAATAGTGATAAAAGCATGCCAACAAATAGCTTAGCTACATATATAACAAGCGGTGTTTATCCAGAGCATTTAGCACGTATTGCTTATAGTGAAAGCGGTGATTTAGAAATACTAAAAGATAGTTTTTATACAGCCATTATGGATAAAAACGGTGCTTTATATGGTCGTAACTGGCATGTAAGTGCCGAATGTAATGCAGAAAACTCATTACTTTTAAAGCATAAGCAATTGCAAGATAAAGCTCAGCAGTTAATCAATGCCGAGGACGAGTTACAACAAGTAACACACACTCGTGACGAACATACAGCTGAGCAAATAAAATTAATTAACGAACAAAGCGAGCTAAAAGAAACCATACATGAGCTTGCGCAAAATATAGCGGTAGCCAGTACGCGCAGCGACATGCTTGTGCAGCAAGTAGCGCACTTTAAGTTACAACTAGAAAAGCTACAACAACAAAAACAGCAATTAACAAATCAGCTTTTACAATTAAATACCGTGCTTGATGAGCAAGTAGCGCAATTTGAAGTGTTAAATGAGCAGCAACTCAACTTAGCGGATGAAGTAGACGCTGCAAATAGTTTGCGCTCACAAAGTGATAAAAGTTATAGCGAAGCATTAAGCATGCTTGAGCAATATAAAACACAAGCGCATAAGGCAACGCTCTCAGAGCAAAAGGCACGCAGTGAATGGCAGTTAAGCCAAACCAAATTGAGCCATGCAGAGCAAGAGCACGTTAGTGCATCTGAAGGTGCGCAAGAACTACTTAGTGAAATAGAAGAGCTGCTAATACCAGAGCAAGAACTTAGCGATAAAATTACGCAGCTCTTAGCACAGCATCAAAAAGGTGAGCAGGCATTAGTATTGCTACAAAAAGAATTAGCTCAGGCGAAAGAGAGCTTAAACACTAAGCAAATAAGCCTTAAAAATTCACAAGGTGAGCTGGTGGGCTTGCAAGAGCAGCACCAAAAGCTAACAATTGAAGAACAAAGTTTAGTAATAAAAGCGCAAGTTGCGCTTGAGCCATTAGAAGAATTAAAACAAAGCTTAAAAGCAATACTTGATGAATTACCAGATTCATTAAATTTAAGTGCAGCACAAAATCAGTTAACAGGATTTACTAATCAGTTAGATAAATTAGGTGCAGTAAACTTGGCGGCAATAGAAGAGTTTGATTTAGCCAAAGCACGTAGTGACTATCTTGATAATCAATTAGATGATTTAACAAAAGCGTTAAGCACCCTTGAAGGTGCAATTCGTAAAATTGATATTGAGACCAAAACACGCTTTAAAGCGACGTTCGATCAAGTTAACGAAGACTTTGCTGAGCTATTTCCTAAAGTTTTTGGTGGTGGGAGCGCGTATTTAGAATTAACCAGTGACGATTTACTCGAAAGTGGTGTTAGTATAATGGCACGACCACCGGGTAAGAAAAATTCAACAATTCATTTGTTAAGTGGTGGAGAAAAAGCGCTGACCGCATTATCATTAGTGTTTTCTATATTCAGGCTCAATCCAGCTCCTTTCTGTATGCTGGACGAAGTAGATGCACCACTAGATGATGCCAACGTTGTGCGTTTTTGCCGTTTGGTTGAAGAAATGTCACAATCAGTGCAGTTTATTTATATTAGTCATAATAAAATTGCGATGGAAATGGCAGGTAGATTAACAGGTGTTACTATGGCAGAACCTGGCGTATCGCGTATGGTTGCTGTAGATATAGAGCAAGCTGTGCAACTTGCACACGCATAAATTTTTATAACAAGTGTATTAGTTTTTCATTAATATACAGGTTTTAGGCATATCAAATAATAAAAGGTGAGGGGATGGCCGAACAATTAAGATGGGTTTTAATCGTTATCAGTGTAATTGTCATTGGTGGTTTATTAATACATGGATTGTGGTCAGTCAGAAAAAAAGACCGCCCAGAAGTATCGGATAATGAACGGGTTGAGCCATTACAACAAAGCGCACCAGCTTCATCTAAACCGTTTCGTACTGAGGCTGAGCCAAAAGAGCCAATGCAAGACGAACGTGATGAGCCACAATTTGGCGAGCTTAACTTTGATGCAAATGAGCCGCAAATTGATACAAGCGTGCCAGAAACACCGATTGAAGATGACTTAGAAATAGTTGATGATCTTGAAACAAAAGATCAAAGTGCTGAAGAAACGCCTACTCAAATGTCTGACTTTGTTATTGTGCATATTCAAATGCCAGAAGAGCTTAGTATGCAGGGCAGTAAACTATTACCAGCAGTTAATACTTTAGGTTTTAAATATTCTGAGGAAGGCTTTTTTAATCGCCACTTAGATCCGGCTGGCCAAGGTCCTGTTTTGTTTAGATTAGTAAATATGTACAACCCAGGTACGTTTGATATTGATAATATGGAACAATTTAGTACCGCAGGGGTAAGCTTATTTATGACGTTACCGTGCGACGGCGATGGTCTAGCGGCATTTAATATGTTGCACAGCGCAGCTAAAAAGTTAGCGGATGAATTTGGTGCACAAATTTTAGATGCTGAGCGAAATGAAATGACAGTAGAGCGCATCAGGCAATATGTTGAACAGGTTCGTTCTTTTTCAGCGTAAATAACGCATACATTATATTTTTATAAGCCACTGGACGGTGATTCGTCAAAGTGGCTTTTTTTATGTTTATTGAGGTTTAAATGTCTAGCAGCATTAGTGAGCAAATTAATCATCTTCGTACTACATTAGAGCAACACAACTATAACTATTATGTGCTCGACACCCCCAGTATTCCTGATTCTGAATACGATAGGTTATTACGCGAATTAAGCGCACTAGAGATGCAGCACCCTGAATTTTTAACCGCCGACTCTCCGACACAAAAAGTAGGCGGTGCCGCACTGAGTAAATTTGAGCAAGTAGCGCACCAAGTACCCATGTTATCGCTTGATAACGCGTTTAGTGAAGAAGAATTCACTGCGTTTAATCGCCGTATAAAAGAGCGCTTAATGAGTACTGATGAGCTTACTTTTTGTTGTGAGCCAAAACTTGATGGATTAGCCGTATCAATTATTTATCGTGATGGTGTGCTTGTACAAGCGGCTACGCGAGGTGATGGTTTTACCGGTGAAAACATTACTCAAAATGTTAAAACCATTCGTAATGTACCGCTTAAGTTACGTGGTGATTACCCAAAAGAGCTTGAAGTGCGTGGCGAAGTATTTATGGACAGCGCTGGCTTTGATAAATTAAATACTGAAGCGCAAAAACGCGGTGAAAAAGTATTTGTTAACCCGCGTAATGCAGCCGCGGGGAGTTTGCGTCAACTCGATTCTAAAATTACAGCTAAACGCCCACTCATGTTTTATGCTTATAGTACTGGGCTTGTAGCTGATGGCAGTATTCCTGAGGATCACTATCAGCAATTAGAAAAGTTAACTGACTGGGGGTTGCCACTGTGCCCAGAAACAAAATTAGTTGAAGGTCCTAAAGCCGCGCTTGAGTACTACAGCGACATTTTAACGCGCCGTGGTGAGCTCAAATATGAAATTGATGGCGTAGTAATAAAAATAAACCAAAAGGCCTTACAAGAGCGTTTAGGCTTTGTGGCACGAGCTCCCCGCTGGGCTATTGCGTATAAATTTCCGGCGCAAGAAGAAATAACCCAACTGCTAGATGTCGAATTTCAGGTGGGCCGTACTGGCGCTATTACCCCAGTTGCACGCCTAGAGCCTGTTTTTGTTGGTGGTGTTACCGTATCAAATGCAACACTACATAATGGTGATGAAATTGCACGTTTAGGTGTAAAAGTAGGTGATACAGTTATTATTCGCCGTGCTGGAGATGTAATCCCACAAATAACGCAAGTTGTACTTGAGCGCCGCCCTGATGATGCCAGAGATATCGAATTTCCAGTAACTTGTCCTATTTGTGACTCTCATGTTGAAAAGGTTGAAGGCGAAGCTGTCGCTCGTTGTACGGGTGGGCTTGTATGTCCTGCACAACGCAAACAAGCAATTAAACACTTTGCGTCACGCAAAGCGCTGGATATAGACGGCCTTGGCGATAAAATTGTTGATCAGCTGGTAGACAGAGAGCTTATAAAAACACCCGCTGATTTGTTTGTTTTAAAACAAGGACATTTTGAGTCACTTGAACGAATGGGACCTAAGTCAGCCAAAAATTTAGTAACAGCCCTTGAAGAGGCGAAAGGCACTACGCTTGCTAAGTTTTTATATTCATTAGGTATTCGCGAAGCAGGTGAGGCAACAGCACAAAATTTAGCTAATCACTTCCTTACCCTTGAAAATATAATAAATGCCAGCATTGATAGTTTAACGCAGGTAAGTGATGTAGGCGAAATAGTTGCAACGCATGTTCGTGGCTTTTTTGATGAAGAGCATAATTTAGCAGTTGTTAATGCGCTTATAGAGCAAGGCGTAAACTGGCCAGCGTTGAGTGCACCTTCTGAAGAAGAACAACCACTCGCAGGACTTACATATGTACTTACCGGCACGCTTAATACACTTAACCGCAATGATGCTAAAGCTCGCTTGCAGCAATTAGGTGCTAAAGTATCTGGTAGCGTATCAGCGAAAACTGATGCGTTAGTCGCAGGTGAAAAAGCAGGTTCAAAACTAACTAAAGCGCAAGATTTAGGTATCGACATACTCACGGAAGATGAATTAATTGAGCTGCTTAAAAAGCATAATGGCTAGGAAAGCGACAATGAGCCGATATGGGCCAGAATACTGGGATAAGTACGGAAGTTACCGTACACCTATAGCATTTCATTTAAGTTTGCTGGTGCTTTTACGTGGCTATTTTATTTGGGTGATTGCGGCTTTAAGCCGCAGGCCTGAACTGGATTTAATGTCGTTATTTTTTAAAAATAAAAATGATTTTTTTATCGCAATAGCAATTGGAAGTATTGCAATAATACCGACTATTTTATTTTGTTTACGCAGACCACGAGATTCACACAGTGCGAGCGATAAGTTAGCAAAAATATGGCGGCATATGCGCTGGCCCCTTATTGTATGTGCTGTTGTTGATTTAACATGGTTAAGTATTCAAGCTGCGCATAGCCATTATCGATTTTCATCATTTTTAGCAGTACAAATGATGATTGTTTTATGGGTATTGTGGTATTTGGTGAAAAGCCGTTATTTAACCGTTTTTTTTAATGATTGGCCTGAGCCGACAGAAAAAGCATCAGAAGAAAAAAAGCGACTTAAAAGGGATTAGTTGTGGACGCTGTAAATAAAAAAATAGCGATAGCTATATCGTTAATAGGCTTAGTGCTTGTTATTTTAATGATTAGCACTGAGCTTTTAGAGTCTATGTGGTTTAAAGCGCTATTTGGGTTGTGGGTATTTGTTTTTTGCTCAAGCGTTTATAGGCTAACGCCCTTATTTAAATCAAGAAATAGGCTAGAGGATTTTATTCAGCGAGATGCCCAACATTTACTACTTTTTAGTTTGATGGGATTTTTTGATAAAAAGCATGGTCCAAATTGGTTAGTTATTGAGAGTATTGAACGCATAACAACAAAGGATGATGAGCTAATTATTTACAGTAATAACGAGCGCCAAATGAGTGTTAGTTTACCTGTAAAAAAAGCAGAGCTAGATAGTTTTATTAAACGAATACTTACCGACTCAGAAAAACAAAATATTACCTTTAGCTGAGGAGATTACCTTTAAAATTGAACGAGTTTTAGTTTTAAACGCTCAACACTCTTTAGCTGATCTCTAGTGTATTAAATAACGTAATAATTGACCGTACTTCTTATAAATTTATTAAGTACGGTTAATCAACTATTCAATGAGGCTATTATGTTGAAGTGGAATGATGTTATTAACTTTGCCACCAACGGCAATCCTACCCCAAGTAAAAAAGTAGTCAAAACTGACGAGCAGTGGCGGATGCAACTATCAGAAGATGAATATTACGTAACACGTAAGAAAGGAACAGAGCGCCCAGATAGCTCGGGTAGTTGTACATTACTCGAACCTGGCAAGTATGTGTGTATTTGCTGTGATAACCTATTGTTTGATGCCGATGAAAAGTTTGATAGTGGCACTGGTTGGCCGTCATTTACGCAACCTGCGACAATTGAAGCGATTGGTTATGTAAACGATACAAGTCATGGTATGGAGCGCATAGAGGTGGTTTGTAATGTGTGCGATTCGCACTTAGGCCATATTTTTCCAGATGGCCCATTACCAACAGGTTTACGTTATTGCGTTAATGCCGCAGCAATGAAAAAGATCTAATATTTTATTTACTAGCGCTTTGAATATCTAAATTCATTTCTTTTGCTATATGTAAAATCTTATCTAAACGCTGCGTCTGATCTGCTTGTAATTTAGTTTTATCAAGAAGGGCGTAGCATCTTCTAGCAAGATCCATATTAAATGAGCTGCCAGATTGCTTGGTTGAATCAAATAGGCACTGTAATAAATTAAGTGCAATACTCTGATTGCGAGGCATTACTCTAAATGCTTGCGTAAAAGCTTCCAGCGCAGTATTTAACTGCCCTTTATTAAATTGATTAACGGCATGGTTATTAAGCTCTTTTGGACCCATTTTAATATCGCGTCGCTCACTTTGTTGCTGCTGAATATAACGCAAGTAAGTTGTGTCGCTAACTGCAGGGTGTCTTTCACAGTGGCTAATTATTTGTGTGAATAAGGTTTGCGCCTTCTGATGAAACCCCAGTTCATGAAATGCTTTTGCTTTATCAAGTGCTCCATCAACCGATCGGATATGAGTATCGTCGTCATCAAGCTGCTCAATTAGCTTTTTCGCTTTTTGATGCTCGTCTTTTAAGTAATGAAGTCGTGCATTAAGTACATCAATTTGAGCTTGATTTGCATTATTAGGAAACTGTTTTTTTAAATCATTAATGTACTGATTTGTTTGTCTAGAAATTCGTTGAATTTGATCAGTTTGATCAGTCGTTAACGCAAAGTCGATACCGGCACGTGCTGCATTTAAATATACATCGGGGTGGTCGTGTATTGAGTGCTTTGCAAAGGTGGCTATATCTTTTTGAGTTAAATAGCTTTTTTCGTAGTCGTGATTAATTAGCGACACATTACTTAACGATTTTTGGCGTGTGATGTTTCGCGGTGCAATGTCTGCTGCTTGACTTAAAAAGCTTTGTGCTAGTTCAAACTGATTTAGCTTTATTTCTAATCTGCCCAACAAATCAAGGGCTACTAAACGAGTTTCTTGGCGCTCTAACATTGTCTTGAGCATTCGCTGCGCCAAAATATGTTCGTTATTCGCTATAAGTGCCTCTACTAAACCTACTTTTGCCCAAGCAAATTTTTGAATATCGAGAACAGACTTAAAAAAGTCTTTTGCATCTTGAGCACGCTTTAAGCGAAGTAGGGCATCGCCTTTTAAGCGAAGTAGGATAGGACTGTAATTATTATTTTTTTTATCCAGAGCGGTATCAATAAATTTAATAGCTTTTGAATCGTTACCATCATCAATTAATGAATACACTGTTTGTAAGTCGTGTTTACGCTTTAAGATTCGTTCAATGCGTGTTTTAAGCTCTTGTACTGTAAAAGGCTTAACTAAAAAGTCATCTGGCTGCAGCTCAAGAACACTATGAACGAGTGAGCCACTTGTTTCTGCTGAGATAAAAATAAAGCCAGTCGAACTTTTTATGAGCTGCTTTACACGTAGCTCTTCATAAAGCTGGTAGCCATCTTGGTGTTTGTTTAAGTTGAATGAGCAAACTATTAGATCAAATTCTTCACTTAAACACTGCTCTTTTGCAGAGTTTGCATGATCAGCAAAGCGCAACTGCCGAAAGCCAAGCCTTTCTAACGATTGTTTCATATAGCTTTGAGCAAGTGGCTGCTCCTCTACTATAAGTATTTTGGCTTTTGAATAGATCTTAGTTGGCATTGGCTTAAGTGTAATTGTATTTAACACAGACTATAATCAACAGTTTAACTCCTTACAAGGGAATTTAAATGATAGCTGTATTTATTAGGTACTTAACTTTGTCTAATACGTTTATCTAACTTCGAAAGTACTGAGCCGAATAGCATAATTAAAAACTAAATAAGTAAAATGGAAACGCTATATTTGATGAGTGCTTTGATATGGTAATTTAGATTTTAATAAAAATATGAAATATATTTAAGGTAAAAAGAGGAGTTAAACGTATTTAATATGGGAAAAAGTTATTACTAGAGAAATTGTTTAATGGTATTTATATGTGGTGGGTGATTACTTGGCTTGATACCAGTGACCCTCGCCATTATTTGTAAAGGGTGGTGATGCTCTTTTTCTTACGACTAAGTTAAATACATACGATTTTTATATTGAGTTTTTATAAAGTTCTTAAATATATTTAATATGAAAAGAAAGAGTTATTACTAGAGAAGTTATCTGATGGTATTTATATGTGGTGGGTGATACTGGACTTGAACCAGTGACCCTCGCCTTGTAAGGGCGATGCTCTCCCAACTGAGCTAATCACCCACATATAATAGGTATGCCTGTTATTTAATTCTTTATTATCAATTAACCGCTTGATGTAATTTGGTGGGTGATACTGGACTTGAACCAGTGACCCTCGCCTTGTAAGGGCGATGCTCTCCCAACTGAGCTAATCACCCAAATTACATTTTAATATGCACCATTCTAGGAATGGTGGGTCGTACTGGACTTGAACCAGTGACCCTCGCCTTGTAAGGGCGATGCTCTCCCAACTGAGCTAACGACCCATATTAAATTTTAAGACGCGACTATTGATATAATAATAGGTTTATATGTGGTGGGTGATACTGGACTTGAACCAGTGACCCTCGCCTTGTAAGGGCGATGCTCTCCCAACTGAGCTAATCACCCACATATAAATTAAAACGCTACTATTAAAATAAATAGTACTGGACTTTAACCAGTGAACCTCGCCGTTACTTGTAAATAGCGGTGATGCTCTCTTTTTTCTAACTGAGCTAACGACCCATTTAGATTTTTTTGTAATATGCACCATTTAAAAAATGGTGGGTCGTACTGGACTTGAACCAGTGACCCTCGCCTTGTAAGGGCGATGCTCTCCCAACTGAGCTAACGACCCATATTACAATTTTAAAACACGACTATTAATATAGTAATAGGTTTTATATGTGGTGGGTGATACTGGACTTGAACCAGTGACCCTCGCCTTGTAAGGGCGATGCTCTCCCAACTGAGCTAATCACCCACATATAATTTAAAACGCTACTATTAAATAAATAGTACTGGACTTTAACCAGTGAACTTTGCCGTTACTTGTTAGTAGCGGTAATGCTCTCTATTTTCTAACTGAGCTTATGACCCATATAGAATTTAGATGTGAACACTTTAACTAAAAAGTGGTGGGTGATACTGGACTTGAACCAGTGACCCTCGCCTTGTAAGGGCGATGCTCTCCCAACTGAGCTAATCACCCACATCTAAACAACATTGCATTGCTGCGTTGTTGTGGGGCGCTATTATAGATAGAGTTGGAAATGTGTCAACACTTGAATGATAAAAATGTGCTGAATGAAGGTTTTATAAACAATAGGATATGGTTGAAGTCTATTTTATCATCAAATTTGATATTGCAGTTCAATTAAGCACCTAAAAGTGAGTAGGGAATTGTATTTTATTAACCTTAAATTTAGTTTTACGATACTCATTGTTTTTTTACTGGAGTCGTTTTTATGATTATGAGCAAGATCGATTAATATTAGGGCGAGTTATTTAGTGAATAGAGTGGTCCTTTAAAAATGAATTTAATCTAAACTTCCCAAAATAAATGCTATTTCAGCATTCTAAACTCTATTTTTGTACTTACTTTATTTTTATAAGCCAACCTAGCCATCTCGTAAATACGTATTCCTCGCTACTAGCTTCGGGTTAAGACTAAATAGATCACATATAACTAGGGCGTGTTGACCTTTGTGGATTCAAATTTGTTCAATCTAGGGACGATTAAATCGCGGCGCGAGGTTTGTAACCTAGTGGGCCAAGTAAAAGCCGAGCAAAGCTTCCGCTTCACCCACCAAAGATCAACGCGCCTTGAAGTTTTATACATAGAATTACGAAGCAACAGTGCTCTTTTAAAAATGCTCTTCAAACAATAATCGAATTTTTTAGTACGAGTTACGCTGGTTATTAAGCAAGTAAAGGCTGCGGGTACTCTCAAACCCACATTTAAGTTTTGGTTATTATAAGCAATTGTAACTTTTAAAAGATTAAGGCGATTGGCGGGGCCTTAATTGGTAGTTTATAGATAAGTTTAATTTGCATATAAATGTATACCTTTGCTTTGATGCAATTTTGTTTCATTAAATGGGGGAGTGGGGGCTATTGAGTATTCGCTGCAATATAGTGATGTTATTATAAGCAGTAGGGCTTGAATCTTATTCAAATTGTATTTTTTAGCACGCTTGATAGCCAGTTTGTTGAAAATTAAACCATTTAAATAAAGCTAGGTAAAAAACTGTTGACTTTATTTTGGGTGGTGCATAGAATGCGCCCCGCACTAAGCGATACACGATGTGTTTATCACGGTGGGTATTGATTAAGTTGGGGCCATAGCTCAGCTGGGAGAGCGCTTCGCTGGCAGTGAAGAGGTCTGCGGTTCGATCCCGCATGGCTCCACCAAAAATTAGTGTTTTGTCCTAGGGTAGCAGTTTTCTGTGTCCCCATCGTCTAGAGGCCTAGGACACCGCCCTTTCACGGCGGTAACAGGGGTTCGAATCCCCTTGGGGACGCCACTTAACTTTTATTAGTTAAAGGCGGTTTTACCGAGAAAATAGCGTCACAATTAAAGCTCGAGTCTTTACTTGTATTAAACGCAATTACCTTAAAGCTCATGATGTGAGTTAAACTTATCAACTGTCCTAGTGACACATTTATGTGTCCCCATCGTCTAGAGGCCTAGGACACCGCCCTTTCACGGCGGTAACAGGGGTTCGAATCCCCTTGGGGACGCCACTTACTTATTTTTAATAGGGAAGTGTAGTGTTATTAAGAAAGCTCGTCTGAAACGAGTCTAAAAATTCAGTTGTCCTAGTGACACATTTATGTGTCCCCATCGTCTAGAGGCCTAGGACACCGCCCTTTCACGGCGGTAACAGGGGTTCGAATCCCCTTGGGGACGCCACTT